>JAYPMZ010000013.1:0-25158 GCA_038130205.1 Erythrobacteraceae bacterium | reverse complement strand
ATAGCTCTCGACCCGCTGGCGGCGGCTCGCCGCGCCCGTGTTGCAGCCGCAATAGAAGCAGATTTTCTCGCAGAACGGGATGTGCAAATAGAGCGAGATATCGCCCGAAGCCTGCTCGATCTGCTCGCGCAGCGCGGTGTTGGGGATTGCGCCGAAATCGGCAGCGGTGGGATAGCTCGTATAGCGCGGAACGGGCTTGGCGAGCAGGTCGGGATGATATGGCCACATGCGAGTGGACTAGAAGCGCGAACGCCGCGGGTCCTTGATCGAAATCAAGTCACGCCTTCGATCGCTTCGTTTTCTCGCGGCAAGCGCCCGCGTGGCAGCCCTGCGGGTGACAATTGCGCTGCGGATCGCTGTCGTCATCGCCCAGCGGAATGGTGATCTCCCCGCCGAGGCACAGCCCGATGGTGAGCACACGCTCGGCCTGCGGCAGGGGACCAAGCGCGATGGGGACCAGCGCGAGCGCGGCGAGAAGCTTCATGGCTTTTCTTCTTCCTCATCGATCAGGATGCGCTGCGCGGCGCCGTCCATGTCGTCGAATTGTCCCGAATGCATCGCCCAAAAGAAGGCCGCAAGGCCCGCAAGCCCCATCAGCAGGGCAATTGGGATAAGGAAAACAAGGCCGGTCATTTTGCGCTCCCTGCCAGACGCAGTGAATTGGCGACGACCACCAGACTGCTCAGCGACATCGCAATCGCGGCGATCAGCGGGGTGACGAAGCCGAACAGCGCCAGCGGCACGGCAAGCGCGTTGTACGCGATGGCAAAGCCGAAGTTCTGCCGGACGATCTGCATTGTGCGCCGCGCAACCCGCACCGCGAGCGCAACCGGCATCAGGCGCTCGCCAATGAACACCGCATCGGCGGCCTGCTGGCTCGCATCACTGGCGGTTCCCGGTGCGATCGAGGCATGCGCTGCCGCAAGTGCAGGCCCGTCGTTGAGCCCGTCGCCCACCATCAGCGGTTTGCGCCCCGCATCGCGCAGCGCCTCAAGCACCGCGAGCTTGTCCTGCGGGCTGGCCTGCGCAGTGGCTTTGAGACCGAGCCGGTCTGCAACTGCCTGCACCGGCTCATCGCGGTCGCCCGACATGACGCTCGCCTCGAACCCTGCCTCGCCGAGCAAAGTCAGCGCGTCTTCTGCATCGGGGCGCAGCGGGTCTGCGAAGTGAAGCGTGGTGACATGCTCCCCGATACGCAAGCGGGTGGCGAGGTCTGCAGCGGTGCTTTCGGGGCGCTCGAGCGCAACCGGAAGCCCGTGCCATTCGCCCGACAATCCGGTTCCGCTTTCTTCGGTGATGTAGATGATTTCCGCCGGTTCCACCTCCGCTGCGCGCAAGGCTTCGGCCAGTCCGCGGCTGAGCGGGTGGCGGCTCGATTGGGCAAGGCCGAGCGCAACGCTGCGGGCTTCAGGGTCGAGCGCTGAAATGTCGGGACGCGGTTCACCCAGCGTCAGCGTGCCGGTCTTGTCAAACAGTGCCACATCGACTTCGGCCAACCGTTCAAGCGCGCTGCCGTCCTTCACCAGCAGGCCGCGCTTGAGCAATGCTCCCGAGGCCACGACCTGCGCGGTGGGCACGGCAAGTCCCATGGCGCAGGGGCAGGTGATGATCAGCACCGCAATCGCGATCACCAGCGATTGATGCCAGCCCGCGCCTGCGATCATCCAGCCGACAAAGGCGAGCGCGGAAAGGCTGTGCACCAGCGGCGCATAGAGGCGTGAGGCGCGGTCGGCGATGCGGACATAGGTGGAGCGCGACTGCCCCGCTTCGTCCATCAGCCGCGCAATTTCCGCCAGGGCAGTGTCGTCTGCGGTGCGCGTCAGGCGCATGCGGAAAGGCGAACCGAGGTTGATCGCACCGGCATGCACACTGCTGCCCGGACCGATGCTGTCGGGCGTGCTCTCGCCGGTCAGCATCGCATTGTCGAGCGCGCTGCTGCCTTCTTCGACTTCGCCGTCGGCTGCCAGAGCTTCGCCTGCCGCGACGAGCACCAGCATGCCGGGTCCGAGGTCGCGGGCGGCCACGCGGCCGATTGATCCGTCGGGGCCGATCACTGAGGCGCTTTTGCCCATTCGGCCGAGCAAGGCCCCGATGCCCGCACGTGTCCGACTGCGCATTTCCGCATCGAGCGCGCGGCCTGCGAGCAGGAAGAACAGCAGCATCACCGCGCTCTCGAAATAGGCATGGCCGCCGCCTGCGAGCACCTCGTATAGGCTGAGGCCCGTTGCCAGCAAAACGCCGATAGAAATCGGCACGTCCATATTGGTGCGGTGGTATTTGAGCGCCATCCATGCCGAGGCAAAGAAAGGGCGGCCCGAATAGGCGATGACTGGCAGGGCGATGAGCGCGCTGAGCCAGTGGAACAACTCGCGGGTCGCGCCTTCGGCTCCGGCCCAAATGCTGACAGAGAGCAGCATGATGTTCATCATGCCAAATCCCGCCACGCCGAGCGCACGGGTCAGGATCTTCCGGTCGCCGGCCTCGTCGCCGAGCGGGTTTTCGTCGATGGGCTGGGATTCGAAACCGAGGTGCAGCAGCGCCTCGGTCATCGCTTCTTCGGCGAGCGAGGGATCATGTTCGATCGCCACGCGCTTGGAGGAGAAATTGACCCGCGCGGCGATCACGCCGTCCGCCTTGGGAAGTTCGCGTTCGATCTTCGCAATGCATCCCGCGCAGCGCATGCCGGGCACGGTGAAGCGCGTGCTTGCCGTTACCGTGCCGCTTTGTGCGGCGGGAAGGGGGGCGGCGGCGATGTTCACCTAGAGCTCGCTTTCCTCGGCCCACTTGTGGCCATCTGCCTCGATATGCAGGCGCATGGTCCAGCGGCCATGATCGACTGTTTCGTTGGAGCGGTATTGACCGCTGCCGGACGGAGCAAAAGTGAGGTCGGTGAACTCGTGCGCTCCGAGCGGGCGGCGCAAGGCGGCGGTGATCGTCGCGCCTTCGGGAACGCCATCGGTCGAGAGGATGATGCGGCCATTGGCCTCGCGCTTGGCCTTGGCCTCCCAGCCGAGCGCCCGTTCCGCCTCTGCTTCTTCCAGCCAGCCGTTGAATTTCTGGCTGGCGACATAGGAGTTTTCGACCACAACGCCGTGAAATCCGCCCGTGGCGTAATAGGCCATGGTGAAGTTCACCGCCGCGACAATGCCGAAGCCGGTGACGAGGACAGCGGCCATGTGCTTGCCGGTAAAGCGGGCTTGGGGCTTGCTTGCCATTATTCGTCTCCGGGTCCGGTAAAGGTGGTTTCTTCGCTGTCCTGTTCGCCCTGTTCGTCGAGAGAGGTCACCTGGAAGGTAAAGCCGTCGACATCGGTGCCGGCAGGGACAACAACATAGGCGCGAACGACGCGGGTTTCGTCGGCAGGCACGGTCACGGTCAGGCTTTGAGCCGCGTCCTCGCGAGCCATTCGGTCGGTCCACATGACCGCGCTTTCGGGCATGCCGACAAGCGCAATTTCCATGTCACGCGGGCGCGCTTCCATATTGCGAAGGCGCAGCGTGTACGCGTTGCGGACCGAGCCGTCCTTCATCAGCATGTAAGGCGGATTGCGGTCGGGGGAAACGGTGAGATCAGTGTGGCTGCGCGTGCCGAGAGCGAACAGCATCGCCACGCCAATCGCGCCCCAGATACCGAAATAGATGAAGGTACGCGGGTGCATCAGCGTCTTCCACGCCGGCACTGGCGCAGCGCCCTTGGCCTCGGCCTCGCACTGCTCCATCGTCGCATAGTCGATCAGGCCGCGCGTGCGTCCGACATCCTTCATCACGCGGTCGCAGGCGTCGATGCACAGCCCGCAGGTGATGCAGCCGATCTGCTGGCCTTCGCGGATATCGACGCCGGTGGGGCAGACCGCAACGCATTGCAGGCAGTCCACGCAATCGCCGTATTTTTCGGGGTCCTTGGCTGCTTTCTTGAGACTGCCGCGCTGCTCGCCGCGCCAGTCCTTATAAGTGACGATCAGGCTTTTTTCGTCGATCATCGCGGTCTGGATGCGCGGCCATGGGCACATGTAGATGCAAACCTGTTCGCGCATGAAACCGCCGAGCCAGAAGGTCGTGCCGGTGAGGATGGCAACGGTCGCATAGGCAACCGGAGCTGCCTCGCCGCGCCAGAATTCGTAAACAAGCGTGGGCGCGTCGGCGAAATACATGATCCATGCGCCGCCGGTCCAAAAGGCGATCAGGAGGTAAACCGCCCATTTGCCGAGCCTGCGCGCGGTCTTTTTTACGCCCCACGGAGCCTTGTCGAGCCGGATACGCGCGTTGCGATCACCATCGAAAAAGCGGTCAATGTGCTGGAACACGTCGGTCCAGACGGTCTGCGGGCAGGCATAGCCGCACCACGCACGGCCAACCGCGCTTGTCACGAGGAACAGACCGATCCCCGCCATGATCAGCATGCCAGCCACGAAGTAGAATTCGTGCGGCCAGATCTCGATATCGAACATGTAGAAGCGGCGGTTGGCGAGGTCGATCAGCACCGCCTGATCGGGAGTGTAGGGGCCGCGATCCCAGCGAATCCACGGGGTCACGTAATAGATGCCGAGCGTGACCAGCATGATCAGCCATTTAAAGCGCCGGAACGGTCCGTCGATCCGCTTGTTGTGGACCGCCTTGCGCTTTTCATACAGCTTTTGCCGGGGCGGCGCGCCCGCAGGCCGCGCCGCCGCAATCGGATCGGGGTCGTGCGCCCCAAGCGCCGCGCCCCAATCCCGCTTGTCGCCCGGCTTGTCGCCTTGCGGGGGGGCCTGGAGATCAGATCCGGCCATTGTCTCCGACCTCCGGCACTGCGGCCACGTCCTCTGCAGAGTCTGCAGCTTCCTCTGGGGCAGGGGCGGCTTCTGCTTCGCCGCCACCGCGCGAGTGGATGTAGGCTGCCAGCATGCGGATGGTGACGGGGTCGAGCTTGTCGCTCCAGCCCGGCATTACACCGTGACGCGGGTTCAGGATCTGCTGGCGCACGCTGGCTTCGCTATTGCCGTAGAGCCAGATGGCATCGTTGAGGGCAGGCGCGCCGAAGTTGCGATCGCCAGCACCGGCGGGGCCGTGACAGGCCACGCAATTGTCGGCGAACAACTGTGCGCCGACTGCGCTGGTTTCACCCTGACCGCTCAGCGAGCGAACATGGCCCACCAGCGCGCCCAGCTGCGCATCATCGAACATGCCGGCAAAGGCAGGCATCAGGCTGGTGCGGGTCTCGTCAGAACCTTCCCAGCGGATGCCGTGGGTCAGCGTGCGTTCGATATCGGTCAGCGAGCCGCCCCAAAGCCAGTCGTCGTCATTGAGGTTGGGGTAGCCATATTGTTCAAAGCCCGCCGCACCCGCGCCGTGGCACTGGACGCAATGCTGCTTGAACGCGGCCGCGCCGCCCGAAATCGCCTGGCTCAGCAGTTCGGGATCAGCCGACAGCTTGGTGATGTCGGTCGCCGCAATTTGTTCGTATGTGCTGCGACGCGCCATGTCGGCTGCCGACATCTTCTCGGCCAGCTGCGCGCGGCTGCTCCAGCCGAAATAGCCCTCGGTCGCCTGACTCACCATCGGCCATGCGGGGTAAAGGATCACATAGACCAGCGCCCACGCGATGCTGGCGTAAAAGGTCCACAGCCACCAGCGCGGCAGGGGGGTGTTGAGCTCCTCGATGCCGTCCCATTCGTGGCCGACAAATTCGGTTCCGGTTGCCTCGTCAATGCGCGGGCCATCGTGGTTTTTGTCAGCCATGATCGTCATCCTTGAAAATCGAGAGCTTGGCGCGCTCAACAGAGTCGCGCGACTGCGGCAGGAAGTGCCAACCGCACAGCGTGAGATAGAGGCCGAAAATCACGAGCAGCCCGTAACTGTCGGCAAGGTGGCGGAAGATTTCGTAAAAGCTCATCGACCGCGCTCCTCTGCCAGTTCGGCCTGCGCGGCGGCGCTATCGACGTCCACCAGCGTTCCGAGCATCTGGAGATAGGCGATCAGCGCATCGAGTTCGGTGACGCGGGTAGGGTCGCCGTCGAAGTCGCGGATCTGCGCCTTGGGATAGCGTTCGGCGAGGTCGCCTGCATCCATGTCGGGATCGGCTTGCGCCCACAGATCGTTCTCGGCCATCTCGATATCGATCGCGCTGTAAGGCACGCCGACCCGCTGGAGTGCGGTGAGGTTGGCCGAAATATCCGACACTTTCAGGCTGTTTTTGCCGAGGAAGGAATAGCTCGGCATGATGCTCTGCGGCACGACGCTCGTCGGCTCGTTAAGGTGCTGGACGTGCCATTCATCCGAATAGCGACCGCCGACACGTGCGAGGTCCGGCCCGGTACGTTTCGAACCCCACTGGAAGGGGTGGTCGAACATGCTTTCCGCCGCCAGCGAATAGTGGCCGTAGCGTTCAACCTCGTCACGGAACGGACGGATCATCTGGCTGTGACAGGTGTAGCAGCCTTCGCGGATGTAGATGTCGCGGCCTGCCTGTTCGAGCGGGGTGTAGGGACGCATCCCGTCGACCTGCTCGATCGTGTTGTCGATCCAGAACAACGGGGCGATCTCTACGATCCCGCCGATTGCGACGGTGACCAGAGTGACCGCGGCAAGCAGGGTGACGTTCTTCTCAAGCCGTTTGTGGCCCTCGAATGCGCCCTGATCGGGTGAGGTATTGCTCATCGGTGGGGCTCCTTATTCCGCAGGTTCGGCTTGGGGGTTGGCGACGACGGGCCGGTCGGCCGCTTCGTCGTAATTCGTGTCGGCCATCGGCTTTTCGACACGCTGGTGACCGGCGATGGTCATCCAGATGTTGTAGGCCATGATGATCGCGCCGGAGAGGTACATCAGCCCGCCTGCGGCACGCATGACATACATCGGGTGAAGCGCTTCGACCGTGTCGATGAAGCTGTTCACGAGGAACCCGTCGGAACCGTATTCACGCCACATCAGGCCCTGCGTCACACCGGCAACCCACATGCTGGCGGCGTAGAAAACGATGCCGAGCGTCGCGAGCCAGAAGTGCCAGTTGATCATCCGCAGCGAATACAGACGCTCTTTCTTCCAGAGCTTGGGCACGAGGTAATAGACACAGGCAAAGGTGATCATGCCGTTCCAACCCAGCGCGCCGGAGTGGACGTGGCCGATGGTCCAGTCGGTATAGTGCGACAGGCTGTTGACCGCCTTGATCGACAGCATCGGACCTTCGAAAGTGCTCATCCCGTAGAAGGCGAGCGCCATGACCATCATACGGATGATCGGGTCGGTGCGGACCTTGTCCCATGCGCCGTTGAGCGTCATCAGGCCGTTGATCATCCCGCCCCAGCTGGGCATCCACAGCATGATCGAGAAGACCATGCCCAGCGTCTGCGCCCAGTCGGGCAGCGCGGTGTAGTGAAGGTGGTGCGGACCCGCCCAGATGTAGAGGAAGATCAGCGACCAGAAGTGGATGATCGACAGGCGGTAGGAATAGACCGGGCGGTTGGCCTGCTTGGGAACGAAGTAATACATCATCGCCAGGAAACCCGCGGTGAGGAAGAACCCGACCGCATTGTGCCCGTACCACCACTGCGTCAGCGCATCCTGCACCCCTGCAAAGGCGGAATAGCTGCGCGAACCCAAGAGGCTCACCGGCATGGCGAGATTGTTGACCACATGCAGCATGGCGATGGTCACGATGAAAGCGAGGTAGAACCAGTTGGCGACGTAGATATGCGGTTCGTTGCGGCGCAGGATCGTTGCGACGAAGACAAGCAGATAGCAAACCCAGACAATCGTCAGCCACAGATCGACATACCATTCAGGTTCGGCATATTCCTTCGACTGGGTGACACCGAGGAGGTAACCGGTTGCCGCCAGCACGATGAACAGCTGGTAACCCCAGAACACGAAGCGGGCCATTCCGGGCAGCGCCAGCTGCGTACGGCAGGTGCGCTGCACGACATAGAAGCTGGTTGCGAGCAGCGCGTTGCCGCCAAACGCAAAAATCACCGCGCTGGTGTGTAACGGACGCAGGCGACCGAAATTGAACCACGGCTCGATATTGAGCTGCGGAAAGGCCATTTGCGCGGCGATAAAGACACCGGCGAGCAGCCCCGCCAGTCCCCAGAACATCGTCGCGATGACGCCCCAGCGGATGACATCGTCATCGTAGGTTTCCGGGCCCGTGGGCATTTTGAACAGGGTTTGCGCCTTTGCGAGCGGGTCAAAACTCCGCAGCGTGAAGATCATCATCAGCGCCGCGACGACGGCAATGATCCCCATGTGAACGGCAAAACCGCTATCTTGCGCCCCCGCGATGGCGGCAATTGCCGCGAGCGAGACTATCGCCCACAGCCCGAAACGTCCGACTACAGATTCCATGCTTTGATCCCTTCTGTCAGCCCCCGCTAAGCGCCGACCGGTTTCGCGTAATTGATCTCGATCAAACTCCGGAACTTCCGGAATTAACTGAACCTTTGGCCTGCCTCGCGGGCTAAGGCGTAGAGGTCGGGAAGCCGCACTCCGCTGCGCCCGCTGGTCGCAACCAGACCCTCGGCGCGCAGGTCGGCAAACTGTCTGCTTACCGTCTCGAGCGTCAGCCCCAGACTCTCGGCAATGTCGCGGCGACTCATCGGCAGAGTGATGTCGCAAGCCTCGCCGTCCATGGTCCCGATCCGCTGGGCGAGCGTGACGAGAAAGTCGGCCACGCGCTGCCGCGCCGACTTGTGGCCCAGCTGCATCATCCGCGCGCGGCTGCGCTGGAGCGCCTCCAGCGACCGCGTCAGGACGGCGCGGATCACAGAAGGGTCTCCTTCTGCGACATCAAGAAATTGGTCGGTCCAGAAGATCACCAGATCGGTGTCGCACAGCGCTGCCAACCGGACATCGCGCTCGGCCTGGTGGAGCACCGACACGATCTCTCCGGGGAAATGAAACGCCAGAATTTGCGACCCGCGTGCGCTGCGTTCGTTTGCGTGTGCATCGCTGTCTTCCGGCCCCGCACGTTGCCCGATAAGCTTCACCGCACCGCTCGCAATATAGACCAGCCGATCGGAGTCTGGGTTTTGCCACAGCATCGAACCCCGGCTGAGCGAGCTGAAACGCCCGACCGCGCAAAGCCGCTCGGCGGTTTCACTGGAGCCGGAATCGCGGATCAGAGATGATCGGAACATCTCCATGCTCGCGAGTTCTGGAGTGAGTGCAGCGGTTGCCATGGTGAAGGGCCAATGCCGTGTTCAACCCTATGCGGCATTGATCGAAATCAAACAGCTTCTTGATCTAGGTCAATGCGCCCGGACGGCTATCCGGCCAGAAAGGCATCACAGGCAGCAAACACCCTGGGCCGCAAACTGCGGCCACTGCTGCTTCAAAGAGGAACAGTGAAATGAAGTTTTTGACTGCAGCCGCATGTGCGGGACTCGCGCTGGCAGCAACTCCGGCCATGGCTCAGGATCAGGCCGGCGACATTCAGATCAAGGTGCTGGGCACCGCGGTTCTGCCCGATGGCGAAATCGACTCGGTAAACGTGGACCTCGTCGGCCTTCCGGCAGGAACCGATACAAAGGCATCGGACAATTACGTGCCGACCATCGCTATCGAGTATTTCGTTTCCGAGAATTTCTCGATCGAAACCATTGCCGGTACTACCCAGCATGATGTCGACACCGTGTCCGGCTTCCCCGCAGGGACCGAACTTGTCTCGGACGCGCTTCTTCTGCCTGCCACGGTCACGGGTAAAGCGCACTTCGATGCCGGCGGCGTAAAGCCCTATGTCGGCGCAGGCGTCGCCTATTTCATGTGGCTTAGCGATAAGCCGGGTGCGGCAACCATTCCACTCGGCGTGACCGACACCGATCTTTCGGATGAATTCGGCTTCGTCCTTCAGGCCGGTGTCGATATCCCGGTCGGTGAAAGCGGCTATGGCGTCACCTTCGATGCCAAGCGCTATTTCATCGACACCACCGCCCGCTGGTATGCCGGCAACACGCTCGCCATCGAAACCGAGCACAATCTTGACCCATGGGTGCTGAGCGCAGGCGTCAGCTACCGCTTCTAAAAGCCCGAAGATCCCCTTTTACGGGCTGATTGAGGTCGCGTGCGAATTCCCGCATGGGAAGGAGTGCGCGGCCTTCATCATTTGACGTGCGGCAACAGGCTTGCGAAGAATGCGCCTCGACCGGCAACTCACCCGCTGAAGAGGGATATCCGCAAGCATGACAGCCTGGCGCTTCGCGATCGATCGCGGGGGTACGTTCACCGATGTCGTCGCGCTGACCCCTGAAGGCCGGCTGGTGACGGACAAGCTGCTGTCCGAAAATCCCGATCACTACCCGGACGCCGCCAGCGAGGCGGTGCGCCGCTTGATGGCAAAGCACGGCGAGGGGGCAATCGCCGAATTGCGGATCGGGACGACGGTTGCCACCAACGCCCTGCTCGAACGCAAGGGCGAGCGGCTGGCGCTGGCAATCACCGAAGGCTTTGCCGATGTCTTGCGGATTGGCACGCAGGCCCGCCCGGACATCTTTGCCCGGCATATCGTCTTGCCCGAACAACTCCCCGCCCGCGTAATAGAGATCGCCGAGCGGGTGGGAGTCGATGGAGAAGTGCTCGCGCCGCTCGACGAAGCCGCTGCACGCGCCGATTTCGAGGCGCTGCGAGCCGACGGCTTCGACGCAATCGCGATCGTCCTCATGCACGGATGGAAGTATCGCGAGCACGAAGAGCGGTTGGCACAGATCGCGCGCGATGCGGGCTTTGCCCAGATCAGCACCAGCCATGAAGTCGCCCCGCTCATCAAGCTGGTCCCGCGCGGTGATACGAGCGTTGTCGACGCCTATCTCTCGCCGGTGCTGCGCCGTTACACCGACACTTTGCGCGACGAATTGCCAAGCGCGGACCGGCTGCGCTTCATGCAGTCGAACGGTGGGCTGGCCGAAGTCGGTGCGTTTCGCGGTAAGGATGCAATCCTCTCCGGCCCTGCAGGCGGTGTCGTCGGCATGGTCGCGGCTTGCAAGCCGCTTGGCCATAGCAAGCTGATCGGCTTCGACATGGGCGGGACCAGCACCGATGTCGCCCATTACGCAGGCAAATATGAACTCACCGGCGATAGCGTCGTCGCAGGCGTGCGTGTTGCTGCGCCGATGATGCAGATCCACACCGTTGCCGCGGGCGGCGGTTCGATTTGCTCTTTCGACGGCGCACGCTTCCGTGTCGGGCCGGAAAGCGCGGGCGCCAACCCCGGACCCGCTTGCTATCGCAAGGGCGGTCCGCTGACCGTGACCGACTGCAATCTGTTCCTCGGGCGCATCGACCCGGCCTTCTTCCCCAGCGTGTTCGGACCTGGCGGAAACGAGCCTCTCGATACAGAGGCTGCGCGCGCCGCGCTTCAGGCGGTTGCAGATGAACTGCCCGAACCAAAGCCGCTTGAAGAGATCGCCCTCGGCTTCCTCGCGATTGCGGTCGACAATATGGCGAATGCGATCCGCAAGATATCGGTCGCGCGCGGGCATGATGTGACCACCTATGCGCTTGCCTGTTTTGGCGGGGCGGGCGGTCAACACGCGTGCAAGGTCGCTGACGAACTGGGCATGGAAACGGTGCTCGTCCACCCGCTTGCCGGGATATTGTCGGCCTTTGGAATTGGTCTCGCGCCGGTGAAGGCTATCCGCGAGGTCAGCCTTGTGAAGCCGCTCGGCAATGACTTTGCAAAGGCACTGGGTGCGCTCGAAGACGAAGCCCGCGACGCGCTGCTCGAACAGGGCATTGCCGCAGATGCGATTACGCTCGCCCGCCATGCGCGATTGCGTTTCGAGGGGAGCGATTCGGTTCTCACCGTGCCTTGCGAAGAGGTTGCTGCGATGGATGCCAATTTCCGCGCGCTCCACCGCCAGCGCTTCGGCTATTCCGACGCCGAAGCCGCGATTGTCGTCGAGGCTCTGAGTGTCGAGGCGAGCGGCATATCGGGCGGCCTGGGCAGTGCCTCGGCCGAGCCGGTTGCCGCCAGCGGCGAGGCATCGGGCGACTGGCGCACGGTCGAGCGGGCGACGATGAGCGAGGGCGAGGACATTGCCGGACCGGCGCTGATCATTGACCCCGGCTCTACCACGGTCATCGAAGCGGGCTGGAGCGCGACATTGGCCGAAGAGGGCGGCCTGGCTCTCTACCGGACGCAGAAGCTCGACCGCGACCGGGCAGCGGGCACGGCGGTCGATCCCGTTCGGCTGGAGATATTCAACAATCTCTTCATGGCGATTGCCGAAGAGATGGGCGTGGTACTCCAGAGCACCGCGACATCGGTCAATATCAAGGAGCGGCTCGATTTCTCCTGCGCGCTGTTCGATGCCAGCGGCCAGCTGATCGCCAATGCGCCGCACATTCCCGTCCATCTCGGAAGTATGGGAGACAGCATTGCGCGGGTTGTCGAAGCACGCGGAGCACAGCGCGACGGGCGCGGCTTCAGGCGCGGCGATGCCTATGTGCTCAACGATCCCTATCGCGGCGGAACGCATCTACCCGATATTACCGTAATCCTGCCGGTTTTCTATTCGGACAACAGCGCAGAGCCCGACGCTTTCGTTGCGGCGCGCGGTCATCACGCCGATATCGGTGGCATCGCGCCCGGCTCAATGCCGCCCGAAAGCCGCACGATCGAAGAAGAGGGCGTTTTGATCGACAACTTCCTGCTGGTTGATGAAGGCCGCTTTCAGGAAGCTGCCTTGCGCGAAGTGCTCGGCGCAGCGCGCTATCCCGCCCGCGTCCCTGCGCGCAATCTGTCCGACCTGCGTGCCCAGCTTGCGGCCTGCACACGCGGGGCGGAGCTGCTGGTCGGTGCTGCGCAGGACCAGGGCGCCGAAGTGGTTGGGGCCTACATGAGCCACGTCATTGCCAATGCCGATGAAAGCGTGCGCCGTCTGCTCGACAGACTGGAGGACGGCAGCTTCACCTACCCGATGGACAACGGGGCGCAGGTGCGCGTTGCCATCCGTATCGACCGCAAGGCACGCTCGGCGGTGTTCGACTTCACCGGCACCAGTGAGCAATTGCCCGACAATTTCAACGCGCCAAAATCCATCACCCGCGCTGCTGCGCTTTATGTGCTGCGAACGCTGATCGACGACACGATCCCGATGAATGACGGTTGCCTCAAGCCGGTCGAGCTGATCGTGCCCGAAGGCTCGATGCTGAATCCCAGGCCCGGTGCGGCGGTGGTCGCGGGCAATGTCGAGACGAGCCAGACCGTCACCGATGCGCTGTTCGCCGCCACCGGCAGGCTCGCACCGTCGCAAGGGACGATGAACAACTTCACTTTCGGCAATGCGCAGCACCAGTATTACGAAACGATCTGCGGCGGCTCGGGGGCAGGGCCGGACCACGCGGGAACCAGCGCGGTGCAGACGCATATGACCAATTCGCGCCTTACCGATCCCGAAATCCTCGAAACGCGTCTGCCTGTACGCGTGGAGCGGTTTGCGATCCGTCACGGCTCTGGCGGGCAAGGGCTTCATTCGGGTGGTGACGGGGTCGAGCGGCGGATCACTTTCCTTGAAGCCATGCGCGCCAATATGCTCGCCAACCGCCGCGCTGTGCCGCCGCGCGGGATTTGCGGGGGAGGGGACGCGAAGCCCGGTCGCAACTGGGTGGAGCGGAGCGACGGCTCGCGCGAAGACCTTGGCGCGACCGGATCGGCGCAGATGCAGCCGGGCGATACATTTGTAATCCTGACGCCGGGTGGCGGCGGGTTTGGGGAGGACGCTGGATGAACTATTTGCCCCTGCTGGGCATCGTGCTGGTGGTGGTCGGCTTTGCGCTGCGGTTCAATCCACTGTTGGTGGTCGTTACCGCCGCAGTGGCGACGGGGCTGCTAGCGGGGCTCGACGTGATCGCGGTGATTGAGGCCTTGGGTAAGGCCTTCAACGACAACCGCTATATCTCTGTGACTTGGATCATCTTGCCCGTGATCGGCCTGCTTGAACGCTACGGGCTGCAACAGCGCGCCCGCGCCGTGATCGAGGGGATGCGCGGGGCGACGATGGGCAAGCTGCTGACGATCTATCTGTTCTTCCGCCAGATGACTGCGGCGCTGGGAATGAAGGACATTGGCGGACACCCGCAGGCTGTGCGGCCTCTGGTTGCACCGATGGCGGAAGCGGCAGCGGAGCAGGCGCATGGGGACTTGGCCGAGGAAGACCGCGAGAAGGTTAAGGCAATGGCCGCGGCAACCGACAATGTCGGGCTGTTCTTCGGTGAAGATATTTTCTTCGCAATCGCCTCTATCCTTCTGATTCAAGGCGTTTTTGAAAGCTACGGATATCCGTTGACGCCACTCCAGCTCTCCGTCTGGGCGATTCCGACGGCTATCTGCGCCTTTATGATCCACAGCTGGCGTATCCGTTCGCTCGACCGCAGGATCGGGAGGGCGCGCGCATGATCACCTATGAGTGGCTATACTGGCTCGCTGGCGCCTTCTTTGCCTTCTGGTCAATTCTCAGCTTGCACGACAAACGCATTGGAAATGCTGCATTTTGGGGTCTTTTGGCAGTCAGTTTCTTTGCCGGTAGTCTTTTGTCGGATTTGGCCAATGGTGTGCTCGTTCTGGCGCTGGTCGCGATAGCCGGGGCCGGTGGCCTGAAGCGTTCGGAGCCGGACACAACTCCACCAGAAGAGCGCGCAAAGCTGTCAGAGCGATACGGAAACCGGCTCTTTTTGCCTGCGCTGATCGTCCCTGTCACCGCGGTCGCCGGAACTCTGCTCTACAACTACACCCCTCTTGGCGAGACCGGCCTGTTCGAAGAGCGGCGCGAGACTTTGATCCTGTTCGGGATCGGCGTGGTCGTCGCGCTTTTTGCTGCCATAGCGTGGCTGCGGCCGCCCGTGCTCGCTCCGGCGGAGGAGGGGCGGCGGCTTCTCGACTCCATCGGTTGGGCGGCGATCCTGCCGCAAATGCTCGCGGCGCTCGGCGCGGTGTTTGCGCTTGCGGGCGTGGGCGAGATCATCGGCGGGATTGCAGGGGTGGCAATCCCCGAAGGCAGCGTGTTTCTCACCGTTGTTGTTTTCGCCCTCGGCATGGCGCTGTTCACGATGATCATGGGCAATGCTTTCGCCGCTTTCCCCGTCATGGCAGCGGCTATCGGCATTCCGCTGCTGGTCGAGGGGTATGGCGGCAATCCGGCGGTAATCGGGGCGGTGGGGATGCTGGCAGGATTCTGTGGTACGCTGCTCACACCGATGGCGGCGAATTTCAACATTGTGCCCGCTGCTCTGCTTGAACTCAAAGACCAGAACGCGGTCATCCGTCAGCAGGTCGGCACGGCAATCCCGCTGTGGGTTTGCAATGTGATCATAATCTATGTCGGAGGGTTCCTGCTGTGGAGCTAGATCGGGGCCTTGCGAGCCGTTTTGCCCGGATTGCTCTGGGGCATGTGGGGCGCGAATATCCCAACAGCCCGCAGCACGTGATGGGAGCGGACGAGGACGCGCGGACACCGCGCGATCTCCATCCCGTATTCTTTGGCAGCTACGACTGGCACTCCTGTGTTCATGGCTGGTGGCTGCTGCTGACCCTGCGCGCCGATTTCCCCGAACTGCCTGAAGCGGATGCAATCGCGGATCTCGCGGATGCGACCTTCACCGAGGAAAAGCTCGCCGCCGAACTCGCCTATTTCGAGAGGTCGCAATCGCGCGGGTTCGAGCGGCCCTATGGCTGGGCGTGGCTGCTGGCGCTGCATCGCGTTGCCAGCCGCCATAACGACCATCCTTGGGCGGCGCGGCTCGAGCCGCTGGCGCGGGCGCTTGCAGAGCGCCTGCAGAACTATCTATCGGTGCTGACCTATCCGATCACAGTCGGAACCCATTTCAACACTGCATTCGCCCTGGTGTTGGCGCGGGAATGGGCTCTGGAAAATGATCCTATTTTATTAATGTCAATTGATAAGTATGCAGATGAGGCATTTGTAAACAAATCGAATTATTCGGGGTGGGAGCCGGGAGGCGACGAGTTTCTTTCACCTGTTCTGATAGCTGCACTGCTGATGGGTAAGGTCATGCCCAAGGACCGCTTCGCACCGTGGTTTGACGCGCTGGTTCTCGCCAACCAATGGGTCGAACACGAGTGTCACCCCGTCACCGTTTCCGATCGCACCGACGGGAAGATTGCCCATCTCGATGGTCTCAATCTCAGTCGGGCGTGGTGTTTGATCGGGATCTCCGGCGCTCTGGGGGCAGCGTCGCCGCCTCTGCTCAAAGAGCGCGCGCAGGCCCATCTTATGGCGGCCTTGCCCCACGTTGCCGGTGCCTACGAAGGCGAGCATTGGCTCGCAAGTTTTGCCCTGCTCGCGCTCAAAGCAGAGAGCGATTCTCCGCGATAGTCGCCGCGCTCTCGGCCATGGAGGTGGAAGTCCGGATTCCTGCCCATCGGCAAGGGTAAGTTACCGAAACGCTTACCCGTCGGTAGGTGGTGCACACAGAAGTGACTGACCTTTCGGTAGAATTTTGAATGCCAGAGGCAGTTCTTGAGTGTCAATTAACCAGACCCGGCAAGCAGCTAACAGCCCGCAAAACAGCCGTTTTCTGCCAATTTTTGGCGTCGCGATAACGGTTCGCTAACCATTGCTTAGTAATCGCCCTAGGCATGGTTACGAATATCACGCTCCGATCGCTGCTCGCCACCACAGCTGTGGCGGGCCTGACCCTGTCCGTTCCGGCCTATGCCGGAGGGGTAAGTGCAGGGACGCTCATCGAGAACACGGCGAGCGCCACCTATGACGACGGGGAGGGGCCGAGGACGGTCGATTCCAACACCGTCATCGTGCGCGTCGACGAATTGCTCGATGTAACCGTGACCTCGCTAGACAGCGGGCCGATAGGCGGTGTGCTGGGCGAGAACGTGCTCACCTTCGAAGTGACCAACCAGGGCAACGGACCCGAAGCCTTCACGCTGACCGCCAATCCGGTGGTTGCCGGCAATGACTTCGACACCACCGTGGTCAGCATTGCTATCGATAGCAACGGTAACGGCACCTACGATCCGGGGGTCGATGAAATTCTGACCGGGCCGGAGACGACGCCCGTCCTCGCTGCGGCCGAAACGCTGACCGTGTTCGTGCTGGTCGATGTGCCCGACGGCGTGACCGACGGACAGGAAAGCGATGTCGAGCTGCTGGCGGAGGCCGTGACAGGGACGGGCGCTCCGGGGACCAGCTTTGCAGGGCAGGGCGTCGATGGCGGTGATGCGATTGTCGGCGCGACCGGCGCTGATGATGCCGCGACCGGCTCTATCGTGGTCGGCATCACCACTGTTGATCTCAACAAGGCCGTGAGCCTTGTCGATCCGTTCGGCGGCACCGGCGCGGTGCCGGGATCGATTGCCACCTTCACTATCACCGCGACCGTATCGGGCAGCGGCTCGATCGACGATCTGGTCGTTACCGACACCATTCCAGAAGGCACCACCTACTCCGCCGGATCGCTCGCGCTCGACGGTACACCGCTGACCGATGCGAGCGGCGATGACGCGGGTGAGGGATCGGATGCCACCGGCATCTCCGTGGACCTTGGGACGGTCGCAGGAGGAACCATCCACGCCATCACTTTCGACGTCACCGTCGATTGAAACAAGTTTTGAGCTTTGAGGACCAACGTAATGAATAGCTTGAAAAACATTGTCGCCGCGCTCGTGCTGGCCGGTACGGTCACGCTCCCGTTCGCGGCATCGGCGCAAGGCAGCAGCCCGATCACGCTTTCGGGTGATGTCAAAGCGGTCGAAACAAGTGTTGATGCCGAAGGCAACGAAACCATGCAGCTGGTCGACCCCGATGTCATCGTCCCCGGCGACCGGCTCGTGTTCGGCACCGACTACGCCAACAACGGCGCGGAAGCAGTGGAGAACTTTGTCGTCACCAATCCGCTTCCGGCGGCGGTGCGTTTGGCAGGTGATGCCGACGCTGCGCTGACCGTCTCGGTCGATGGTGGCACCAGCTGGGGCGCGCTCGATACGCTCACCGTCGCAGGAGAGGACGGCGGGCCGCGCGCAGCGACCCATTCCGATGTCACCCATGTCCGCTGGACGCTCGCGTCGATCGCACCGGGCGAGAGCGGAAGGCTCGAATACCCCGCGATCATTCGCTGATCGCATTTACGCAATCGTCCACTGTGAAGTGGATGGTAACCGCCATGTCTTGCGGGCGGTTTCAATGACGCAGGGCACACGCAGAGGACCACACCATGAAACCAACTACCCAATTGCTGGGGGCGGTTAGTGCATTTGCACTGATTGCCATGTCCAGCAGTCCGGCGTTGGCGGTCGGCACGACCGCTGGTTCGGACATAACCAACAACGTCACCGTCACGTTTGAAGTCGGCGGCGAAGAGCAAACCGAGATTACCGACAGCGACACCTTCACGGTTGACCGCAAGATCGACGTGAACGTGAACTTCACCGGCGCGACGCCGGTATCGGTGGCACCGGGACAGACGCAGGCTGCCATGTCGTTCGACGTGACGAACCTGTCGAACGACACGGTCGATCTCGCGCTTTCGACGCTGCTGACCGCAGGCACGTCCGGCAATCTCAGCAATATCGAGATCTATCTCGATGCCGATGGCGATGGCACGCTGAGTGCAGCGGAACAGTCCGCAGGCACGATCAACTATCTCGACGAAGTTGCTGCCGATGACGGCACCGGCACTGAAACGATTTCGGTGATTGTCGTTGCCGACATCAGCGCCGATGCGGTGAACACCGATACGTTCGATATCGCTCTGGTCGCAGATGCTCACGAAGCCGGCAATGCCGGATCGCTGGGCAGCGAGATCGCTGCCACTGCGGGCGCGAACTCGGATGGCGTCGATACCGTTCTTGCCGACGGCAATGGCGGAACCGGTGCAGAAGCCGATAATGACGGTGCCTATTCGGACGAAGGCCAGTTCGCCGTGTCCGGTGCGATCATGTCGGTGGTCAAGTCGAGCCGGATCGTTTCCGACCCGGTCAACGGCACGACCGATCCCAAGGCCATTCCGGGCGCGGTGATCGAATACTGCATCGCTGTCACCAATGGCACGGGTGCTGCAACCGCATCCGCTGTCAACGTGGCCGACGATCTGCCTGCCGACGTTACCTTCACTGCCAATGACTTCGGCATTTTTGTCGATGGTTCGGCAGTGGTCGACAGCTCGGGCGCTACTCCGGTGGCAACCTGCTCGGGCGGTTCGGACGGCGAAGGCTCGACCGCTTCCTACACCGCCGGTGGCGGTACGGGTGGCCTCGACCTGATCTCGGGAACGCTCAGCGATATCCCGGAGAGCACGACGCGCTCGCTCTACTTCCGCGTGACGATCAACTAAGTCGTCACCATCGGAAGCTAGGCTTTGCGTGTAGCCCCCTCTCTTGTGAGACGCCTGGCAGCAGCACTATCGCTAGTGCTGCTGCCTTTCGGCGTGTCCGGAGAGGGGGTCTCCGCTCAAAGCGAAAATCAGGAAGTTGTCCGCACCATCACCAACACCGCCGAGGCTTCGTGGCAAGCCAATGGCGGGGTACGGCAGACCTCTTCGAACACGGTGAATTTTGACGTCACCATTCCGCCGCCGACAATCCGTTCGTTCAGCCCCTCGAATGATGGCAGCATTGCGCTCGACTACCGCGCGCCGCTCTGCAATCTGTCTTCGACGGCGCAGACCGGCAATATCAGCAGCACGAATGCCACTGGTATCGAACTGCCGCCATTGCCTTCGATGCTGGAACCTACCCCTGTCCTGCGCGCAGGGCAGACGCTGGTGTTCGAAGTCACCGCGCTGGCGGCCAATCGCGATCCGAATGTGGTCGATGAACTCGAAGTGGTGCTCACCACGACGACCGGCGACCGCGAGACTGAAACGATCTACGAAACCGGCCCCAACACGGGCATCTTCGTGGGGCAGGTCGCGACTTTGCGCATGCCGCCGCAGCCGGTGCGCGGCGATTGCCGTCTGTCGCTGGTCGACGGTTCGACCGTCACCATCCACGTCGAGACCTCCGGCGATGATGCGCTTGTGGTAGAGACGACCCTCGACGTGCTCGCAGACCCGTTTGGCGTGGTGTTCGACAGCGAAACCGGCGTGTCGGTCGATGGCGCGCTCGTCACGCTTGTGGATGCGACCACCGGCGCGCCTGCGACCGTGTTTGCCGAAGACGGCGTTACCGCATGGCCGTCGAGCGTGGTTTCGGGTCAGCCGATCACTGATGGCGCTGGCCGTGTAACCGTGATGGGAGCAGGCGAGTTCTGGTTCCCGCTGACCAACCTCGGCAGCTATCGCCTGCTGGTCGAACCGCCCGAGCCCTATACCGCTCCTTCGGTCGTCGCGCCTGCGAGCCTTGCCAATCTGACCCGTCCCGACGGTCGCACCTTTGTGATTGCCGATGCGTCTTACGGCGGGGCCTTCGTTCTCGACGGCCCGGCACCGGTGCAGGTCGACATCCCGCTCGACCGTCCGAGTCTCGACATCGGCCTCGTAAAGACCGCCTCGCGCGACCGCGTGCAGCCGGGCGATGTGGTGTTCTACGCGATCACCGCCAGCAATTCCGACCCTTCGCGTCCCAAGCGCGACGTGGTGCTGACCGACACGCCCTCGAGCTATCTGCGCCTGCGTCCCGACACCATCCGCATTGACGGCGCCCAAAGCCCCGATGCGATTACCATCGCGCCCGACGGCCGCTCGCTGACCATCGCGCTGGGCGATATTCCGGGCGGAGCCTCGCGCCGCGTGACCTATGCGATGAGCGTGCGCCCTGATGCCCCTCCGGGCCGCGCCGTCAACGACGCCTCGATCACCGATTCACTGGGCCGCACCGCACGCGCGAGCGTCGGGGTAGACATTGCCCGCGAAACTATCGCCGACCGGATGACGATCATTGGCCGCATCACCGCTGGCGATTGCTCGGTCGAAGGCACGCGCCGCGGCATTCCGGGCGTGCGCGTCGTCATGGAAGACGGCAGCTATGCGATTACCGATGCCGATGGCCGCTACCACTTCGAGGGCGTCGTGCCGGGCACGCATGTCGTGGCCGTGGCGCAGATGACGCTGCCAGAAGGTGCGGAGTTGGTTGATTGCTACCGCGACAGCCGCGCTGCGGGCAGCGCCGCATCGCGCTTTGTGATCGGGCAGGGCGGCAGCCTGATGGTCGCCGATTTCCACGCCACCGTGCCCGAAGGCGCGCTGGCAGACGCTGCTTCGTTCGCTGAAACCCGCCCCGACGGGGCCACCGCCCGCGCTGTGAACGCGGCTGCGACCGGCGAAGCCGATACGCTCGCAGGCGCCGCTCCTGCCAATTCCGCTGCGACTACTGCGCCGCAGGACTATGCGCCGAACACCGACTGGATCGCGCTGGGCGATGGCGAAGACGGCTTTCTCACTCCCGGCCTTTCCGCCAACCCGCGCGCACCGGCTATCCGCGTTGCCATCCGTCACCGCCGCGGCCAGACCGTGGTGCTCAAGGTCGATGGCGAGGAAGTCTCTCCGCTGGCCTTCGACGGCACTCTGACGCCTGCACGCGGCCAGTTCGCGATTTCGACCTGGCGCGGCATCGTGCTCGAGGATGAGCGCACCGTGCTCACTGCCGAAGTCATCAATTCGTTCGGCGTGGCTTCCAAGACATTCACCCGCGAAGTGTTCTTCACCACCACCCCTGCGCGGGTCGAGCTGGTTCCCGAACAGTCGAACCTCGTGGCGGACGGTCGCACGCGTCCCGTCGTTGCAATCCGCGTCGTGGACCGCAACAATCGCCCACTGCGCGCCGGTGTTTCGGGCAATTTCACTCTCAACGCGCCTTACGAAAGCGCCGAAGCGATCGACCGCCAGCAGCTGAACCAGCTGACCGGCTTTGCCCCCACCAGCGCACGCTGGGTGGTCGAGGGCGAAGACGGCATTGCCCGCATCGAACTCGCTCCCACCATGGTCAGCGGCTCGCTGCGGCTCGATTTCGACTTCACCGACGGCGAGCTGGTGCGCGAGCAACAGCTTGAGGCATGGATCGAGCCGGGCGACATCGAATGGACCATCGTAGGTCTGGCCGAAGGCACCGCTGGTGCGCGCAGCGTTGCAGAGAACATGGAACGTGAGGGCCGCTTCGAAAGCGACCTTGGCGATGACGCCCGCGTTGCACTATATGCCAAGGGGCAGGTGCTGGGCCGCTATCTCGTCACTCTCGCCTATGACAGCGCCAAGCAGCGTTTCGACCAGCGCGTACTCGGCGCAATCGACCCGCAGGCCTATTACACCGTGTTCGCAGACGGCTCCTCGCGCCGCTTCGACGCTGCGAGCCGCGAGAACCTCTATGTCCGCATCGAGACCTCGACCTTCTACGCGCTCTATGGCGATTTCGAGACCTCCTTCGACCAGACCCGCCTTGCACGCTACAACCGAACCGCCACCGGCGTGCGCGGCGAAGCGCGGCTTGATCAGGTCAAGGTCAGCGGTTTTGCCGCCGAAATTTCCTCGCGCCTGCAACGCGACGAGATCCAGGGGCAGGGCATCAGCGGCCCGTATCAACTCGGCAGCCGCAACATCCTTGCCAATAGCGAGCGTGTGACGCTCGAAGTGCGCGACCGCTTCCGTTCGGAGCAGATCGTCTCGACCACCACGCTGACACGCTTCCTCGACTATGACATCGACCTGTTCAGCGGCACGATCACCTTCTCGCGCCCCGTCCTGAGCCGCGACGAATTCTTGAACCCGCAATTCATCGTGGTCGAATACGAAACCGACGGGCTGGGCAATGCCGAGTTGAACGCCGGCCTGCGCGCCGACTGGACCAGCGATGATGGTCGTCTGCGCATCGGGGCCAACGCAATCACGGATAAGGGCGACGCGGCACGCACCGACATCGGCTCGGTCGATATCCGCGCGCGCATTGGCGAGGGCACCGAGGTTCGCGGCGAACTTGCGATGAGCCGCAGCGAAGGCGACACCGCGACAGGCTGGCTTGCCGAAGTGCAGCATCAGACCGGCAAGCTCGACCTGCTCGCCTATGCGCGCCAGCTCGATGAAGACTATGGCGTGGGACAGCAAAACGGTGCGGAGCTTGGGCGCCGCAAGATCGGTGTCGACGGGCGCATGTTCCTCACCGATCACCTCAGCCTGCTGGGAAGCGTGTGGCAGGACGATAGCCTTGCCGACAGCACCCGCCGCCGTGCAGCACAGGCGCAAGTGAATCTCACCCGTCAGAATACCGACCTGCGTCTGGGCCTGTCGCATTTCGACGATCGTCTGGTCGACGGCAGCAGCAACACCTCGACCGTGCTCGAAGCGGGCGTGACGCAGCGGTTGATGAACAACACGCTCGAACTCTCGGCTGCCAGCGCGATTGCGCTCGACGATGCCGAGAGCGTCGATTTGCCAGCCCGCCACCGTATCGGCGCACGCTATGCGCTTACGCGCAATCTGCGGCTTGTGGGCAGTTACGAGATTGCCGATGGAGAGAATATCGATGCGCGCAGCCTTCGGGGCGGCATCGAGGCGACCCCGTGGCAGGGCGGCCAGATCATCACTTCGCTGGGTCAGGAAAGCATTGGCGAATTCGGCAACCGCACCTTCGCAGCTTTCGGTCTTGCGCAGACGCTTCAGGTGAGCCCCGAATTCACGCTTGATGCGACAATCGACGGCAATCGCACGCTCGGCGGTTCGCCCGATACGACCGATCTGGTCAACCCGCTGCAACCGGCGGCTTCGGGCGGCCAGCTGACCGATGGTCTCAATTTCGAAGACTTCACCGCGGTCACGCTCGGCGGTGCATGGCGCAAGGATCGCTGGAGCGTCACTGCACGCGGCGAATACCGCGACGGCGAACTGGCTGACCGCAAGGGCGCGACTTTCGGCGCTATCCGCCAGCTGGGCGAGGGCAGCATTGTCGGCTCGGGTGCAAGCTGGACCCGTGCCGAGGACGAAAACGGCCCGACGGTCGAGATTTTCGACGCTGCAATCGCTTTCGCCCACCGCCCTGACAACTCCGAAATCGCCATGCTGGGCAAGCTCGAATACCGCAGCGACGAAGTCACCGGCGGCATTGCCGGACAGGCAGGCGGGGCGGGTCGCAGCGCGCTTCTGGTCGATGGCGATGCCTTGTCGCGCCGTCTCGTCGCCAGCTGGTCCACCAATTGGAGCCCGCGCGGCTGGGACCTCGACGATGCCGGTATCAAGCAGCAGACCCGCCGCGACGAATACACGCTGTTCGTCGGTGGCCGCTACAATTTCGACGAATTCGAAGGCACCGAATTCTCCGGTACGACCGTGCTCGCAGGCGCCGATGTGCGCGTCGGCATTGGCGAGCGTATCGAGATCGGTGCGAGCGCAACCGTGCGCGCCAATCTCGAAGACGACGTGACCAGCTTCTCTTACGGCCCGACCATCGGCTTTGTGCCGGTCGACGGCATGCTGCTGACGCTGGGTTACAATGTCGAAGGGTTCCGCGACGGCGATTTCTCGGCCGCGCGCAACACCGACAAAGGCGTTTTCGCAGCCGTGCGCTTCAAATTCGACACCGACACTTTCAGCTTCCTGGGGCTGGGCCGGTGAGCGCGCGCTTCGTAAGCGAAAGCAGCAGGGTAAACGCGCTGTTTACCATGGCGGGTTATGGCCCGAGCATGAATCGCGCTGCCTCGCATTACAGCTGCAATCCAGCCCGCCTGGTGCTGACCCTGCTGATGGCGGTGCTCGCCATCGCGGCGTTGGCGATGCCGCAGACTGCAAAAGCTCAGAACGCGACGATTGACTGGGCCGATGCGGGTGTTCCCAGCCTGACTGTTTTTCCCAGCGGCACGACGGTAACCGGATCGGATGGCACCACCGCCACTGTCACGCGCACAGTCGTGACCGAAGGCCTGGGGACATTCGTTCCTGTCTATAGCGCCGATTTCCTGAGCTATTTTTCCGGTGACATAGGCGGCGCAGCCTCGCCGCTGCTGCTGAGCTTCAACAACTCTTCCTATGATCCGCGCGACAAGATCACCGTTACCATCACTCTGAACCGTGCGGTGAGCGGGCTGTCTTTCTCGCTCGGCGATGTCGATGCGGGCAGTTTCACCGATGCCGTAGAGATTTACTACGACAACGATCTATCGGGAGCCTATTCGAACGCGGCGACCAACACCGCGTTCTGGACGACCGGATCGGCAGTCGCGCGCACCAATGACGCGACCGTCAACGGTTGGCGCGGAACGAATGGTTCGGCGACCGCTGCCACCGACGGTAACATCAGCAT
>JAYPMZ010000012.1:21190-34155 GCA_038130205.1 Erythrobacteraceae bacterium | reverse complement strand
GGTTCGTGTTTGGGCACGAGTTCATCATCAAGATGCACACGCGCTGGTTTCGGCTCACGCAGGAACGATTCGACGCCATCCACTACGGCGCGATCGCCGGCTTCAAGCTCGGGATCATGCTGCTGAACGGTGCCGGCGGCTTCCAGCGCACCGAAGTGGCGGTCGATTTCGACTTCACCCAAGCCGGGCTTTCCGCTCCGCAAGCCGGAGCGAGCGAGGCCGAGGCCATGCGCGGGCTCGAAACGCAGGGTCTGCGCGAAGTGGTCAATCACTTTGCCGAACAGAGCCTTGGCGATCAGGCCCCCGATCTGGTCAACAGCGAGGCATGGCGCGAGGTCGCTTTCGCCATCCATTCCGACCCATCGATTTTGACGCGGTCGGAAACGCTCGAGCTTCCGACTTCGGCTGATCTTGCCGCAGCTTATGCCGATGAAGGTACGCCGGAGATGAACGCGCTGGCTGACGATCTGGCGAGCCAGGACCTGCTGCAAAAGAACTTCGACTTCGGCTTCCTCACACGCTCTGACGCTACCGATCCGCAGCTTGTCGGCATTTGGGGAGCGCTCAAGGGTTCGATGCTTACCATGCTGATCACGCTGGTTCTGGCATTCCCGATCGGCGTGCTCGCCGCACTCTACCTTGAAGAATATGCTCCCAAGAACCGCTGGACCGATTTTCTCGAAGTTTCGATCAACAATCTGGCAGCCGTGCCATCGATCATTTTCGGCCTGCTGGGTCTGGCAGTGTTCCTGACGATCTTTCCGACCTATCGTTCGGCGCCGGTGATCGGCGGCATGACGCTGGCGCTGATGACCATGCCGGTGATCGTGATCTCAGGACGAAACGCGATTAAGGCTGTCCCGCCTTCGATCCGCGACGGTGCACTCGCCATCGGGGCATCGCCGGTGCAGACCGTGTTTCATCACGTGTTGCCGCTTGCCCTGCCCGGGATCCTGACCGGCACCATCATCGGTATGGCCCGCGCTCTTGGCGAAACCGCGCCGCTGCTGATGATCGGCATGCGCGCCTTTATCGCGACGCCGCCTGACGGATTTACCTCGCCTTCAACCGTGCTGCCGGTGCAAATCTTCCTCTGGTCCGACGAGATCGACCGCGGCTTCGTCGAGCGCACCAGCGCAGCCATCATCATCCTGCTCGTTTTTCTGCTATTGATGAACGGGCTGGCTATCTACCTCCGCAACAGATTTGAGCAAAAGTGGTGACCGTAACACATCCAAACCTCGAGGCTGTCGAAGCCAAGATGAACGCCACCGGCGTTTCGGTCTACTATGGCGACAAGAAGGCCATCGACGACGTGTCGATTGCCATTCCGTCGAAATATGTGACCGCCTTCATCGGTCCGTCGGGCTGCGGGAAATCGACTTTCCTGCGCACGCTCAACCGCATGAACGACACGATCCCCAGCGCCCGCGTGGAGGGAACGATCGAACTCGATGGCGAAGACATCTATTCAAACAAGATGGACGTCGTTCAACTGCGCGCTCGCGTCGGGATGGTGTTCCAGAAACCGAACCCCTTCCCCAAGACGATTTACGACAACATCGCCTATGGCCCGCGCATTCACGGCATTTTCGAGAACAAGCGCGACCTCGACGAGATCGTCGAGAAGTCGCTCACGCGCGCAGGTCTTTGGGACGAAGTGAAGGACCGTCTCGCGGATTCGGGAACCGCGCTTTCGGGCGGCCAGCAGCAACGCCTGTGCATCGCACGCGCCATTGCGGTCGATCCCGAAGTCATCCTGATGGATGAGCCCTGTTCGGCTCTCGACCCTATCGCTACTGCCAAGATCGAAGAGTTGATTGCCGAACTCTCCGGCAGTTATGCAATCGTCATCGTGACGCACTCAATGCAACAGGCCGCGCGTGTGTCGCAGCGGACTGCGTTTTTCCACTTGGGCAAGATCGTTGAATACGGCCGGACCTCTGATATCTTCACGGCCCCGATCGAGCAGCGCACCAAGGATTATATCACCGGACGGTACGGATAATGGCAGAGCATACAGTCAAAGCATTCGATGAGGACATTACCCGTCTGCGGGGCCTCATCGGCGAGATGGGTGGCCTTGCCGAAGTCGCGATCGAGGAGGCCCTCGCTTCGCTCGTCGCAGGCGATTCCGACCGGGCGAGCCGCGTTGTTACCGGCGACAAGCGCATTGACGAGCTCGAAACGCAGGTGGAAAAATTCGCTGTCCGGGTGATTGCGCTGCGCGCACCGATGGCGGACGACCTGCGCGAAGTGATCGCCGCGCTCAAAATCGCCGCCGTGGTCGAGCGCATCGGCGACTATTCGAAGAACATCGCCAAGCGCGTTGGCAGCATCGAGAATCGCGACCGGTTCGAGCCGCTGACCCTGCTGCCTGCCATGGCCGATATAGCAGGTGAAATGGTGCACGATGCACTGACAGCCTATGCCGCGCGCGATCCTATGCTGGCGCGTGAAGTGATCGCAACCGACAACAAGGTCGATGCCTTCTACAACAGCATTTTCCGCAACCTTGTCACCTACATGGTAGAAAATCCGGCGACCATTTCGAGCGCTGCGCAATTGCTTTTCGTGGCGCGCAATCTCGAACGGATCGGCGACCATGCTACGAATATCGCGGAAATGGTGCACTTTGCTGCGACGGGCCAGTATCCGCCCGAGGATGATCGGTAGGAGTTTGCGCCGGGATTTTGCAGTCCCGAGCCATGTGGAAAACTAGTCTGCTGCAGTTTCATCAAATTGTAGCCGGGATGAAACATGAAGCGCATGACCGCTCTGTGACAAGCATAGAGCGCGTGCAAGGAGACAGGTGCGATGTCCGCCGCCAAACTTCTGCTGGTCGAAGACGATCCGGCGCTTTCAGAACTGCTTGAATACCGCTTTCAGAACGAAGGCTACGACGTGCGTTGCACAGGCGACGGCGATGAAGCCATGATGCTGGCTGCCGAGGACGTGCCTGACCTCATCATCCTCGACTGGATGATCGAGGGTACTAGCGGCATCGAAGTCTGTCGCCGCCTGCGCCGCGACAAGGAAACCGCGCATGTGCCGATCATCATGCTCACCGCCCGCGAGGCCGAAGATGACCGTATCCGCGGGCTCGAAACAGGCGCGGACGATTATCTGACCAAGCCGTTCTCTCCGCGCGAATTGCTGGCGCGTGTCGCCGCCGTGATGCGTCGCATCCGTCCGGCATTGGCCGGGGAGACGATTGAGGTGGGCGATATCAAGCTCGATCCTGTCGCGCACAAGGTGCAACGTCGCGGACGCGCTCTGCAGCTTGGCCCGACCGAATATCGCCTACTCAAGTTCTTCATGGAAAGCCCGGGCCGCGTGTTCAGTCGCGGGCAGCTGCTCGACGGTGTGTGGGGCACGGGTTCGGACATCGAACTGCGCACGGTGGACGTCCATATCCGCCGCTTGCGCAAGGCTATCGGCATCGATGGAGCGAAGGACCCGATCCGCACGGTGCGTTCGGCCGGATACGCGCTCGAAGCTGCCTAGGCACTCATCGACATACCCCCGTCCAGCGGCTGTCCTGATCGAGATGGAAATGATCGGCGTGCGCGGCGTTGTAGTCGGGTGACAGCACCGTCGCGAACACGCCGCAGGCCCCGTCACGGACTTGCCGCAGGAACAGCGCCTCATCGGTGTCGCCGTCCCAATCGCCAAGCACGCTAATCCGTGTGCCGTCCTCCAGCACGAAGGCGGCGATGTCGATGGCATTGCCGGTCGCATGCTCGCTCCATGGCGCGTCGTCGTCGCCATACATTCGGCGGCAGGAATAAGCGCCAAAGTGTTCGATTCGCGCCAGATCGCTGCCGAAGATGTCGCGCGCGGCGGACACGACACTCTTCGCACGCCACATTTCGAGTGCCGCAGCGACAGGGCACGTCACGGGCGGGCTATCAGGCGAGAGCGGATATGCGTCCAACTGCGTGCGGTCGGGCCTTGCGCAGTCTCCTTCCCCTGACGGGTCAAGCGCGGTGTAAGCGACCGAACTGCGAGCAAGCACTGCGCGACATTCGGCGGTATCGGTCTTGAGCGCGGCAAGCTTTGTCGCTGTCGCCCAGCCTATCGGATGGTTGAGATCGAGCGGCACGGCGGGGTTGTGCTCGGGATGCGCCTCCAGCCAGCGCCATCCGGCGAACAATGCACCAGCGATCACTAGCAAAGTGACAAACGACCCGAGTCCGCGAGTTTTGCGTTTGCGCGCCATGCGCCCTCCTAGTGAAAATCGCGCGATTTGGGGATGATCCGGTGGTTGCGCGGGTGGCCTGTCTGACCCGGTAGCTGATCGATCATGTCGCGCGGATTTATGGCTTCCTTTTCGGACGGAGTTTTGCGCGATGTGAGCGGCGAATTGACATGATCCGCTCGTGCGACGGGCGAGTTCAGCATGTCGTCGGACAGGGCATAGAGCGTGTCGCTCGCGTCGGTCATGTGGTGTGCGATGACATGGATCACCTCGTCGTCATATTCAACGCGGCCCCGCACCTCCATCAGCCGCGCGCCCATCACCACGCGGCGCTGTTTCTCCTTGAGGTCCGGCCACACGACCAGATTGATCACGCCTGTCTCGTCCTCAAGCGTGATGAAGCACACCCCCTTTGCGCTGCCAGGACGCTGCCGGATCAGCACCACGCCTGCGACATGCACCATGGAGCGGAACTTGCGCTCTCGCAGGTCGCAGGCCCGCACAAAGCCGCGCTCTGCCAATTGCGGGCGCAGGAAAGCCATCGGATGCGCTTTCAGGCTGAGGCGCGTGGTCTGGTAATCGGCAACCACCTCCTCCGAAAGCGGCATTTGCGGCAAGCGCGTGCGTGTGCGCTCGGCGCCCTCGTCGCGCTCGGCAGCGGCGCGGAACAGCGGCAAGTCCGGCCCCGCAATCAGGCTGCGCGCATCCCAGAGCGCCTGCCTTCGCGAAAGCTGCAAGGAAGTGAAGGCATCGGCGCTTGCGAGCCGTTCGATATGTGCAGGCGACAGACCCGCCCGCTCGCGCAGTTCGGCGACATCGCGGAACAGGCCGCCCTCCTCGCGCGCGGCGACCAGTTGCGCCGCGAGATGTTCGGGCAGCCCGTCGATCTGGCGCAGGCCGAGGCGCAGGGCGATGTGGCTGTCCGCCCTGCCCTTCACCTCGTCCTCGTAGTCATCGGAAGCGCGCCGAAGCTTTTCCAGCGTGCAATCCCACGCACTCGTATTCACATCCGCTGGCAGCACCTCGACCCCGTGCTCGCGTGCATCGCGAACGATCTGCGCAGGCGCATAAAACCCCATCGGCTGCGAATTGAGCAGCGCCGCCGCGAAGGCCGCGGGGAAGTGGCATTTGAGCCAGCTCGACACATAGACGAGATGCGCGAACGAGGCCGCGTGGCTTTCGGGGAAACCATATTCGCCAAAGCCCCTGATCTGGTTGAAGCAGCGTTCGGCGAAATCGGGATCATAGCCGCGATCCACCATCCGTCCGACCATCATGTCCTGCAATTCATCGACCATCCCGCGCGAACGGAAGGTCGCCATCGCCTTGCGCAGCCGGTTGGCTTCGGCGCTCGAAAATTTCGCCGCGTCGAGCGCGATCTTCATCGCCTGCTCCTGAAAAATCGGAACCCCCAGCGTACGTTCGAGGATGCTCGAAAGCTCGTCTGGCGGGCCATACGCGGGCGATGGCGCGGGAATCTGCACCGGCTCGGCGCCTCTTCTGCGCTTGAGATAAGGGTGCACCATATCGCCCTGGATCGGACCGGGGCGCACGATAGCGACCTGAATCACGAGGTCGTAGAATTCGCGCGGGCGCAGGCGCGGGAGCATGTTCATCTGCGCGCGGCTCTCGACCTGGAACACGCCCAGAGAGTCCCCGTTGCGCAGCATTGCATAGGTCTCGGGGTCTTCGCGCGGGACTGTCGCCAGAGTCAGGGCGCGGTCGTGGTGGGCTTCGAGCAGGTCGAGGCACTTCTTGATGCAGGTCAGCATGCCCAGCGCGAGCACATCGACCTTGAGGATGCCCAGCGCCTCGATATCGTCCTTGTCCCACTCGATGAAGCTGCGATCGGGCATCGCGCCATTGCCGATCGGGACGGTCTCGGTCAGTGCGCCCTCGGTCAGGATGAACCCGCCGACATGCTGGCTGAGGTGGCGCGGCATGCCGATCATCTGCTCGGTCAGCTTGAGCACACGCTTCAAATGCGGGTCGGTCACGTCCATGCCGGTTTCGGCGGCGTGTTTCTCGCTGATCTCGCGGCCCCACCCGCCCCAGACGGTGCGCGCGAGGCTGCTGGTGACGTCCTCGGACAGCCCCATCGCCTTACCCACTTCGCGGATCGCCATGCGCGGGCGGTAGTGGATGACGGTGGCGGTCAGCCCGGCGCGGTGGCGGCCATATTTGGCGTAGATATACTGGATCACTTCCTCGCGCCGCTCGTGCTCGAAATCGACGTCGATATCGGGTGGTTCCTTGCGCTCTTCGGAAATGAAGCGGTCAAACAGCAGCTGGTGCTTGGCCGGATCGACGGATGTGATTTCGAGGCAATAGCACACGGCGGAATTGGCAGCCGAGCCGCGCCCCTGGCACAGGATTGGCGGATCGACTTGCCGGGCGAAGTCGACGATATCCTTGATGGTAAGGAAATAGCGCGCCAGGTCGAGCTTGGCGATCAGCGCCAGTTCGCGTTCGAGCGTGTCGGTGACGCTATCGGGGACACCCGAGGGGTAACGCCGCTCGGCCCCGGCCCAGGTCTCGATCTCGAGATATTCCTGCGGGGCCATGCCGTCGGGATAGATTTCTTCCGGATATTCGTAGCGCAATTCGTCGAGGGTGAAATTGCAGGCGTCGGCGACTTGGCGCGCGGCGGCGATGGCGTGCGGCCAGCGGGCGAACAGGCGCTGCATTTCCTGCGGCGATTTCAGATGCCGCTCGGCATTCGCGTGGAGCAAGTGGCCCGCCTCTGCGACGGTGGTCTTGTGCGCAATCGCGGTCATCACATCCTGCAAGGGGCGGCGCTCGGGCGCGTGATAGTGAACATCGTTGGTGGCGAGCAGACCGAGGCCATGCTCGCGTGCCAGCCCGTCGAGCCGGTCGATACGCGCTATGTCATCGCTTCGGTAAAGGTAGCTGGCGGCGAGGTGACGTAGGGTGGGTAGCTGGCGCGTGAGGTGTGGCAGGAGGTCCGCGAAGGGCGCGGCAAGCGCCATCATCCCCGGCTCCTCGCCATCGGGCCGCAAGAGCACCACATTGCTCGGCACGCGGATCGTGAACTCCGCCGCCAAGTCTTCCGACGGGAGCAGGATGAGTTGCACATCCTCCGAATGCTCCGCCAGCAGCGCAAGGTCGATCTCGCACACGCCCTTTTCCTGCCACTCGCCGTCGAGCTTGCGCATTCGCCCCGCGCTGATCAGGCGCGACAGGCGGCCATAGGCGGTGCGGTCGCGCGGATAGGCGAGGAAGGCCAGCCCCTCGACCGTCTCGATCCGCGTGCCGATCACCGGGCGCAGCTTGAGCGTCGTCGCCTCGGTGTGGACGCGCACCACGCCGGCAAAGCTGTTGGCGTCGGCAATCCCGATTGCGTCATAGCCCAGCGCCCGCGCCGTCATCGCCAGATCGACCGCGTCCGAGGCTCCGCGCAGGAAACTGAAGCAACTGACGATGCCAAGCTCCACAAAGGGTGAATGCGGCGGGGTTTCGATCAGATCAGGATCGACATCGAGCGTGCGTTTGTCGGGAGTGAGCGGTGCCTCTGGCATGTCACGCTGCCAGCGCCGTCAACCGCTCTTGCACCGCCGTAAGGTCGCGCGCGAACAGACGGCCTTGTTCTGCGCGTGCCTCACCATCGAGGCGAAGCAGGTAGGAAGGATGCACCGTCACCCACAATTCGCTGCCGTCCTCAAGCGGGATCGGCGCGCCCCGCACCTTGCTCACGCTCACCGTCTTACCCAGCACCGAACGCGCCGCCGAGGCTCCCAGTGCGAGTACCATCTTAGGGCGCACCAGCGCACGCTCGCTTTCGAGCCACCAACGGCACGTGTCGATCTCCTTCGCAGCAGGGGTCTGGTGCAGGCGCACCTTGCCTTTTGCGCGGAACTTGAAGTGTTTGACCGCATTGGTGACATAGGCGGCGCTGCGGTCGATGCCGGCTTGCGCGAGACATTCGTCGAGCAATTGTCCTGCGGGGCCGACGAAGGGCCTGCCCGCAAGGTCTTCCTGATCGCCCGGCTGCTCGCCGAGGATCATCAGCGGCGCATCGGCAGCCCCCTCGCCCATCACCGCGCGCGTGCCACATTCGGCAATCGGGCAGTCGCGGCAGGAAGCTATCCCTTCGCGCACCGCATCGAGGCTCGCGGGGCTTTCGCGCAGCGCCCTCTCCTCTGGCGCAGCGCCTGCCGCCACCATCCCCGCCTCGCGTGCCTGTGCGCTGGCAATGAGATCGGGGATCAACTCCGCCTCGGGCATGTTCTTCCAGTATTTCTTCGGCATCTCGGACAGCATTGCGCCCACTTTCAACCGCGCGGGGTTGAAGATTGAGGCATAGTAGGACTTCCACAGCCCCTCTACCGGATCGCCCGCAGGTGCATCCTCGCGCCGCGCAGGGCCGCTTTCGCGCATCACCTCGCCATCCCAGTGGATGCAGCCGCGCGGGGTGAGGATCGACCAGTTCATGTTCGCAAAGCGGCGCATGAAGAAGCCGGCATTGGCGCGTACGATGTGGTGGTCGGGCTCGAACCACGCGACGTAGTGGTCTTCGCCTACTTCGCGGAAGCGGACGAAGGCGTGCATCTTGTGGCTGTCGCGGCGCACCGATTTGTCGAGTTCCTCGATTGCGCGCACATCGGGATCGGCACCGTCCTCCATCGCACGCGGATGCGACTGGAGCCGCCACAGCAGCCGGTAGAGTAGCGCAAAGCGCGCGGGGTCCGAATGGAGTGCAGCGTTGCGCGCGAGGCCCATAAAGCGCTTGGAGGCCCGCACCGGACGTGCATCCTTGTCGGGCAGCGGCAGGCGCTTCTCGCTGCGCGCAGGCCCTTCATGCGCGAACAGATCGCCGGTTCCGCCCGGCTCAATCCAGCTCACCCGGTCAGGCGGAATGTCGCACTGGATCAACGCCCGCGCCCGCTCGCGCCAGAACGCAAAGTCATCTGGTGCAGGCAGATGGACAGCATAATGGCTGCCGAGGCCGACATGCTGGAGCGCGGTCATCAGAACAGCTCCAGCTGTTCCTGCTTCGGCGCCAGCAGCGCCCGCAGGTCTGCGCGGTCGGTCAAGCTTGTAGGCCGCCAGTCGGCCGTGATCAGGAAGGGGCGCACCTTGGCGATCGACTGGGTCAGCTTCGCCACATCGTCCAGCCGCAAACTGCGATGCCGCCGTGCCTTGAGGATGCGCGCCACCGCAGTTGTCCCCAGCCCCGGCACGCGCAGCAATTGCTCCTTCGAGGCTCGGTTCACATCGACCGGAAAACTCTCGCGGAACTTCAATGCCCATGCCAGCTTCGGGTCGATGTCGAGCGGCAGCATTCCGTTTGCCTCGGTCGCCTGTGCCACCTCGCCCGGTGCATAGCCATAGAAACGCATCAGCCAGTCGGACTGGTAGAGCCGGTGTTCGCGCAGCAGCGGCGGTCGCTTCAGCGGCAGCACCGCGCTGGCATCGGGGATTGGCGAGAAAGCGCTGTAATAGACCCGGCGCAGGCCGAAGCTGCGGTAAAGCGCGCTCGCCTTGCCAACGATGTCGATATCATTTGCCGTATCCGCGCCGACGATCATCTGCGTCGATTGGCCTGCAGGCGCAAAGCGCGGTGCATGGCGGAAGCGTTTGCGCTCGTCCTTCGCCTGCACGATCCGCGTCTTGGTCCGCCCCAGTGCGCCCTCGATCTGGCTTTCGTCCTTGTCAGGCGCGAGCCGGGTCAGCCCTTCGCGGGTCGGCAGTTCGACATTGATCGAAACGCGGTCGGCATAGAGCCCCGCCTGCTCGATCAGTTCAGTGTCGGCCTCGGGGATCGACTTCAGATGGATATAGCCGCGAAAATCATGCTCCTCGCGCAGGATGCGCGCCGCCTCGACCAGCTGCTCCATCGTGTGGTTCGAGCTGCGGATGACGCCGGAAGACAGAAACAGACCCTCGATATAATTGCGCTTGTAGAAAGAAAGCGTGAGGTCGGCGACTTCCTGCGGGGTGAAGCGCGCGCGTGGCACGTTCGAGCTTTTGCGGTTCACGCAGTAATGGCAATCGAAGACGCAGTGATTGGTCAGCAGGATCTTCAGCAGCGAGATACAGCGGCCATCGGGCGCATAGGCGTGGCAGATGCCCATCCCCTCGGTCGAGCCGATACCGCCGCTTTTGCTGTTGCGCTTCGCCGTCCCCGATGACGCACAGGAGGCATCGTATTTCGCTGCATCAGCGAGGATTTCGAGCTTTTGGCGGAGCGATTGAGTGGACATATGTTCTTTATATGTTCCAGCTCTCCCTTTGCCAAATGCAAAGCGTGCAAGAGCCGATTTTTTGGCCTTGAAAGCCCAAAACGATATACTATATCTCGACCCACGGACCGGGCCCCTCTGGCGAGCAATGACGCTCGTGATGTCGGACGTATTCCGCGGCAATCCGCCGCAGTTTAGTCAGGGGGTGCGACACGAAGCTCCCCCGAGGGAGTAAACATGAACACTTACGTTTATGCCATGGCACTGGGCGCTGGTGCGCTCACCCTTTCCGCAAGCGGCAACGCTCAAGCCGCAACACCAACCATCGACACCGCCGCCACGATTACGGCGGAAGAAGTCGCCGCCGCGCAAGAGGCGTGGGGCGAAGGCATCGTGGCGATTGGCGAGGTTTCAACCGAAGGCGGTGACGCGGTTGCCCGCGCGGCTCAACACATCGCTAGTTTCTATGCCTATGGTGATGACGCAACCATCCTGTTCAAGCCGACGCTGGCCGCGGAAGACCAGTTCCGCGAAACCAGCGAAGAGGCGCTGAGCTATTTCGTCGGGACGCGAGGCACAGAAGATACGGGCTTTGCGCTTGCTCCGTTCACCGCCGTGCGCTGGGCCAACAATGGCACGGTGATCTCGGAATCCGGCGACATGGCGGTGGCCATGGGCAATTACTACTTCACCGGCACCGATGGCACCGAAACCAAAGTTGAATATTCGTTTGCCTATGAAAAGGACGATGCGGGCGATCTCAAGATCGTGCTGCACCACAGTTCGTTGCCGTACAGCGCCGACTGACAGTTCTTTCGACAAGACGACAAGGAAGGGCGGCGCGCTGGCGTCGCCCTTTTTCGCGCCTCAGATGCGGCGGAGTGTATCGGTATCACGCGCGAGATCGGGGACCTGCGCGTTGCAAAGGTGATCGAGCACCGCCTCGTGCATCTCGCCGTCGAAGCAAACTCCGGCTTCGCGTCCCTTGATCCAGGCGATGTAGCCGACGGGGGCGTGCATGCCACCTACCTTCATCGTTACGCGGTCACCGACATCAGCAAAACCCTGTGTGCCCTTGATCCTGCAACCGCCCTCGGAGATGTCGAGCATATCGACATGCACAACGCGCGATTCCACCCGGCTCTTCACCATCAGGCGAAGTGGGCGACGTGTGCCGGAACGAGTTTCAGGCTGCGCAGTCATGACCATGTTGTCGCACATGATCGTAAAAGAATATTAAGCCTGCCGGTAAGAACTGGTTAGGGTTCTCACGCAGACAGCCCTTGCAGAAACCAGTCCGGTACCCCGCCCCGTCCGTCACCGGCGATGCCGTGGCGATAGATCCAGTAGCGGCGCCCGGCATCATCCTCGATCCGGTAGTAATCGCGCAGTCGCACGGTCGAGCGCACGCGCCACCACTCGGGCGCGATCCTTTCCGGCCCTTCCACACGCACAACTTCGTAGACAGCACCGCGCCAGCGGAAGCGTTGCGGATAGCCGTCGGGGGAGGCGTAGAGGACCGCAATCTTTTCCGGCTTGTCCAATAGTTTCAGAGGCCTGCCCCGCACTTCGACGAGGGCATGCGAAGTCCCGATAGACCTCAGCGGAGGCTGCCATTGTTGCGCCCGTTCGGGCAGGTGGCTGGCGCGCGGGACCGGGCGGCGCACCGCTTGCGGGCCGAGCCGCACGCTCAGCCGGTCGATGCAGGCAGCAAGCGAGGTTCCATGGCGTTCGGCGGCGGCTTCGATATCGCCCTGCCCGGCCGCAAGCGGCTCCGCCCAGCTGGCGCGCAGGCGCACCGTCTCGATCCCGAAACCGGCATCGATATTTTCCAGCTTTTCCTCGAAAAGCCTTGTAATATGGGCCGAATCCCGCGTGGCCGAAGCCAGTTCGAGCCTCCGCACAATCACCTCGTCATCGACCCGCCACAGGCCCAGTTCGAGCCGCCTTGCACCCTCGCTCCGGCCCTCCAGAACACGCGCCATATCGTCTGCAAGGTCTGCCAGCACGCGGTCGAGCAGCGAACGGTGGCGCAGCGGCTCCATCAGGCGACGCTGCACCAGCGGCATTTCCTGTGCGACCACCGGCAGCAACGGCTCGGGAACCCGCCCAAGCAGCTGGTCAAGCCGGATCAGAGGATTGGCAGAAGGCGACTTACGGGTGCGGAAACGACGCTGAAGCGCATCGCGTGCAGCCTCTTCGCTGCGATTGACCGCGCCGCGGGTGATGTCCGCAAGGTCCCCGAGTCGCTTGAGCCCGAGACGCCGCAGAACTGTGAGCACATCGTCATCGAGCCGCAGCGCCGCGACGGGAAGCGCAGCAAGCCTGCGCATCATCGCCTCTTCACTGTCAGGGTCGAGGATCGCACCCTCCTCTCCGAAATGCGCCAGCGCCCAGGCCGCGCCCGCAGTCGGCGCAATCGCCGCGCGCACCACCAGCCCGCGCTGTGCGAAGGCGGCTGCGACATCGGTGAGCAGCTTTGCCTCACCGCCGAACAGATGCGCGGCGGCGGTGATATCGACCAGCACTCCGTCGGGCGGATCGAGCGCACTCCACGGTCC
>JAYPMZ010000012.1:0-21180 GCA_038130205.1 Erythrobacteraceae bacterium | reverse complement strand
CCACGGTCCCCAGCGCTGCGCCCACAAGGCCAGCTTTTCGAGAAAGGCGAGGTCGCCTGCCGGATCGGCAGGAGCAGTCTGGATTTGCGGGCACAGCGTGCGCGCATCGGCGAGCATCATTCCTGCGCGCGCACCTGCTGTCAGCCCTGCCTCATTCGCCGCAGCAATGCGGGGGCCGTGCGCGGTTTCGGTGATAAGGACGGTGGGTTCGGCGTCCGCCCCCTCCCTCTGCCCAAGCGGGCCGTCGCTATGCTCTGGCGACAGCCGCCAGCGATCGACCGACAGTCGGGCGCACCAGATCGCCAATATGCGGCGCGCCAGAATGGCGTGGGGCGGTTGAGAGGCGTCCTTCATCATGGCTGAGGGTCCAGTGTCCGGGGGCGTGGCTGCGGGCGCGGAACAGTTCGGCTTGCCAGGCGGGCGCGCCGGGCGCTTGCTGGTTCCAGCGCGACGGCGGCGAGGGTGCCGCCTCCACCCGCCAACGCATCCGCGCAGAGGAAAGATCGGCTTCCGCCTCAATCCGCACCAGCCACAGCGCGACCCCGTGCCTTTCCGCTGCAAGGCTCAACCGGCGCGAGGCGGTGAAATCGAACGCGCGCGGATTGCCCACGATCTCCCCGATAACACAGGCGAGATCGCGGCATTTGAGCCCCTCTTCAAGCGCAAACAGCGCGTCTTCGGGCTTCGCCGCCTCGACATGGATCAACCGGTCGCGCAAATCCGCGGGTAGGCCGTAAGCGTAAGGGCGGCCCGAAAGCTGCACCGCGCGGGCATCCTGCACCCACAACACCTGACGGCGATCATCGACCTCGGCAGTCGGGTCGGTGGCTTGAGCCGCCACCTGCAAGGCGTCGCGTGCCAGCGCCAGCGCCAGCCCCGCCCCGCAGGCGCTGTCCGCCGGTGCGAATATCTCGCTGTGCAGCGGCTGATCGGCCAGCCCCGGCCGCCACCGCGCCTCGCGCGCCCTGGAAATAGCGGCGAGATCCTTGGCCGACAGACGCGGGACAGCATGTCTTCCGGAACGAGAAGGCACGGAAAGATCATGCAGCGCTTTAGCACCGGAGGGAGGAGTATAATGGGTCATAGAAAGAGTGCCTGACTCGCATGAGTCGCGCATTTGTTCCTACTATGTTCCAAACCTGCCCGTCAACGCAACCCTTATAAACACCCATACGTCGCAATACGCCCTGAAATCACAGAGACGCTCCCCACATCCATAACACGTTGCAAAACAAGGAGAACAGATATGCGCTACGACGAAGGCAAGGCAGAAGAGCTTAAAGAGAAATTCTGGGAAGAGCTCGCCGCATCACCGTTTCTGTTCCTACAGATCGACGGGGCACCGCAAACTGCCGTCCCGATGAGCCCGCAACTCGACAAGGACGCAGACAGCGCGATCTGGTTCTTCACCCATACCAAAAGCGATTTCCGCCAGCTTGGGCCTGTCACCGCGACCTTCCAGAGCAAGGACAATGACCTTTACGCCCGTTTCACCGGCGATCTCTCGGTCGAACGCAGCCAGGAACGCTTCGACCAATTCTGGAACAACTTTGTGTCCGCCTGGTACGACGAAGGCAAGCAGGACCCGAATATCCTGTTCCTGCGCATGGACCTGAAGCAGGCTGAAATCTGGAACGGCGACATGGGCTTGTTGAAGGTCGCCAAAATGGCGCTCGGCATGAACGTCCATGAAGACGCCGAAAAGGAGCACATCGACAAGGTTGCGCTCTAAAAATACGCCCGAATACGAAAAGGGGCCGCGCCTGAACAAGGCGCGGCCCCTTTTTCATTTAATGGGTCATTCCGCGTCCATAGGCTGGGAAATCGCCCCCTCTCCATCACCAGAGAGCAACGCGAATACGTCCTCGGTCGTCTCCGGAAAAATTCCTGCCAAAAGAATGATCGTCAGCAGAACAGGGCACACAAACCGCACGAGCACGCGCCAAGTCTGATGCAGAACCCCGTCGAGTCCGTTCTCATCGTCAATCAGCCGCGCATCGGCAATCCAGCCGACAAAAATGCAGGTCAGGATTGCCCCGATCGGCATGAACAGCTTGGCCGTCACACCATCGAGCGCGTCAAAGAAATTCGCCTCGGCAAATAGCGGAATGAATCCGAGCGGATAGAAGCTCGCGATTTCGTTGAAGGAAAGCGATGCGAAAACACCCAACACTGCCGAAGCCGACCCGACGATTGCAGTCGCCGCCCAGCGCGAGAGATTGATCTTGTCCTTGATCCACGCAGTCGGCGCTTCGAGCAGCGAGACCGAGCTGGTCAAAGCGGCGAAGAACACCATGATGAAGAAAGCAAGCCCAATCAAAGATCCGAATGGCATGGCCTGAAACGCAATCGGCAGCGACTGGAACATAAGCCCCGGTCCCGCGCTCGCTGAAAGACCTGCGGCAAACACAATCGGGAAGATCGCAAGGCCCGCCAGCAGCGCCACAGCGGTATCGGCGCCCGCGATGATGCCCGAAGTCTCGCCCAGATTGGTGTCGCGATTGGCGTAGGAGCCATAAGTGATCATCCCAGCAACCCCCAGAGAGAGCGAGAAGAACGCTTGTCCGACCGCCGCGAGCATCACCTCACCCGTCAGTTTCGAAAAATCGAAGGTGAACAGGTAGGCTACGGCATCGCTGAAGTTACCAGTGAACGCCCCGTAGATCGTGATTGCCAGAAACAGGATGAAAAACAGCGGCATGAGATAGACCGCAACCCACTCGATCCCGCTGGAAACACCGCGTGCAACGAAGAACATCGTCACCGCAAGAAAACCGAGATTGAGCGCGACCATCAACCCGCCATTGCCGAACAGGTTGGGCAAAAGGCCCTCGATATCGCCTGCCGCACGCCCCTCGAACGCGCCGCCGGTGAGACCAGTGTGGAACAGATCCATCCCGAAGACGCCGATGTAATAGACCACCCATCCGCCCACGACGCAGTAGAAGCTGAGAATAAGAAAGGCAGCGAACACGCCCAGTGAGCCGACAAAGCTCCAGCCCTCACTTGCATTGGAGTCGCGAGCGACCTTGCGCACGCTGTCGGAGGCATTGGCCTGCCCGTGTCGTCCGATCAAAACTTCGGAGAGCAGCACCGGCAGGCCGATCAACAGCACGCAGAAGATGTAGAACAAAACGAAGGCCCCGCCCCCGTTCTCTCCCGCCTCTGCCGGAAAACGCCACATATTGCCTAGCCCCACTGCGGAGCCGACTGCGGCGAGGATGAATGCGCTTCTCGACGACCAGTTTTCGTGGCCTGAACCTGCTGCTGCCATGTTTAGAAAGTCTATCCCTCTTTGCACGCTCCCCGAGCGCGCGTCCCTTGATGCCATCTTTCTGCAATGTTTCTTCGCCCGCGCCAAGGGGCAAGCTTTGCGTTCTGCGCAGGCCAGCGCTAGATCAGCGCCCATGTCGACCACATTCCAGCTCGATACGAGCACTTCGCGCGCCAATCCCACCCCTGCCCCGATGAAGCGGCTGACCGTGCCGCGCATCCGTTCGCGCAAGAAAGACGGTGTCACCGAAGAACCGCTGGTAATGCTCACCGCCTATACCGCGCGGCAGGCACAATTGCTTGATGCGCATTGCGACCTGCTGCTGGTGGGGGATTCGCTGGGCCAGGTGATTTACGGCCTGTCCTCAACCGTGCCGGTGACGCTGGAAATGATGGCAAACCACGGCGCAGCGGTGGTGCGTGGGTCGTATCACTCGGTTGTGGTCGTCGATATGCCTTTCGGTTCTTACGAAGCGTCAAAGGAACAGGCTTTCGAAAGCGCGTCCTACCTTCTCAAGCAGACAGGTGCGGCTGCGGTGAAACTCGAAGGCGGGGAAGCAATGGCCGAGACGGTCGAATTCCTGAATTCGCGCGGGATTCCCGTGATGGGCCACGTCGGCCTTACGCCGCAAGCGGTCAATGTGCTCGGCGGCTATATGGCGCGCGGGCGTTCGGATGCCGAAGCCGACAAGATCGTGAGTGATGCGGTTGCGCTCGAAAAAGCGGGTGCATTTGCAATCGTGATCGAAGGCGTGGTCGAGCCGATCGCGATCGAGGCGACGCAGGCGGTGTCCTGCCCCACCATCGGTATCGGCGCGTCTGCACAATGCGACGGGCAGGTTCTCGTTACCGAAGACATGCTTGGCATGTTCGAGCGCGTGCCGCGCTTCGTGAAGAAGTATGAGGATATTGCAGGCATGATCGACAAGACGGTTGCCACCTATGCCGACGAAGTCCGCTCGCGCGCTTTCCCGGGCGAGGAACAGACCTATCAACCCAAAAGCTAGGCCCGCAGCCTAGCTTTTGTTTGCGAGCATCTTCGCCATCGGCGCTGCGATCACCAATTGGAGCAGGTGGTAGAGCAGCAATGGCGCAATCACAAAGCCAGCGACTTCGGGTGGAAACAGCAGTGCGGCAAGCGGCGCGCCCACTGCGACGCTTTTCTGCGAGCCAGCAAACAGGAAGGAGATGTGATCGCCGCGCGGTAGCTGCAGAAGGCTCCCTGCAAGCCACGCTCCACCAATTGCAACCACCAGAAACGCGACAATAAGGCCGAACAGTATGGCCCAGCCCGCAAGGTCGAACATCGCGGCCAGTCCCTGCTCTACCGCGCCTGAGAAGGCGACATAGACCGCAATGCCGATCACGATGCGGTCAAGCCACGCGACATCGCTTTTGCGCTCCTTGAGCCAGTCGATGGTCCAGCCCTGCACCGCCTGTCCGATCATGAAAGGCAGGATCAGGATCACGCCGATGCGCAGGACCGTTTCTGAGCCCATATCCGCCGCCTCGCCTCCTGCAAGAAGCGCAAACAGCGGCGCGGTGACGAACACACCGGCTATATTGATCAACGCCGCTCCAACAACCGAAAGCGCGACATTTCCGCCTGCAAGGCTCGTGTAGGATGTCGCCGACTGCACTGTCGAAGGCAAGGTTCCCAGATACAGGAAGCCGAGCGCAACCGTCGGCGGAAGCACCGAACCGGCGAGCAGTGAGAAGCCTTCCCCGATCAGCGGCATCGCTGCGAAGACCCACAGGAACAGCGGCAGGAAGAAACGCCAATTCGCAAGGCCGCGCAGGATCTCTCCGCGCGCAATGCGCATGCCGTTGACGAGGAAGAGCAGAAAAATCGCAATACTCGACACCAGCTGCGCGGTTTCGCGCGCTTCGCCGCTGGCGGGCAGCACAAAGGCGAGCGTGGTCGCGATCAGCAAGACCGCGATCATCGGATCAGCCAGAATGGAAAGGCGCTTGGGCATGGCCCGCGCCACTGCCTGTAAAGCGCGGAATTGTCGAGTTAGTTGGCGAGAAACGCGCCGGGGCTGAGCTCGCGGTAAAGCGCGGTGAAAGTCGCTGCCTCGTCCTCTCGTCCCAACTCGCTCGCCGCACGCGCCCGCAGCGCAAGCACTTCGAGGTCGTTGCCCGCTCCCAAGCCGATCGCCGTATCAAGCACCACCGCAACCCGCAACCAATCGTCCTGTGCGACGCTTCGCTCGGCCAGCAACAACAGCGCTTCGGTGTTTTGCGAATCGCCCGTAATATACCGCGCCAAAAAGGCATCGGCGGTGGTTTCGTCACCGATTGCGTCGAGGCCGAAGATCATCTTGCGCGTCAACGGCCAGGACCGGCGCACGCGGGCGGAAACTTCATAGAGATCAAGCGCTCGGACCGGATCGTCGCCAGCCAGTGCGGCGTCACCTGCAAGCGCATGGAGGTCGCCCGAATACGGAGCCCGGTCGAGCAGGGTGCGCGCCAAGCTTTGTGCCAAGCCGGTGTTCCCCGCCTGCACGAAATCGCGCATTTCAGCTGTTGCCGCCGGCATAAAACCGCTGCCCATGCCCGATCCTTCGAGCACGATCATGTCATTGCTTCGCGCTGCCAGAGCGCGTTCGAGATAAGGAATAGCCCGCTCGCGTTCATCCATGCGCTCAAAGCTGCGTCCAACGAGCATGACGAGATAGGGCGACGCGCCCTTGGTCTGTGCGCGGTCCGCAAAACGATCGACCAGATCACGGTCGCGGCCACCCAGCCACAGAGCCCGCGCCAGCAATTCGCGCACACGCATGTTACCCGGCTGGCGCTGCGCCAGCGCTTCGAGCGTTTCCACCGCCGTATCGAACGTGCCCTGCTGCATATTGATGATCGCATCCAGCATCATCGCCGAGGGAACACCCCGCCCCACCAGTCCGCTGCGGTTGAGGAGCGTACCGGCAAGCACCGGATCCTGCGCCCGCGCGGCGAGCACAGCTTGCAGATAGTGGACCTGCGGATAATTCGGCGCGATTTCGGCCAGCTCGCGCACCACGCGCAGCATATCCTTGTAACGCCCGAGATCACCCAGCGTGGCCGCGTAATCGGCCAGCGCCTCCGGATTGCGCGGGTCGGCGGCCACCGTTGCTTCGAACCAAGGCAGTGCCTCGACCATCCCGTTGGAATCGCGCACCAATTGTGCGCGCAGCAGGAGCGCGGGCGGATAGGCGGAATCGAGTTGCAGGGCGTAGTCCGCCGCCTCGATTGCGGTCAGATGCTCGCCGCCGCGAAACCGCAGCCGCGCAATATCGACCCACAGGCCGGGGTTCTCCGGCTCCAGTTCGAGCGCATCGTCATAATAGCCGCCCGCCTCTGCCAATTCGCCTGCACGCACCGCGATACGAGCATCTTCCATCAGTTCGAGGAAGGTATCCCCGCCGGTAAGGTGCGACGTGCTCGCCCCCTCGCCTGCCCCCGAACAGCTTGCGAGAGCGGTGGCCGCCAGAAAAAGCGCGAATTTACGCATGGAGATCATACTGCTTAAGAAGATCGTAGAGCGTCGGGCGGCTGATGCCGAGTAACTTGGCAGTGCTCGAAATATTGCCTTCGCTGCGGGCCAGGGCATGACGGATCACGCGCCTATCGGCCTGTTCGCGCGCGGCTTTGAGATTGAGCACATCGCTGTCCTCATCCTCGCTCTCCCCGAAATCGAGGTCGAGCGCGTTCACCAGCTTTCCGTCGGCCATGATCACCGCGCGCTTCACGCGGTTTTCGAGCTCGCGGACATTGCCCGGCCATTCGTGCGCGTCGATGGCCGCCAGCGCGTCGGGGGCAAAGCCGGTCACTGCCGGATTCATTTCCTTGGCAAAGCGTTTCAGAAACGCCTTGGCGAGCAGCACCGGATCACCATAGCGCTCGGCAAGGCTTGGAATACGGATGACGATCTCTGCGAGACGGTAGAACAGGTCCTCACGGAAAGTGCCTGCCTGAATCATCGCTTCGAGATCCTGATGCGTTGCGCAGACAATGCGCGTATCGACCGCGATGGTCTTGCGACCGCCGATGCGCTCGATCGTGCGTTCTTGCAGGAAGCGTAGCAATTTTACCTGCAAGGGCAGCGGGATATCGCCAACCTCGTCAAGGAACAGGGTGCCCCCGTTTGCGCTTTCGATCTTGCCCTCGGTGGTTTTGACCGCACCCGTGAACGCGCCTTTTTCATGGCCGAACAACTCGCTTTCCAGCAGGTTTTCAGGGATCGCAGCGCAGTTGATCGCAACAAAGGGCTTGTTGGCCCGGTCGCTCGCATCGTGGAGGCCCTGTGCGAGCAATTCCTTACCAGTGCCGCTCGCTCCCAGCAGCATCACCGAAACGCTTGTCGAAGCGACGCGTTCGATGGTGCGTGCGACTTTCACCATTTCGGGCGCGCCGGTAATGAGGCGGCCAAGCACAGTTTTGTCCTCGCTTGCGTGAGCGACTAGCCGGCGGTTCTCGGCCTCTATCTGGTGGAGGTTATAAGCTCTGCGAACGATCAGACCGAGCGCTTCGATATCAAGCGGCTTCTGGTAGAAATCATAAGCCCCGCGCTCGATCGCCTGCAGCGCGCTTTCGCGAGCGCCGTGGCCGCTTGCCACGATCACCTTGGTATCGGGCTTGAGCGCCATGATCGCGTCGAGCACGGCAAAGCCTTCGGTCGTGCCGTCAGGATCGGGCGGCAGGCCGAGGTCGAGCGTCACCACTGCGGGCGCCTCGCTGCGGAGCGCGGCAATCGCACTGTCGCGGTCGCCTGCGATCACGACCTCGAAATCGTCATAGGACCACTTGAGCTGCGCCTGCAGACCCTCGTCATCCTCGATCACAAGCAGCGTCGGTTTCTTATCGGGCATTATGCGACCTCTTGATTATCAGGCTGATTGCGGCTGGCGAGCAGGCTTGCAGCCTCGGCAGCGGGCAATGTGACGGTAAAGCGCGTCCCCACGCCTTCCCGCGATTCCACCGCGAGCCTTCCGCCCATGCCCTTGATCATTTCGCGCGCTTCGAACGCGCCGATCCCGAAACCCCCGTATTTGGAGGAGACGAAAGGCTTGAACAGGCCGCTGCGCACGAATTCGGGGGTCATTCCACAACCGGAATCGACGACTTCGATCAGGCCGTTGATGCCGTCAGAACCGACACTGATGAAAACCGCGTCCTCCTTTTCGCTGGCATCGACAGCGTTCTGGACCAGATGGATCAATGCCTGTTCGAGGCTCTCCATGTCGGCCAGAACCTTTGCGGAATCGGCGCGCGTGACGACAACGGGATGGATTTGCCTGAAGCGCGCTTCGAGGCTTGTGGCGATATCGGTGAGGTCGATTGGCCGCAGGTTTTGCGCGGTACCCCCGCCATAGCGCCCGAGGCGCGCCAGAAGCGCGTTCAGCTTGTCCGACGAATTGCGCAGCGTCACCAGCATGTCGGCACGGAAATCGGGGTTGTCGGCATGTTTTTGGGCATTGGCCGATAGCAGCGAAAGCTGGCTCGCAAGGTTCTTGATGTCGTGCATCACGAACGCCATGCGGCGGTTGAATTCGTCAAAGCGGCTCGCATCCATCAGCGCCTGCTGGCCCGATTGCTCGGCGAGATAGCTTGCCAGCTGCTGTCCGGCGACGCGCAGCAGGTCGAAGTCCTCCCAGTCGAGCCCGCGTTCGATCCGCGGACGGGCAAGGACAATCGCACCGACAAGGCGATCGAAGTGGATCAGCGGAACCAGCGCCCACGCATCTTCTGCTTCGAGCAGCCATGCAGGCACATGCGCAAGCTCGCCCAGATGATCGATACCGCCACGCGCCTCGTCGAGATCCAGAATATGGTTGTGCTGTTCCAGCAGGCCAGACAGCGCATAGTCCACCGATCGGGCCGGCACTTCGAGCGTGGCCCAATTCCAGCGTGCTGTGAGTTCCAACTGCGCTTCTTCATTTGGCGCAAGCAGTAGGCCAGCGGGACTATCGGTGATGTCCGCAATCGCCTTCACTGCACGTTCGTGCAGGCTGGTGTAGTTGGCGGGGCCAGCGCTGATCGTGCGAGTAAAACGCAGCCATTCCTCGCGGTAGTCGTAACGGTGCTGGAACAGATGCTTGGTCGCGGTGACGCGCAACCAGCCCCGCGCGCGTTCGGACGGCAACCAGACCATCGCCGCAACGACAGCCAGAACGAGGAACACCACCTGTCCGGCGCGGGCAATGTCGCCGCCGACCACGGCCAGGCCGCGCGTCACCAGCACCATTGCAGCCAGATAAATGAAGATCACCATCAGCGAGAGCGTCTGGAAGGTGACAGCGCGCGACGGACGGAATTGCAGCTTTGCGCTCTTCGCGTTTGCTCCGACAGCGAGGATCACCGCCATTGCACCGGCAACCGCCCCGCGCAGCGTTACGAGAAAGCCGGGCAATTCCTGACTGAGATAGGCAATCGTGTAGTAGTTGAGGTCATAGGCAAAGATTCCCGCGAGCGCGAAACCGCTCCAGCGGATGATTTGCCGCGATGACGCTGCCGCGCCTGCATAGAGATTGTGAAGCAATACCAGAGCGCCGATTGCGACCAGCATATTGAGCACGGTACCGACTTCGAAAACCAGCAGTTCGATCTGCACGAAGCCATGCGTCTGTGCAGTGATGAACAGCAGCACCGGCTGAAACATTTGCACCAGCGCGAGCGCGATAATCACCGGGCGGATCGGCCGCAGGCTTTCGTCGCGACCATCTGCGGCGAACAGTCGGAAAATCACCGCAATCATGGCAAGATTGCGCGCAGTCTCGGCAAGAATGACGGCAGGAGCTTGCGGGTCGAACGCCACCGACAAAGAGCACCACAGCGCGGTCAACACGCAAGTCGCAATCAACGCAAGACGGTCTGGCCGTTCGCGGTCGCCATTGTGCCATACCCACAGGCCTGCGCCCGCGCTCAGCACGGCTCCTGCAAGGTAGGCCAGAGGCGCAAGGATGGCTTCGAAGCCAACCATTACCGCGCACCCTCCGGCCACAGGATTACGCGCACCGTCTGAAGCAGGATCACCAGATCGAGAAAGGGCGTATAGTTCTTGGCATAGTAGAGATCATATTCGAGCTTCTTGCGGCTATCGTCGATCGAGGCGCCGTAGGGGTAGTTGATCTGCGCCCAGCCTGTGATGCCCGGTTTGACCATGTGCCGCTCGCCATAGAACGGGATCTGCTCTTGCAGGTCGTCCACAAATTTGGGCACTTCCGGCCGCGGGCCGACGAAGCTCATCTCGCCTTTCAGCACGCTCCAGGTCTGCGGCAGTTCGTCGATCCGCACCTTGCGAATAAACCGTCCGACGCGGGTAACACGCGGGTCGTTTTCCTCTGCCCACTTTGCCCCGTCCTTTTCGGCATCGGTGCGCATTGAGCGTAGCTTAATGAGATGGAATGGCTGGCCATAGAGGCCGACCCGCTGCTGGCGGAAGAAGGCCGGTCCCTTGCTGTCGAGCTTCACGATCAGCGCAAACAGAGCGATAACCGGAAACGTCAGTGTCAGTAGGATGAGGCTGGCGACGATGTCGAACAGGCGCTTTGCCGCGCTCGACAGGATGCGGCTGCTCGAAAAGCCGTCGGAGAAGATCAGCCAACTGGGATTGACGGTGTCGAGATCGACACGGCCCGTTTCGCGCTCCAGAAAGCTGGAGAAATCATTGACGTGCACGCCCTTGGTCTTGATGCGCAGGAGGTCGTTCAAGGGCAGCGAATTGCGGCGCTCTTGTAGCGCCAACACAACCTCGCTCACACCGAGGTTTTCGACAAAGCGGCCAAGATCGTGGATCGCCTCGCGCGGGATTGCTTCTTCGACCACGCGCTCGGGTTCGCCCATGGCGATGTAGGAGACGATAGCGAAGCCGCTTTCAGGCTTTTCTCCCAGTTCGCGCAATCGCTGTGCGCGGTCGCCTGCACCCAGCACCATGACACGCCTGCGAAACGCGCTCGATCCGAGGAAGGAATTGAGCAACAACCGGTCGGCCACCAGCACCAGCACGGTGAAGCCCATCGCGTAGAGCAGCGTCGAGCGCCAGAAGGTCTCACCCGGCAAAATCCAGTCGATTGTCGCAAGCGCGATAATGCCGAGACTGGTCGCAACCAGCAAACGCGCACTCGCAAAGCGCAAGCTTCGCAGCGCGTAAGGCCCGTAGACCCCGACCGAAATCATCGCCAGCCACACGACGGCGGCGGAACCGAGCAGCGGAACCCAGCGTTCGCGGATCTCGCCCGGGTCCATGCCGATCTGTGAAGCGCGCAACTGCCACGCCATCTCGCTTGCCACCACGAGCAGAGCGAAATCGAGCAGGCCGAGCAGCAGCACGGCATGAGGAATATAATGCTTGAACAGGCGGATCATCGGTTCGGCGGTGCTCGCAATTAAAATCAGCGAGCATCGCCTTACCGATGACAGTTTAAGTGTCGGTAAACTTTACAGCGCTGTCTCAAACGCCCGTCAGGCGCGCAAGAGAGTGCCTAAGAAGGTGTTTACTGGCCCTGTTCAATAGCGTCTGCTGCGTCTTCGGCAGCATCGCCGACTTGACCTGCTGCGTCACCAAAGTCCTGTGCAGCATCGGTGATCGCCTCATTGGCCTGGATTTCGGACGCATTGGTCTGGGTCATCACATAAGCGCCGACGGCGATCGCGACGACAAGGATGAGCAGGAACACCCACTTCGCAGCACCGCCGCCCGAACCACCTTCGTGGACGATGTGCGTCGTGTGCGTATTGCCTTGCGAATCAGTGGTTTCTGTAATGCGTTCTTCAGTCATAATGTGACCTCCTTCGCTCAAGATCACGCAAGAGCTGGGCCGGTCAAGCTGAATGACAGATTAGATGTTCGTTCAATTCGGGCCGGGCGCAAGACGAGCCGGTGCGGGAGCGAGACAATCGGCTCTGCCGCAGCGAGGACAGCCTACGCCCAGAGGCACAGCATCCTGCAGATCGAGCGACACCCCCCTCGCCTGAGCCAATTCGCCTGCAAAGCGCGCCTCCAGTCCCAAAACGATAGCGCGGCGCGCCGAACAGGCCGCACCATCGACCTCGACCGTGCGCGCAATCGTGAACCAGTGGCGAGGAACCGCCTCTCCTTCACCGAAAGTAACCGATTGGGTGAGCAAGGTTCCGCGCCGCTCGAACGCGCTGTAGGGAACCCATGCGGGCCAGCGCGCGCCGTCGAGCGGATAGGCTGCACCGCTTGCTCCGGCGAAAAACTGCACCATGCGCCCTGTGCGCCCGAACCAGGCGCTGAAAAACGGCAAGCCGCGCTCGCCCACGCGCTGCAAGGTGGTGAGGCGCTGGGCGAGCTGGTCGAAACTCACCGCAAACCGGCGCGAGATAATCGGTAGGTCATACCCCGTCTGCTCGCAGGCGCGCAGGAAGCGGCCGTAAGGCATCAGCAGAGCGGCGGCGGCATAATCGGTCACATGCTCGCGGAACCGCTCGCGTGCTTCGGGTGAGGCAAGGTTTGCGCCGGCGACCAATGTCTCGATGCTTTCGCGCTGCTCCAGACTCGCGATCTGCCGCGCAATCTGGAACCTGCGCGCCGCCCCGCCCAGCATCTCCGACAATTGCAATTGCCGCGCATGCAGATCGAGCCGGTGGACAAGTCCGGGAATGACGTCCGAAGGGAGGATACGGACCGACAGGCGGTGCTTTTCGCGCAGGCGTTCGATCAGGCCGGCGCTGATATCCCCGCGCGACAGCCGCAATTCATCTGCGAGGTCCTCTGCAGCGCGGTCGAGGTCGGCGAAATGGTTTTGCCAACGCTCCACCGCCCTTCGCGCTTCTCCGACAGGGTCGTCGCCGCGTTCTGCGTTGGGCAGAGACTTGTCGTAGAGCCGCGCAAAAGCCGCCGCCGCCTGCGGAGCGGCAGCGAGAAATTCCTGTATCTCCTCGCGGTCGATGCCCAGATCGGCGAACCGCTTGTCCGCCATTCGACGTGCAAGCCCGTCGACACCCCCGATTGCCTCGTCCTCGCGCAGTTCGCGAGGATCGAAATCGAACCGCTCGATCACCTGCACCAGCACGCGCGCGGACAGCGGGCGCTGGTTGCGCTCGATCAGGTTGAGGTAACTGGGCGAAATGCCGAGCGAGGCTGCCATGGCAGCCTGCGTAAGCCCTTCGCGTTTGCGCAGGCGGCGCAGGGAAGGACCGGCAAGGAGGGTTGTTTCGGACATGGCGCTCACTTTCACGCCATTCTGTAAATATCTTTACAGCATTACACAAGAATTACCGCAGACCGGCCCATACAGACACGAAAGTCTGTAACTTTTCCTGTCGCGCTGCGCTGCACCATGGCAATTGGCGTCCATCAACTCCCGTCTCTCTTCAAGGAGCCCTCGCATGACCTACCAGAACACCATTGCGCAGATGCAAGAAGTCATCAACGCCGCAGGCCCCAGCTGGGCCGCAATCGAACCCGAAGCGGCCGCTCGTATGGCGATTCAGAACCGTTTTCCTACCGGCCTCGACATCGCGAAGTACACCGCGAAGATCATGCGCGCCGACATGGAAGCCTATGACGCCGACCCCGCTAACTACACCCAGTCGCTCGGCTGCTGGCACGGTTTCATCGCGCAGCAGAAGATGATCAGCATCAAGAAGCACTTCGGCTCCACCAAGCAGCGTTACCTTTACCTCTCGGGCTGGATGGTTGCCGCGCTGCGCAGCGAGTTCGGCCCGCTGCCCGACCAGTCGATGCACGAAAAGACTTCGGTCCCCGCGCTGATCGAAGAGCTCTACACCTTCCTCAAGCAGGCCGACGCCCGTGAACTGGGCGGCATGTTCCGCGAACTCGACGCCGCTCGCGAAGCCGGTGACGAGGGCAAGGCCAAGGAAATCCAGAACCAGATCGACAACTACGAAACCCACGTAGTTCCGATCATCGCCGACATCGACGCCGGTTTCGGCAACGCCGAGGCAACCTACCTGCTCGCCAAGAAGATGATCGAAGCCGGTGCTTGCGCGCTGCAGATCGAAAACCAGGTTTCGGACGAAAAGCAGTGCGGCCACCAGGACGGCAAGGTCACCGTTCCGCACGAGGACTTCCTCCAGAAGATCCGCGCTTGCCGCCATGCCTTCCTCGAAATGGGCATTCCCGACGGCGTGATCGTTGCCCGCACCGACTCGCTCGGCGCTGGTCTGACCAAGCAGATTGCATACTCGAAGGAGCCGGGCGATCTGGGCGACCAGTACAACGCTTTCCTCGATTGCGACGAAGTCGATCCGGCCAACATCACCAATGGCCAGGTCTTCATCAGCCGCAACGGCAAGCTGCTTGCGCCCAAGCGTCTGCCTTCCAACCTCTACCAGTTCCGCGCTGGAACGGGTGAAGACCGCTGCGTGCTCGACTGCATCACCTCGCTGCAGAACGGCGCGGACCTGCTGTGGATCGAAACCGAGAAGCCGCACGTCGAACAGATCGCCGGCATGGTTGACCGCGTTCGCGAAGTCATTCCCAATGCCAAGCTCGTCTACAACAACTCGCCGAGCTTCAACTGGACGCTCAACTTCCGCCAGCAGGTCTATGACGCCTGGGCCGAAGCGGGCAAGGATGTCTCCGCCTATGATCGCGACAAGCTGATGAGCGTGGATTACGATGCAACCGATCTGGCCGCCGAGGCTGACGAGAAGATCCGCACCTTCCAGCGCGACGCTGCGAAGCGCGCTGGCATCTTCCACCACCTCATCACCCTGCCGACCTACCACACCGCCGCACTCAGCACCGACAATCTCGCCAAGGAATACTTCGGTGAGCAGGCAATGCTGGGCTATGTGAAGGGCGTGCAGCGTCAGGAAATCCGCCAGGGCATCGCTTGCGTGAAGCACCAGAACATGGCCGGTTCCGACATTGGCGACGATCACAAGGAATACTTCGCCGGTGAAGCTGCCCTCAAAGCGGGCGGCAAGGACAACACAATGAACCAGTTCTCGGCAGGCTGATGACAGGCTGACGGCACCCGTTCGAGACGGCCTCGGCCGTGGAGAGAGGGGACTCGCAAGGTCAGTAAAACAGACTGGCCTTGCGGGAACCGCCGCGAAACTTCATTACACCGATCATCATCACAACGCCCGCAAGGGATGTAGAGAAAGAACAGACGATGAGCGACACCGATACTCCGAAGACCGAACCGTCCCGCGCCCGTGCGCTGCTTTCGACGGCCGACATGAAGCTCCTGCGCCGTGCGCTGGAAAGCCATGCTCGCGCCACCGAAGATCGCGAAGAGATCGCCAAGATCAACGCGCTGCACCACCGGCTGGGCACCTACGTGCCGTCTGCCGAGTAGGAAAGCGCATTATCCGGTCCTCGCGAAGCTTGCGATAGGCAGGGACATCATCACCGATTCTCCTGGGGAGGAGAACACGGCCGCCGGATGGGGAAACCCGTTTCGGCGGCCGTTATCTTTTGGGCATGCGCCTTTCAGCCGCCGCTCTTGGGCATCAGGTCAAGCGTGGCAGCGGTAAGCGCCTCGGTCGCGGTTGCGATCACCGCCTCGGCATCGGGCGCCCAGAAGGGGGAGTGCAGGCTTGGAAGCACGGTCCCGTCGCGCTGTGCGGCGGTGAATTCGTCCATCGGCACGCCGCCGACCCAGAAGATCAGCGATTCCACATTCTCGGGATCTGCGCGGTAGAACTGGCCGAAGTCCTCCCCGCCCATCACGCTCGGCACTTCCTGCACGCGCTCGCCGAAGCGTTCTGACAAGACTGCCATCACCGTCTCGGTGAACTCGGGCGTGTTGTAGGTCGAGGGAGTGTAAGGGTCCTGCACCGTCACTTCGGGCAGCTTGTCCTCAGGCATGCCCGCAGCCAGCGCTTCGCCGCGCGCGATCCGGGCGATTCCGTCGAGCAGCTTGGCGCGAACTTCGTCAGTGTAGCTGCGAACCGTGATCTGCAAACGCGCTTCGTCGGGGACGATGTTGTGCTTCGAGCCTGCGCGGAAGCTGCCAACGGTCACCACCGCGGGATCGAGCGGACTGACCTCGCGGCTCACCAGCGTCTGAAGGCGCATCACGATAGCCGAACCGATCACCACCGGGTCGATCGTCGTATGCGGATAAGCCCCGTGGCCGCCCACGCCGGGGATCACCACATCGACGCTGTCGACATTCGCCAGCGCATAGCCCTTGGAATAGCCGATGAAGCCCGCGGGCGCGCCTGCCGCATCGTGGAAGCCGAGCACGTAGTCGGGCTTGGGGAAGCGCTCGTAGAGGCCGTCTTCCAGCATCGCCAGCGCGCCCTCGCCGATCTCCTCGGCGGGTTGCAGGATCATGACCAGCGTGCCTGACCACTCATCCTTGCGTTCTGTTAGCAGTTGCGCGGTGCCGATCCATGCCGTCATATGCGTGTCATGGCCGCAGGCGTGCATTACGCCCGTCTCGACACCGGTCGCAGGGATCGAGGTGCGGGTCGAGGCGTAGGGCAGCCCGGTCTGCTCGACCACAGGCAGCCCGTCCATGTCAGCGCGCAGCATCACTGTGGGGCCTTCGCCATTGCGCATCACCGCGACAACGCCGGTGCGCCCTACCCCTTCGGTCACCTCGAAGCCAAGCGCCCGCGCCCGCGCCGCCAGCTTGGCAGCGGTTTCGTGCTCTTCGAAGCTGAGTTCGGGGTTGGCGTGGAGGTCCTTGTAGAGCTCGAACAGCGCGGGCATGTCTTCGGCCACCGCAGCGCGCAGTTCATCGCCGTGGCCGTCCGAGTGGTTGTCGGCCAATGCGGGCGTCGCGCCCATGACCACCGCCATCGCGGCTCCTGCTGCAAGCACGTGTTTGAGCATTCGAGTAACTCCCCAATTCCTACAGGATGGAACAGGTGGAACACACTCCTGAGGGCAAAAAGCCCACCTGCCCAAATCTTGGATTGGAAGTGTCACCCATCGCCGCCCGGTGTCAACCAAAGGGCGTTCGCAAGCACGGGAAAGAGCGGTTTCGCAGACCATTGCCGCGCTATCGCAGCAATCGCCAGAGTAGGAAAATCTACAGCCCGTACCAGAGCACAAGAATGAGCGAGAGCGTCGTCACCATCAGCGCCACGAGCGGCAGGCCAGTGCGCAGATAGTCGGAGAATTCGTAAGACCCCTCCGACATGATCAGCATGTTGGTCTGGTAGGCAATCGGCGTCGCGTAACACAGGTTGCAACCGAACAGCACGGCAAGGATCAGCGGCTCTGCGGGAAGACCCAGCTCGTTTGCGATACTGAACGCAATCGGCGTGCCCACGGTGGCTGCCGTCGCATTGGATGCAAAATTGGTGAGCAAAGTCACAAACGCCATGATCGCGGCAAGCACCAAGGCTGGCGGAAGATAAACGAGGCCCAGCGCCAGGCTCTGCCCCAGCCAGTCCGCCGCCCCGCTTTCGAGCACGATGCGACCGATGGCGATGCTGGCGGCGACCAGCACGATCACCTTGGCAGACAAAGCGCGGCCCACGCGATCGAACTTCACGCAGCCGGTAGCAAACATCAGGATCGCGCCCGCCAGAGCGGAAATCGCAATCGGCACGAGCCCGAAGGATGCGAGCACCACCGAACCGCCCATGATCACAGCAGACATCACCGCTTTCGAACGGCGCGGCAATTCGCGTGCGCCTTCGAGCATCAGGAGCGCGTCGGAGCGTGCAAACGCCTGCAGGTCTTCTTCAATACCCATGACGAGCAGCACATCGCCTTCTGCAATGCGCAGGTCGCCGCCGTCCGAATACTGGTCCTTTTCGCCAAGCAGTCGCTCGGGTCGATGGATGCCCAGCACCGCGACATTGTAAAGGTCGGCAATGCCCGAACTCGGAAGCGTGCGGGTGACGAGGCGCGAATCCGCCGTCACGGTCATTTCGACCACTGTCACATCCTGCCCGCGACTGGCCGAGAGACGCTTGATCCGGTCGAGCACCCAACTCGGCGCCAATTCACCGCGCAGCACACGGGTGGCGTCTTCGAGCGCTTCGTGCGTACCCGAGATGTGCAGGCGCTGCTGCGGCTGAAGCTCGCCTGTCGGCGGGTTATGGAAGGTAATGCTGGATGGCAGCTTGTCTTTGATCGCAGCAAGCTCCTGTCCGGTCAGAAAGCTGTCCGCGCCCACGCGCAGACGCGTCTGGAACAGACGCCGATTGCCCTCGGCCACAACGCTGTTGTCGCCAAGCAGTCGCGGCATCACCAACCACAGATACGGCAGCGCGACCACCGCCGCCATCAGCACGATGGGAGTAAACTGGAATACGCTCAATTCGGGCAGCCCCAGATCGACCGCGATCGAGGTGACGAGAATATTGGTCGAAGTGCCGATAGTCGTCGCCATGCCGCCGATCAGCACCGCCGCGTTGAGCGGGATCAGCGTCTTGGAAGCAGGCATGGCCCCTTTCGCCGCCAGCGCGACGAATATGGGCAGGAGCAGCACCAGCACGGGCGTGTCGTTCACACCCATCGACAGGAAAAACGCAATCAGCAGCGATACCAATAAGCCAAGTTGCAGATTGGCCTTGAACATGCGTTCCAGAAACCGCGCCGCCGGATCGAGTGCGCCGGTTACAACCAGCCCGCGCCCCATGATCATCAGCGCGCAAATCGTGATGAGCGCGTAATGCCCGAAACCGCCGAAAGCGATGGCGAGCCCATCGGTCGGCTTGTTGTCGGGAAGCGGAAAGAAGTAGAGGCCCACCGCAATCACCGCGATGGTGAGCAGCGATACGATCTCGATAGACATCCGCCCGCGCACAAAGGCAACGAACATCCATATGGTGACGGCCATAGCCGCCATGGCGTGATAAGATGGAAGTTCCAGCATGTTCCCTCGGCGGGTCCGTGTCCCAATAAGCGCGCGGATTAGCAAGTGTTTTGATCACAAGAACTTGCTCGAATGCGAAGTGTCCGCAATGATCCGCGCGAGACGAGGAGACATATCGCAATGCAAGCACTGGTGTTCAACGGCCCGCGCGACATCCGCTACGAAAGCTATGCCGACCCCGAATTGCGCAGCGCGAACAGCGCGATCATCAAGGTCGAAAGCTGCTCGATCTGCGGCAGCGACCTCCACATGTATCACGGCGCGCATATCGGGAACACCGAGTATGGCGCGGACAGCCCGAAGTTCTGCTGCGGCCACGAATTCATCGGCGAAGTCGTCGAGACGGGCAGCGACGTCCACGGCTTTCGAATCGGCGAAAAGGTGCTTGCCGCGGGCGGCACGGGCTGCGGGACATGCCCTGCGTGCCTCACCGGCCAGGTGTATCGTTGTCCGGCGGTGACGGCTTTCGGCATCGGACCGGGATTGCAGGGCGGACAGGCCGAGTTTGTAAACGTGCCCAATGCCGATGCGACGCTCTATTCGAGCGAGGGGCTAACCACCGAGCAGGCGCTGCTGCTGACGGACGGCATGGCGACCGCCTATTTCGGCCTCACCCGCGCCGAACCGCAACCGGGCGGAAGCGTCGCGGTGATCGGGCTCGGCCCCATCGGCATTATCGCGGTGGAACTCGCATTTCTTCTGGGCGCGGCGCAGGTGTTTGCGGTCGATCCGGTGGCATCGCGGCGAGATATGGCAGCAAAGCTTGGCGCGGTGGCGCTTGCACCGGGGCCTGATCTGAAAGCGCAAATTCTCGATGCGACGGGCGGCGTGGGTGTGCGCTCTGTGTTCGAGGCTTCGGGCGCGAAGGGTGCGATCAACGCCGTGCTGCCGCTGGTCGCGCGGGGCGGAAATGCGAGCTTTATCGGCATCCCCGAGCCCGACGATGCGCTGCCCCTGCCGCTGATCATGTTCAAGAACCTGACGGTGCGCGGCGGGATTTGCGATGTGCAGAACATGTGGCCGCACCTCGTCCCGCTGGTGCAAAGCGGCAGGCTCAAGGCCGAAGGGCTATTTAGCCACCACTTCGTACTGAGCGAAGGCGCGGAAGCCTATCGCCTGTTCGACAGCCGAGAGGATGGTGTGGTGAAGCTGAGGATTGATGTGGGCTAACCCGCTGAAGCAGCGAAGCGGTAGCGCGCTAAGTAATGGTGCCCCTGGCCCGACTCGAACGGGCACTCCCGAAGGAAAGCGATTTTGAGTCGCTCGCGTCTACCAATTCCACCACAGGGGCACACCGGATTGGAAGCGGGCTGTTAGCGAGGCAAAGCGTGGCTGACAAGCGCAAGTAACGGCGCACAGCGCCGCAAGCGCAACTGCGCGCTCGCACCGGCGCGAACTTCAGGTTGCGTCAGCGAGGATTTCGCACCACGGACGGGGTGCGCAAAACACTAGCGCAAGCTGCCTGCGAGAATCTTGTGCAGCTTCGAATGCAGCGCGTCGTTTGCGGCGAGCACCTGCTTCGAGTGGATCGGTTCCGAACGGCCGCGATAGTCGCTAACGAAGCCGCCGGCCTCGCGCACGAGCAGACAGCCTGCTGCGGTGTCCCAATCCTTCAGGCCGCTTTCCCAGAAGCCGTCGAAGCGCCCTTGCGCGACATAGGCCATGTCGAGCGAGGCCACGCCGAAGCGGCGGATGCCGGCGACTTCGGGACCGATGGCGCCGAAAATGCGGCTCCATTCGGCAAAATCGCCGTGGCCCTGAAACGGAATGCCGGTCGCGATCAGCGCGTCGGACAGGCGCGAGCGGGCCGACACGCGCAGGCGCGCGTCCTGAAGCCAAGCGCCGCGGGTCTTTTCGGCCCAGTAGGTCGCGTCCTCGATCGGGTGATAGACCACAGCAGCGGTGACATCGCCCCAGCCTTTTCCATCCAGACGCGGCTCCTGCACCGCGATGCTGATCGCGAAATGCGGGATGCCGTGCAGGAAGTTGCTGGTTCCATCGAGCGGGTCGACGATCCAGCGCGGCTTGTCAGGATCGCCTTCGATCACACCAGCCTCTTCCATCACGAAGCCCCAACCGGGACGCGCGACTGTGAGTTCGTCGTAGATCGTTCGCTCTGAACGCATATCCGCCTTGGAAACGA
>JAYPMZ010000011.1:34171-34418 GCA_038130205.1 Erythrobacteraceae bacterium | reverse complement strand
CAACAAGCCGCAGAAGGTGAAGGACGCGCTCTATAAAGGCATCGAGAAGGCGCTTGGGCCGGGTTACGACAAGGCCTCTTTCACCCCGCCCTACGATCCTTGGGACCAGCGGCTTTGCCTCGTTCCCGACGATGATCTGTTCCGGGCGATGAAAGCGGGCAAGGCATCGGTGGTGACCGGCCATATCGCGGCTTTTGAAAAGGGCGGCGTGCGACTGCAATCGGGCGATCTGATCGAAGCCGATATC
>JAYPMZ010000011.1:27375-34161 GCA_038130205.1 Erythrobacteraceae bacterium | reverse complement strand
GGCTCAAGCTCGCGGTCGCAGGCAAGATCGCGATCAGCCACAATGGCGAACCGGTCGCCTTCAACGAACGCTACTACTACAAGGGCTGCATGTTCTCGAACCTGCCCAATCTTGCGGTGGTGTTCGGCTATCTCAACGCCAGCTGGACACTGCGCGCGGACATCAATTCAGACTATGTCTGCCGGGTGCTCAACCACATGCGCGCCACCGGCAGCGACATTGCAACGCCGGTGCTGACTTCTGCGGACGAGGCGAAAATCGTCGAGGACGATATTTTCGATTTTTCCTCAGGCTACATCCAGCGCGGCAAGGCAATCATGCCCAAGAACGCGATCGACTATCCCTGGCGTCTCAACCAGGAATACGTCGTCGATCGCAAGCGCATGGCGAGCGATCCCTTGCTCGACGGCCTGCTGACCTTCACCCGCGCCGGCGCAACCGCGCAGGAAGCCGGGGAACAGCTCGAAGCGGCTGAGTGATTGCGCAGCCCCATCCGGGGCTGCGTCCTCGCTAGACGCGCGGCATGCCGCGCCCGCTGCGGGGCGGGCGGTCGCCCTTGCGGTCGCGTGTGCGACCGAAATCCTTGCCGATAACAACCTTCCCGCTTGAGGCTCTTGGCTGACTGGCTTACGCCATGCCTATGAGCTCAACCGACAAGATCTGGACCGCCGGCCTCGTGGTGATCGGCGATGAAATCCTCTCCGGCCGCACGCATGACAAGAATATCGCGCAGGTTGCCAGCTGGCTTCAGGTGCAGGGCATACGCCTTTCCGAAGTGCGCGTGGTTCCCGATATCGAGGACCGTATCGTCGAAGCGGTGAACGCCTTGCGCGAAGCTTACGATTACCTCTTCACCACCGGCGGGATCGGCCCGACGCATGACGACATCACAGTGGATGCCGTGTCAAAAGCGCTCGGCGTGCCGGCTATCGTCCATCCCGAGGCGCGCGCGATCCTCGAACGCTATTACGCCGACAAGCCGGGCGGCCTGACCGAAGCGCGTCTGCGCATGGCGCGTGCGCCCGAAGGGTCGACACTCATCCCAAACAAACGTTCGGGCGCCCCCGGAATGCGGCGCGGCAATGTCTTCCTGATGGCGGGCGTTCCGCACATCACCGCAGGCATGCTCGACGCGCTGACTGGGACACTCGAAGGCGGCGCGCCGCTGATCGCGGAGACCATCGGCTGCTGGATTGCCGAAAGCGAAGTCTCGGGCCTTCTGCGCGAAGTCGAAAAGGCGCATGAGAACTGCCAGATCGGCTCCTACCCCTTCTTCCGCGAAGGCAAGGTCGGCGCCAATTTCGTGGTCCGATCGACCGACAAGGACGACCTGCAAAGCTGCGTCGACACGCTGTGCGACGGGCTCGCGACGAGCGGCTACGACTTCACACCGGGCGGCATTTGAGCGCGCCAGAAGCGGGCCAAACTTCACTTTAACCCTTCGCCGCTATCGTTCGCAGCGCAATGGCGAAGGTATATCTCACTATCGACACCGAGTATTCCTCGGGGCTTGTCAGTGATCTGTCCGCTGCGGACAGGCGCGAAAATTTCGCGCGCTCGATTGCCTGCGTAACGCCCGATGGCCCGACGGGACTGACACACAAACTCGCATTGTTCGAGGAGCACGGCATCAAGGCGGTGTTCTATGTCGATCCCATGCCCGCGCTGGTTTGGGGTATTGCAGCCATCGAAGATGTCGTCGGCCCGATTCTCGATGCAGGGCAAGACGTGCAACTGCACTGCCACACCGAATGGCTGCAACTTGCCGGAGACAGAAACCCGCTCGCGTCAAAGCGGACCGGGCGTAACCTCTATGACTTTCCTTACGAAGAGCAATGCGAGATCCTCGCATACGCGCACGATACGCTGGTCGCGGCGGGGGCAGACAAGCCGGTCGCTTTTCGCGCCGGAAACTACGGAGCGGATGACAACACGCTGCACGCGCTGCGCACGATCGGTGTGCGCTATGATTCGAGCCATTGTCCGGCACTGCCCGACGGTGCCAGCCGCATTTCGCTCGGCCCTGAAGATATCGATCCAATGCTCTACAAAGGCATGATCGAAGTCCCTGTGGGCAGCATCGGAGAGATCGGCGGCGGTCAGCGCCACGCCCAGATCACCGCGCTGACGCTCGCTGAAATGCGCGCCGCCATGCGTCATGCGCGTGATACAGGTCGCCCTTCTTTCACGCTGGTCAGCCACAGCTTCGAACTCATCAATCGCCGGACTCAAACGGCCAACCGCATCGTGCGGCGCCGGTTCGAAGGGCTGTGCCGATCGCTTGGCGCAATGCGCGGCATCACCACCGCAGACTTTCGCGATAGCGCGCCGCTGCCGTGGAAAACCGTGCCTGCCTCCGCCCCCCTCCCGCCGAACTCACTGCGAACCGGCTATCGCTATGCCGAACAGCTGGTGTCGAACACGCTCTACGGCGCGCTGTGACCAAGCCTGCGACAAGCTCCGCAAGCATCGACTTCACCGTCGGTTCGCGCCGGCTGTTGTCGGTCGGGCGCGATCTGGCAAGCTGGTCGTTCACGCTTGAGGATGTGCTCGCAGGCGATGCCGCGCCGCTTTCCCCGCCAAGACCGGGCCGTGACGGACTGCGGGTGCTTTCAGCCCCTGCGCCGGCCATCGCTGCAATTACCGCCTGCTTCCGGCACCATCTGACCGGCGGGCGGCAAGACTACCGGCGGCACTACATCGCGATGGACGGCCTGAGCCACGAGGACTACCTCGCGCGCTTTTCGGGCAAGACCCGCTCAACGCTGCGCCGCAAGGCCCGCAAGCTCGGCAGCTATGAAGTGACCGAGCATCGCACCCCTGCCGAGATTGAGCGCTTCCTCGACGCGGCGCTGCCGCTGTCGGCAAAGACCTATCAGGCAAGGTTGCTGGATGCAGGACTTCCCGCCGGTGCCGCAGCCCGCAAGGCCATGCTCGAAGCGGCCGAGGACCATCGCATGCGGTGTTTTCTGCTGTCAGTGGAGGGCGAGGCGATCGCCTATCTGTCGCTACCCGTGGTGGGCCGCACTCTGGTTTACGAACACCTCGGCTACGCTCCCGAATGGGCGCGAATGTCGCCCGGCACGGTGTTGCAACTGGATGCGCTCGAACGCCTGTTTGCCGAGCAGCGCTATGCCTATTTCGACTTCACCGAGGGCGAGGGTGCACACAAGGCGATGTTCGGCACCGACCACGCGGACTGTGCGAGTTTCGTGCTGCTGGACCCCACGCTCGCCAACCGCGCCCTGCTCGGCGCGCGGGCAGGGTTCGACGGTGCGGTGAGCGGGGCAAAGTCGCTAGCACAGCGCAGCGGCGCGCTTGCCAGGATGCGCTCGGCGCTGCGCGGCTAGGCAAAACAAAAGGGCCGGAGGATCGCTCCCCCGGCCCTTTGTGAATGTCCGTTCCGGAAGTAGGGCTTACGCGCCTTCGACTTCGCCGAGGTCAACCTTGAGGCCGGGGCCCATGGTCGAGGTCAGCGAGATCTTCTTCACATACTTGCCCTTTGCGCCCGACGGCTTGGCCTTCACGATAGCTTCGGTCAGCGCCTTGAAGTTTGCCTTCAGGTCTTCGTCCTTGAACGAGAGCTTGCCGATGCCCGAGTGGATGATGCCCATCTTCTCGACGCGGAATTCGACCTGGCCGCCCTTGGCGTCCTTCACGGCCTGTTCCACGTTCGGAGTGACGGTGCCGAGCTTGGGGTTCGGCATCAGGCCCTTGGGGCCCAGCACCTTACCGAGACGGCCGACAACGCCCATCATGTCCGGCGTGGCGATCACGCGGTCATAGTCGAGGTTGCCGTTCTGCATGTCTTCCATGAGATCTTCGGCGCCAACCTTGTCAGCGCCAGCAGCGGTTGCCTTTTCGGCGTTGTCGCCGCGTGCGAACACGGCAACCTTCACGTCCTTGCCGGTGCCCGAGGGCAGCGAAACCATGCCGCGGACCATCTGGTCGGCGTGGCGTGGATCGACGCCGAGGTTCATGGCGACTTCGACGGTTTCGTCGAACTTGCCCTTGTGCTCGCGCAGAACCGCGAGGGCTTCGTCAACACTGTAGAGCTTTTCGCCGTCGAGCTGTGCGAGGGTCTTCTGCTTCTTGGTCAGGGTAGCCATGTTCTTAGCCCTCCACCACGTCGAGGCCCATCGAACGCGCGGAGCCTTCGATGATGCGGGTTGCCATTTCGATGTCGTTCGCGTTCAGGTCCTTCATCTTCTGCTCGGCGATTTCAGCCAGTGCAGAACGCTTGATGGTCCCGGCCGAAACCTTGCCCGGCTCCTTCGAGCCCGACTTCAGCTTCGCAGCCTTCTTGATCAGGAAGCTCGCCGGCGGCGACTTCGTGGTGAAGGTGAAGGAACGGTCGGCATAGACGGTGATCGTGGTCGGGATCGGCATGCCTTTTTCCATGCCGTCGGTCGCCGCGTTGAACGCCTTGCAGAATTCCATGATGTTCACGCCGCGCTGACCCAGAGCCGGGCCGATCGGGGGTGAAGGGTTTGCGGTGCCGGCGGGCACCTGCAGCTTGATATAGCCTTCGATTTTCTTGGCCATTACTGGCTTCCTTTCGCACTTTCGCCGCGCTGTCTCCAACCCGGCTCATGTTAAGCGGTCCAGCGGTTGGACGTGCACCCAACCTCCCGCACGGATTCCCATCGATGTGACGGAAGCGGCGCACATAGCGGTTTTGCGCCGTTTTGCAAGCGATTCGGGCAGTCGAAATGCCGCTATTATGGCGCGCGAGTTTCCAGCTCGTGCCGGGGTGTCTTCATCCCCTTGGTGCGGCCGGTGAGGTGGAATTGGCGACACAGCGCGCATTTGTAGGCGCGCAAGGTGATGTCAGCGCGCGCGGCGACCGTTTCGGCATCCTCGCGGCTGGTATAGCGGCGCTTGCGGTTGCAGACAGAAGGGGACGTCCGGATCGCCCCTTGCGCCACCTTACTTGACCAGTTCGACCTGTTCGAAGTCGAGTTCCACCGGGGTCGCACGACCAAAGATCGAGACCGAAACCTTGACCTTCGCCTTGTCGAAATCGAGTTCCTCGACCACGCCGTTGAAGCTCGCGAACGGACCGTCGAGCACCTTGACGCTGTCGCCGATTTCGTAATCGACACTGACCTGTTGCTTGGGCGCGCTCTTGGCCTCTTCGACACCGCCGAAATAGCGTGCGGCCTCTTTTTCGGAGATCGGCTGCGGCTTGTTGTTGTTGCCGAGGAAGCCGGTCACCTTCGGAGTGTTCTTCACGAGGTGGTAGATGTCGTCGTTCATCCGCAGCTTGGCGAGAACGTAACCCGGCATGAACTTGCGCTCGGTCTGGACCTTCTTGCCGCGCTTCACTTCGGTCACGGTTTCGGTCGGGACTTCGATTTCCTCGACGCCCTCGCTCAGACCAAGACGATCGGCCTCTGCCAGAATCGCTTCCTTGACCTTGTTTTCGAAGCCCGAATAGGCGTGGATGATGTACCAGCGCGACATAATTTGTCCTTGAAAGCTAGAGCGCTCAGGCGAGCTCGAGAAGGAAGGTGACGACGAAGTTGAACAGCGAGTCCACACCGAAGAAGAACAGCGACAGGATCACCATGAAGATAAAGACGAAGATCGCGGTGCGGATCGTCTCTTCACGCGTCGGCCATACGACCTTGCTGGTCTCGGCACGGACCTGATTGACGAATTCGGCAATCGAGGTCTTGCGCTTCTTTTCTGCGGGTTTTTGTGCTTCGGCCATGGTAGCCTTTCGCCTTCGCGTCAGTTGAGTTTGCTTTCCGGCTTTCAGGTAGGTCTCGTCGCCGTCCGGGACAAGGTCACGGAGGAGCTTCGAGAACTACCGATGTCGGATTGGCCGTGCAGATAGGGGGAAACGCATGGCTTGGCAAGAACTCTCGGCTTTCATCGTGGTGCAACAATTGGGGCTGGTAATGGCTCCCCCTCGCCTATAGCTTGCGCCGCTTACGAGAAGGTCGGGGGGACCGGCCTTTCCTTCGGGGAACAATCAAGGGGAAAGCCACAAATGGCTGCAGACGTATCTGGCGCAGAAGCCTGGATCGCACCGATTACCAATGTCTCGGACTTTATCTGGGGCGGCACGTGGAACGGAGAGCCCTTGTGGTGGTTCTCGATCGCCGGCCAGCCCATCCCGCCGATGACCATCATCCTGCTCGGCATCGGCGTCTACATCATGGCCGGCCTCAAGTTTTACCCGGTCCGCAAGATGGGGGCCGCGTTCAAGGGCCTTCTGGCCGGACGCAAGGGCGAAGGCGAAGGCGAAATCTCCCCATTTGCCGCGCTCTCCACTGCGCTTTCCGGACAGGTGGGCACGGGTAATCTCGCAGGCGTTGCCACCGCCATCGCGCTGGGCGGGCCCGGCGCAATCTTCTGGATGTGGATCACCGCGCTGGTCGGCATGGCGCTGGCCTTTGCCGAAGGCTCGCTTGCGATCCGTTACCGCGAAACCGCCAGTGACGGCGCAAAACGCGGCGGACCGATGACCTACATCATGATGGGCCTTGGTCCGAAATGGACGTGGCTTGCGGTCGTCTTCTGCATCGGCACGCTGTTTTCCGCGCTTGTCACCGGCAATTCGATCCAGGCCAATGCGGTTGCAGACGGCCTCAACGAACTGTTCGGGATCGAAGAATGGATCGGCGGCGCGATTGTGGCCGCGCTGGTCTTCATCGTCATCATCGGCGGTATCAAGTCGATCGGCAGCGTCGCGGAAAAGGTGATCCCGTTCATGATGATCGCCTATGTCATCATGGCGATCATCGCCTTGATCATCAACATCGCCGACATCCCTGA
>JAYPMZ010000011.1:22659-27365 GCA_038130205.1 Erythrobacteraceae bacterium | reverse complement strand
ATGGCGATCCGCGCCGGCGTTGCCCGCGGCCTTTTCTCGAACGAGGCCGGTCAGGGCTCGACCGCGATCGCCCATGCCGTCGCGCAGACCGACGATCCCGAAACGCAGGGCCGCATGGCAATGCTGGGTACCTTCATCGACACCATCGTGATCTGCACGATGACCGCGCTGGTCATCCTCACCGTGCGCGGCGATTTCACCGCGGGCGGCGAAGCGGTGCTCCATGCATGGCAATCGGACCGCGTCGGCTTTGAAATGACAAGCGGTGCGTTCGCCGCTGCGTTCCCGACGCAGATTGCAGGGATTGCCATCGGCACGCTGGTCGCCAGCACGGCGCTGATCCTGTTCGTGTTCACCACCCTGCTGACTTGGAGCTATTACGGCGAGCGTGCGATCACCTTCCTCTATGACCGTATCCCGGGCTCGAACCGTGGCGGCGAGAAGATGCTGCATATCGGCTGGCGCGTGGTGTGGTGCCTCGTGATCTTCCTTGCCGCAGCCCAGCCTTCGGAACTGGTGTGGCGACTGGGCGACATCTCCAACGCTGCAATGGCGCTGCCCAACCTGCTGGCACTGCTGCTGCTGTCGGGTGTGGTGTTCAAGCTGGCGAGTGGAGACAAGACCGCTGGAAACAACTTCCACGCAGACACACCCGAAGAGCCCAACGTTTACTAGGGGCCTTCCGCATACAACGGAAGGGGGCCAAATAAACCGGGGGCGATTCACTCGCTGAAGCGCCCCCTCCCCCCATCGACCGGCCACGACCGGTCGAAACCAATTCTGTCAGCTCGATTTCATTTCAGTGCCCCGCAATGGGCATTTTTGCTGGCTTCCCGGAAAAGTCCCCCCGCCATTACTGGCAGGGGGATAAGTTGACGACGGGTCCCTACCCGCCGTTCGGGTCGCCTCGGAAAACTGGTCGGGGGTAAACCCGGATCGCCTTGCCACCCTAGAGGCAGCACCCCCCGATCCGCCCCCGTACGGACCGGCCCCAGGCAATCCGGGCAAACTGGTCAATCGTTCAAATCCTTATCGAGCGTGTCGCCCTTCGTTGAGGCGGTTATGACGGCTTTGCGATTCGCCCGCAGTGATGCCCATCACAGCGCAAAAATTTTTCTTTCGCGCGCAGGGCTGTAGAGGGTTCTGGCCGGTCGCAAGGCAGTCGGGCGCGAAGGGGGAATATGGACGATTACGAGCAATTGATTGCGCGGCTGGAGCGAGGCACGCTGTTACGCGCGCTCGCGCCGCAACAGCTGGACGATCTGCTGGCGCGCTCGACGAGGGTCGATCTCAAGCGCGGTCAGACCATTATCGATCAGGGCGACGAAAACGGCGATTTCGCGGTCTTCATCCTGTCTGGCACGGTCAAGGTGTCGATGGTCAGCGCGACGGGCCGCGAGATCATACTCAGCTACAGCAGCGCAGGGGATGTGGTGGGCGAGATAGCCATGCTCGACCAGCAACCGCGCACCGCAACCGTCAGCGCGACAGAGCCGACCAGCGTGCTTGTCATTCCCGCCAGCGCGTTTCAGGCCGCCGCATTGGCGAACCCTGCATCCATGGCAGGCGTCATGCGCGCGCTTGCAAGCCGCGTGCGACAGCTCAATCTCGTCGTCGAAAGCGACCGCACTTTCTCTATGGCCCCGCGCCTTGCGCGTGCGTTGGTGCGGCTGCTCGATCCGGCGGATCCCAACGGTCGCCGCTTAAGGCTCCACCCCAGCCAGAGCGACCTCGGCGCTTTTGCCGGAATCGCGCGCGAGAACGTCAGCCGGCTGATGTCCGACTGGGAAGAGCGCGGCATCGTGCGCCGCTGCGACCGCGCGCTGGAGATCGTCGACCGCGAATATCTCGAGCTGCTGGCGGAGTTCGGCGCGGAGGAATGAAGCGGCGTTAGCGCAACAGTAGCCGTTCGAGCAGGCTGGGGTCGTGCATGGGACGGATCTTGCCGTGCTTGTGACGGCGCATCACGCCTGTATCGCTGGCGCGGCAAAGCGCGCTGTTGTCGGGGCAGGCGAAGGGGGCGGATGTTCTAAACACAGGCTTGCTCCATCGGGTGGCTAGGAGCTTACAATGTGCGGCGAGAGCTTCGAGAAAGGTCCGACCCGAGCCCCACGCGATTACCCGTAGAATCGTGAAATCGTTTCAAATGCCGAAGCCAGCTCTGAAGCCCACGACGCCACAGGCGTCGCAAGGCCGACCGGCCGCCCGCAGGCGTCCGTAGCGCAGCGCAGGAACCACGCCGAGGACGCAGCCCCGGATGGGGCTGCGAAACAAAAAAATAGGAAATGGCAGGGGTGACAGGATTCGAACCCGTGGCCCTCGGTTTTGGAGACCGATGCTCTACCAGCTGAGCTACACCCCTGCAGGAGCCGCGCGCTTTATCCGAGCCTTTCGGATTAGGCAACACGTCATTGCCACCTTCTGTCGCTTCTGACCTAGCGCGCCCGCAGGGCGCTGGTACAAGGCGCGCTATTATGCACTCGCCTCTGCGCGCTCCTATACCGGTCGAAACCCTGCTGCTCGCCTATCGCAGCGGGATTTTCCCGATGGCCGACACGCGCGAGGATCAGGATATTTTCTGGGTCGAGCCGCGTGACCGGGCAGTAATCCCGCTTGAGGGGCTGCACGTCTCGAAAAGCCTGAAGAAGGTGCTGCGGGCGGACCGATTCGCCGTGACGCTCGATGCGGTGTTCGGCGATGTCATCCGCGCCTGCTCCGCACCGCGAACGGGCCATCCCGAAAGCTGGATCAGCGGGCGAATCATCGCTAGCTACGAACAATTGCACCAAGCGGGTCACGCCCATTCGATCGAATGCTGGGACATCGCGGCAGACGGCACACGCACGCTCGTCGGCGGGCTCTACGGCGTCACTTTCGACAAGGTGTTCTGCGGCGAGAGCATGTTCTCCCGCGCCGACAATGCCAGCAAGGTTGCGCTGTGCTGGCTCGTCGCACTGCTGCGCGAGGCGGGTTATGCGCTGCTCGACTGCCAGTTCATGACCGATCACCTCGCCTCGATGGGCGCGTGCGAATTGCCGCAGAAGGATTATCTGAGGCTGGTGCAGGCGGCGCGTGGCGAACCCGATTTGCCACTCGCAGCGGCCTACCAACGTTTTGCGTCAGACGATCACTCGTCGCCCGGAAAGCTCATCGCGCAATCTTTGACCCAAACGTCGTAGATCGGATGTTCGACGATGTTGAGGCTGGGGTTCTCCTTGAACAGCCAGCCTGAAAATATGCGCCTGTGCGTATCCTGCCCGCGCTCGCGCACATCGACCTGGACAAAAGCGCCGGTGTCTTGCGGGAATTCATAAGGAGCGGTGCGCTCGCACGCTTCCAGCCGGATGATGACCGGCCCTTCCTCGACGCTTTCGCCCGGCTTCAGTTCGAAATCCTGGCTGACATTGTTGCGCTTGTTGAGAAGGCCGATGGTCGCCACGCGCTCGGCCATGGGCGTTGCGTCGGCGGTTTCGGTCGGAGCTTCGGCCGGTGCCTCTGCGGGAGAAGCGACCTCGTCGATTGGCACCTGGACCGCATCGACCGGCCCGTCGCCCTCACTCTGGCCGCAAGCGGCAAGCGACAATGCCGCAAGGCAAAGGATGGACGCGCGCATCACGGCAGCGTTCAGCCCTCGGGGCTCCATGCCTCGTAATCGCCGACAGCAGCGGCACGTTTGCCGCCACGCTCAAGCGCGCCTTGCGGACGATAAGCCTCGGGCGTGCCGGTGGCGTTAGGGGTGTAATCGACCTCCCACACCTTGGCAGGCGGCAGGAAGCTTTCGGGAACATCGTCAAACGCGCCGTGCAGCCAGCCGTGCCATTCGCTCGGCACGCGGCTCGCATCGTTTGCGCCGTTGTAGATCACCCAGCGGCGTTCGTTCTGGGTGTAGGAGCCGAGATTCGGGCGGTCCTTGTCTTTGGCCTTGCCCTTCGAGCGGTAGTATTTGTTACCCTCGGCATCGGTCCCGACATGTTCGCCACCGACGCGCGTAGCCCACCAATGCGTGCCCAGCGTAGCGCCGTCCCACCAGGTGAAGATTTTTCCGAAGATTCCCATGCGGCGCGGATACTGCGTTTCGCAGCGCGCTTCAAGCGCGGGAAAAGGAGTTAATCGTTTTGCGCTCGCCCCTCCGGGCGAACAGCCTACAAAGACGCATCCTCGGGCAATTCCCACTCAACCAGATCGCCGGGCTTGATCCCCAGTTCCTCCGATCGGCCACCGCGAATCTCGAACACCGCGAGCGCGGGGCCGTCCGACGGAATGCTGGCGACCGAATAGGGTTCGCCGTAGCCGATATTGGTGATGCGGTTGTCCGGCCCGATGAAAATGAGGTCGAGCGGCAGCGGCGTGTTCTTCATCCAGAAACTGCGCGCCTGCGGAACGTAGGAGGGGAATATCATGCCCTCATCATCGCCCAATTCGGTGCGGAACATCAGGCCGCGAGCCTGTTCCTGCTGCGTGGCGGCGACTTCGGTGGTGAAGCTGTGGCGTTCTTCCCCGCTCACAACGGTGACTTCGATCAGCGTCAGGCCGCTTTCGGGGTGGGTTGCCGCCTCGGTCTGGGCTGCCGGAACCACCGCAGGCTCACCCGCCGCACCCGAAGGCGAGCAGGCCGCCAGCATCACCACCACCGGCAAGAGCAGGTGCGGGCATGGCATCGGCGGCGTGTAATCAAATATCGCCAAGGTCTTCGGCCTCCTCAAGCC
>JAYPMZ010000011.1:1597-22649 GCA_038130205.1 Erythrobacteraceae bacterium | reverse complement strand
TTCTTCGACAATCTCTTCGCTGGCCGCATCGATAATGAAGCCCGCATGGTCATATAAGTGGCCTGCACGCAGCATGGCCGCAACCTGTTTTTCGCGGCGCTTGTGGCGCGCTTCGGGCGGCTCGTCTTGCTCAAGAGAAACGCGGAAAGGGCCGAACCGCCGCTTCTTAGCCAGCAACACCGCTGCGCGCCGGCTTGCCGCCTCGCCGGGAACATGGTCGCTGCGGACATGTTCTTCGACCCCTGCTGCCCACAAGGCCTGCTCGACCCGCCTCGCGCCATATCCGCGTGCGGTCAGATCGCGCGATTTGGCGTGGGCGTAAGCATCGTCATCGACATAGCCGAGTTCGATCAGGCGGGTCACAACCCCCGTCACATCGAGCTCGCGCACCCGTCCGTCCTCGTCTTCTGCGACACCGCGCTCGCGGATCTTTCGCGCCAGATAGGCTTCGACTTTCGCCCCGGTAGTGGAAAACCTTGCAACATATGCAAGTGCCAGATCCTTCAGCGAAGTCTCGTCCAGCGGGCGCGATTTTCGCGGTTTCTTGGCAGATTTCCGCCGTTCAGGGCGCGCGTCATGGTCGCCCTCAGGACGTCCTATGCCGCTACCGGGCGGTGACGTTTTACTTTCCCTTGAAACCATTTCGCCTTATTCGTGCCACAGTCCTTATCAAATGGGAAAAGTTGGGGCCAACTGGCACTACTGCCACTCGGCCGAGGATGAAATAACGCGCGCAACGCCGCGCAGCAATTGGACGGGTATCGCTGACAATATGAACGACGCTGCGACCGACACCGCACTCGTGCCGACACCGAACGATTGCGACCTGCCGCGCATCCGCGCGCAGTTTGCGACTTTCAATGAGGCTATCGACTACGCTGCCCGCTCGAAGAAGGGGCTGAACTTCCACGATATGCGTGGACAGCTGGAGCGGGTCTATCCCTATTCGGAAATGCGCGAGGACGCGATCGAAATGGCTTATCGCCTGATCGCTTGGGGCATCAAGCCGCAGGACCGCGTCGCTCTGATCGCCGAAACCGGCGCCGATTTCGCCGCGCTGTTCTGTGCCTGCGTCTATGCCGGTGCATGGCCGGTTCCGCTGCCGCTGCCGACGACCTTCGGCGGCAAGGAAAGCTATATCGACCAGCTTGCGGTCCAGCTGATGAGCAGCGATCCCAAGCTGCTGCTCTACCCCGCAGAAATCGGCGAGATGGCATCGTCAGCTGCCGAGCGTCAGGGTTGTGCGGGCGAAAGCTACGAAGATTTCAGCACGCGCGCGGCCGAGGAAGTCTCGCTGCCCGAGGTTTCGCCCGACGATATCTGCTATCTGCAATATTCTTCCGGCTCGACCCGTTTCCCGACAGGGGTTGCGGTCACGCACAAGGCGCTGCTGCACAATCTTTACGGCCATGCGGAATCGATGGACCTTGGCGAGAACGACCGCTGCGTCAGCTGGCTGCCGTGGTATCACGACATGGGTCTGGTCGGCTGCTTCCTGTCGTTGATTGCGAATCAGTTTTCGGTCGATTTCCTGAAGCCCGATGCCTTTGCACGCCGTCCGCTGGCGTGGCTCGACATGATCAGCCGCAACAAGGGCAACACAGTCTCCTATTCACCGACCTTCGGTTATGACATTTGCGCGCGCCGCATTTCGAGCCAGTCGAATGTTGCCGAACGTTTCGACCTGTCGCGCTGGCGGCTTGCGGGCAATGGCGCAGACATGATCCGCCCCGACGTGATGCAGCAATTCGTCAACGCCTTTGCGCCCGCCGGGTTCAGGGCGAAGGCTTTCACGCCCTCTTACGGCCTTGCCGAAGCGGTTCTCGCCGTCACCGTCATGCCTCCGGGCGAAGGGATCCGCGTCGAACTGGTCGAGGAAGAGCGCCTGTCGGGCACGCCGCGTGATATCTCGCGCCCTGCGCGCTACCGCGCCATCGTCAATTGCGGCAAGCCGCTGCCCGATATGGATGTCGTCATTCTCGGCGAGAACGGCAAACCGCGCGGCGACCACCAGATCGGCAAGGTCTGGTGCCGTGGCCCCTCGGTCATGCACTCCTATTTCCGCAATCCCGAAGCGACCGAGGAATGCCTCGTGCCGAGCGAAGACGGTTCGGGCAGTTGGCTCGACACCGGCGACATGGGCTATCTTGCCGATGGCTATCTGTTCATCGTCGGCCGCGCCAAGGACATGATCATCATCAACGGCAAGAACCACTGGCCGCAGGACATCGAGTGGGCGGTCGAACAGTTGCCCGGCTTCAACCATGGCGACATCGCAGCCTTCGCGGTCGAGACCGACAATGGCGAGGAAGCCCCCGCGGTGCTGGTCCATTGCCGCGTTGCCGACCCGGTTGAACGGGTGAAGCTGCGCGAACAGATCGCGGACAAGGTCCGGTCGGTCACCGGCATGAGCTGCGTGGTCGAACTGGTCCCGCCGCGCACGCTGCCGCGCACATCTTCGGGCAAATTGAGCCGCGCCAAGGCGAAGAAGCTCTATCTGTCGGGCGAAATCGTCCCGATCGATCTGGCGGCGTAGTTTGCTTTTCGCTCGCCCGTCCGGGCGAGCGTCCTCGGTGCTATTCCCTCCGCTACGCTACGGGGCACCTGTGTGCGGGCAGTCGCCCTTGCGGACCCTTACGGGTCCGATAACACTGGCTATGTCGCCGGATGCGCTTTGAGCTTCTCGAACAGACAAGTCGCGCGGTGCGCTCTTAATTCCCGCCCCAATCCGCTCTGAGCGGGCCGCCGGCGGGTTGCACCGTCACGCTCACACCGCGCCCTGCGAGCAGTTCGGCGGCCTGCGAGGCCTGCGCCTGCGGTCCTTCGAGCACGATAGGCAGGTCGATGCGCTTGGATGCCCATTCCACCGTAGCCAGTGCCTGTGCACCTTCGGGCGTCGGGCCGTCCTCGTCAAAGCCGATGTTCTGCGGCAATTGGACAATCGGCGGCAGCAATTCGATCACCCAGTCCGGTTCGGTCGCGGCGATCCGCTGTTCGAGCGCGCGATAGGCTGACAAGGTCGCGCCTTCGAGCACTTCGGCGCGCACTGTCGCGCGGCGGCGGGTGCGGTCCACGGTCACATCGCTCTCAGAAACGCCCGCCACCAGCGCAAGCCTTTTGGCAAGGTCATCGGCGCGTTCGATCGCGGCGGCTTCCTCGTTCGCGCGGGCAGCGGAAAGCTGTGCCTGCTCGGCCGCGCTCGCGCTCGTGCCGACTTGGTACTGTACCAGATTAAGCTCCACCGGACGCCGCAATTGCTGGGTCAGGGCTCGCTCCGTCTCGCCCTCCGCATCGGGGTTGAGACGCGGGGTGAGCACGGTTGCATCGACCGTTATGACTTCATCGCCAAAATCGATGCTCAGCCCGTCGAGCAAGGCGCGATTGGGGAAATTCTCGAGGATCTCGTTACGGGTGATGCGCTGCGCATTGGTTTCCTCGGCGATCTGGATCAGCGAAAGCGCCAGCGGCACGGCAAGGCCGATGAAGACGGCAACGATCACGAAATTCTGGAACTGCGACTGGCGCTGCGAAAGCGTGGTCTTGAAGCCATAGAGCCGCGCCATGCCCCATGCGGTCAGCGCGATAGTGATGAGGTTGGTGACGTAAAGCAGCAGCGCGCCCGAAAACACCGTCCAGTTGAGAGTCGCGAGACCAAAGCCGACGGTCGCGAGCGGTGGCATCAAGGCGGTCGCAATCGCCACGCCAACAATCGTGCCCTCGCGCCCGCGGATCATCGCATAAGCGCCCGCAAGTGCGGAAAACAGCGCGACGAACAGGTCGAACAGATTGGGCTGGGTGCGCGCCGCGATTTCGGGCGTGATGGTCTGGATCGGGGACATATAGACCAGCAGCCCCGTCAGACCGACCGCCATCACCGTGCCCCATGCAAGGCTGCGCGCCGATTGCCGCAGCCAGTGGTAGTCACCGATTGCGAGCGCAAAGCCGAGCCCCATGATCGGCCCCATTAGCGGCGAGAGAAGCATGGCGCCGATCACAACCGCAGGCGAAGACAGCAGCAAGCCGAGCACGGCGATGCCGGCGCTCATGGCGGTCATGAACAGATAGCGCTCGCTCATCAGGCAGTCTTCGCGACGCCGCTCGATTACTTCGGCCTGATCGACTGTCCCGACCACGTCTTCGAGCCACCAGCGCTTGACCGAAAACAACACCCGCGTGAACGACATGCCCTCGCCCGAAAAGGGCGAAGCCGTGCGATTGGGAAGCGGCGTGTGCCCTAGACTCGACGGAGCCTGAGGCGCATCGGGAGAAGTGGTGTTGCCGCCTATCGCGGTATCTTCGGTGCCTGACATTTGCGCTTCTTTAAGGATAAAGCCGCGCCAGTGGAAGCAGTTAGGCGAGCGCGGGCAAGCCTCCGCCGAATTGCGCGTTGGCTTGGCACAGGCAAACGCGCTACGCTCTTTACTTGAACAACGTGTCTTAGATCACTAATACAGTAGTCAAGCAGGGTTCGGGTGAAGATTATTCCTTCGCCTTGCCCCCAAGGGAGCAAAACGAGAGCGCATGAGCACCGAGACGACACCAGAGACCAAAATCGCCACCGCCACCAAGGAAGCGACGGAGTTTACCCTGACGCCGCCCGATCCTGTGCCCGATGTCGCGCCCGAAAAGGCAGCAGGCCTCGTACCGGTTTCGACCGAACAGAAGTCCAAGCTTGAAAGCAAGGTCGATTCCTTCGTCGCCGATCTCGTCTCGGTCGATGCCAATTCGCCCGCTTTCGGTGAAAAGGTCGACCAGATCACGCGCATGGGTCAGGAACAGATTCGCGCAGCCGCGGGCCACTCGAACCGTTTCCTCGACCGTCCGGTGCGCGCGATGGATGCCGATAGTTCGGTGGGCAAGGACCTTGCCGAGCTGCGCCGCACGGTCGAAGAGCTCGATCCGGGCCGCAAGAACAATCTGCTCGCCCCGCGCAAGCTGTTCGGCATCATCCCCTTCGGCAACAAGCTGAAGAACTATTTCGACAGCTACACCTCGTCGCAATCGCACATCCAGTCGATCCTCAAGAGCCTTGAGGGCGGCAAGAAGGAGCTGATCCTCGACAATTCGGAAATCGACAACGAACGCGCCAAGCTGTGGGAGGCTATGGGCGAGCTGGAACAGATGATCCACATCGCCAAGAAGCTCGACGAAAAGCTTGAAGCAAAAGCGCTCGAACTCGACGGCTCGGACCCCGAAAAGGCCAAGGCGCTGCGCGAATCCGCGCTGTTTTATGTGCGCCAGCGCACGCAGGACCTGCTGACGCAAATGGCTGTGAGCGTGCAGGGTTATCTCGCGCTCGATCTTGTGAAAAAGAACAATGTCGAGCTGGTGAAAGGCGTCGATCGCGCTTCGACCACCACGGTCGGCGCGCTGCGCACCGCTGTCACCGTCGCGCAGGCGATGACCAACCAGAAGCTGGTGCTGCAACAGATCACCTCGCTGAACGAGACGACCACCAACATCATCGATTCCACCAGCACGCTGCTGCGCGAACAGACCGCTCAGATCCACGAGCAGGCGGCATCGAGCACGATCCCGCTCGAAACGCTCCAACGCGCGTTCCAGAACATCTACGACACGATGGACGAGGTCGACAATTTCAAGGTCCGCGCGCTCGAAAGCATGAAGCAGACGGTCGGCGTGCTGTCGGACGAGGTCGAGAAGTCCAAGGGCTATATCGCCCGCGCCGAAGGTCAGGCGCAGGCGCAGGCCAAAGTCGCGGCCAACCCGTCGCTGCTGGCACTCGATAGCTGAACGGAAAGAAACGCGTGCAGGAAACCCCCGATCAAACCCTTGCCGCCGCAAAACGCTCGCTGGTCGCGCAGCAGCAGGGCGGCACGCACCGCCCCGGTGTCGGCTCCGGCAAGCGCGCGAGCATTGGCAAAGGCAGCGCGCAGGCCAAGTTACAGCACCTGCTGAAACGCGGCGCCTGGCTCGCGGCGGCGCTGTTTGCGATTTATATCGCGACCGGTGTGATCGGCTTTGTAGTCGGTGGAATCGGTTTCTGGGGCTTGATGGCGCTCATCATCGCTACTGTGGTCGCTGTGGGTGTGTTCGCCATGGCCCCCACTCCCAAGCCGCCCAAGCGCGCCGAAATCCGTCAGGGAAATCCACAGCAAATGGTGAGCCGCGCCGAGCTGTGGCTCGAAGCGCAGCGCCCGTCGTTGCCGCCTGCTGCGCAGGGGGTGGTCGATCAACTCGGCGTGCAGCTCGATGCGCTCGGGCTGCAGTTGCAGCACCTTGACGATAGCCATCCGGCCATGGACGAGGTGCGCGAGCTGGTGGGCGAGTATATCCCCGAAACCATCGACAATTATCGCAAGATTCCCGCTCACATGCGCAGCGAGGAACACACCGGCAAAACCGCCGACGAGCGCCTGACCGAAAGCCTCACACGGCTATCGGGCGAGGTTGACCGCGTGACGCGCAAGCTGGCCGAGGGCGCGCTTGACGATCTGGCGGTGAAGTCGCGCTATCTCGAATACCGCTATGGCGGCGACGATCTGCTCGCGGATATGAGCGGCGAGGGTCAGGGGTCGGGCGTACCGCTCCCCGATTTCGCAGCACAAGAACAAAAGGCTCCCCGCTAGATGCGCGTTGCACTGCCCCACTCGCTGGGCCGCGAAGAATTGCGCCGCCGCATGCACGAACACGGTCACGAGATCTCCGATCAATTCCCCGCAGGCATGGCGACGGTCGAAACCGAGTGGCCGCACGAGGACCGCATGAACCTCCACATCACCGCCATGGGACAACAGATCGAAGGCGGGATCGACGTGGGCGATGACGAGGTCGTGATCGAACTCGACCTACCCGGCATGCTGGGAATGATGCGCGGCACGATTGAAGGTGCGGTCAGGAAATACGGCACCAAAATGCTCGAAAAGAGCTGAAGCGTCAGGCTGCGCGGGTCAGCAGCGTTACTCCGGCATCGCTGAAATCGAGCGCGTCGAGCGACGCTGCATAGAGGCATTCGCCCGCCTCAGCCCTTTCCTTGCCGTCACGCGTCGCAAGATCACCCGACAGCGGCAGCGCCAGCAATGCGCCAGGGTAAGCTGAAACAGTCCGCGCGTCAGGAGCGCCGTCGATCCGGTCGAGCCGGAAATGCGCACCATCGACCAGCACCTGCCCGCGATCGGCAACGCTTGAGCTGTGCTCGGCCGGATAAGGCGCGCCCTGCGCCACCGCGAGCGCGCGTTCGAGGTGCAATTCGCGCGGACGGCCATAGTCGTAAAGGCGGAAGGTCGTGTCCGAGTTCTGCTGCACTTCCACCAAGGAGAGGCCGGGGCCGATGGCATGGACTGTCCCTGCAGGCAGATAGAAGATGTCGCCTGCCGCGGCATCGTGCCACGTCAACAGCTCCTCGATCGAGCCGTCGCGCGCGGCAGCATCAATCTGTTGCGGACTGAGCGGCTCATTGAAGCCGATTGCGAGCTTCGCGCCCGGCTCGGCATCGAGCACCAGCCAGCACTCTTCCTTGCCATCCTCACCCGCCAGCGCCTGCGCGTCGGAGGGGTGGACCTGCACCGACAGCTTTTCGCTGGTGAAGAGGTATTTGACGAGCAATTGCGGCAGTTCGGGCGGCGGCTTGAACCAGATTTCACCGATCCGCTTACCCTGCGGCGCCGCGAAAGGCGCGGGCAGTGCGTCGCGGCCCCAGACCTTCTCGACCATGAGAGTGGGCAAGCGGCGCGCGTTCACTGGTTGGACGCTCCGGGCAGTTTGCCAACTTTTTGTGCGCCCTCGCGCGTAGTCACCAGCACCTCTCCATCGGACACCACGATTACCACGTCCTCAAGCCCGACTGCCGAAATGCGCGGCCCGTCGCTCATGGCGAGAACATTGCGGCAATCACTGAGGTCGGCCTGTGCCCCGCGCACCGTGTTTCCGTCGGCATCGCTTTCGAGCGCCTCGTGCAGAGCCGCCCAATTGCCGATGTCGGACCAGCCCATATCGGCCGGAACCATCGCTGCGCGCGCGGTGTTTTCCATCACCGCATAATCGATGGAATCGCCCTCGATCGCGCCGAACACATCGGCGTCGGGGTGGAAGCGCGAACCATCTTTGCGGCCCTTGGCAACAGCTTCGCGGACCGCCTCTGCCATGGCAGGGCGATGCGCGGCAAGTTCGGCAAGCAAGGCGCCCGCGCGGAAGGCAAAAATGCCTCCATTCCAGCTGTATTCGCCGCTCGCCAGATAATCCTGCGCGCGCGCGAGGTCCGGCTTCTCGACGAATTGCGCGATGGCATAGCCACCTGCCAGCGGCTCACCGCGGCGGATATAGCCATAGCCTGTCTCGGGCCGGTCGGGAGCGATGCCGAAGCTGACCAAGTAATCATCCGCGGCCAGCGCCGCCGCTGCGAGAGCCGCGCTGCGGAAGGCGGCTTCGTCGGCAATGTGGTGGTCGCTCGGGCACACAAGCATGATGTCATCGGGCGGGAGCAATGCGGCGGCCAGCGCGATCGCGGGTGCGGTATTGCGCGCAGAAGGTTCCACGATCAGGCGATGCTCGCCCCCATGCATCTGCGCGGTGATGAGTTCGCCATGCGCCGCGCCTGCGACAATAATCGGCGCGGCAAAGCGCGCATGGCCCGCAACGCGTCCGACCGCCTGTTCGAACAGGGTCGTCTCGCCCACCAGCGGCAGGAACGGCTTGGGGCTGGTCTTGCGGCTTACCGGCCACAGCCGTGTACCGCTGCCACCGCACAGGATTACAGGATGAATGGCGCGCTCGTCAGTCATGGTTAGCGGCTTTAGCACCCGGAGTGTGTAAAGCCAGTGAAGAGCGCCGCAAATCTGCCGCGTTCTCGCACCGCTTCGGCGCTATCTCTCCCTGAAATCAACGCGGTAGCCATAGCGCGCTTCGACCGGGTCCCCTGCCAGCGTGCGCGCCGGATTGAAGCGGATCTTTTCGATCACCAATCCGCATACCAGCGCAGTCGTCTCCGCATCCGCCGAAGTACGCGCCACCGAACAATTGCGCGCGCGTCCATCGGTGGTGACGGTAAAAACCACTGTGACCGAAGTGCCGAACCGCGTTTCGCGCCCGCCTGTGGGCACCGGGAAGTCCCGGCGCGGGTCGAGCGTGCCCGAACGCACCGTGGGCCGCTCTGCAACGCCATTGCCCTGCCCGCCCCCGCCATTGCCGCTGCCCGTGCCCAGCCCGTTACCCTGTGCCCCGGTCCCGTCGCCGGAATCCTGCGCGCCCGAACGCGTTGCGGTTCCGGTCGACGAGGCTTGCGGGCGCGGCTCGGGATTGCGCTCGATCCGCGATGTCGGCGCCGTCACAGGCTGCGGCACGGCATCCTCACCCGGCGCACCGGCGGCCCCTTCGTCGGGTTCGGGATCGGTGACTGGCTCGGCATCGGGCGTGGTTACGATCACGGTTAACCCGTCGAGCACCTGCTGTTCGACCGAACGGGTGATATCGGGCGCGAGAAAGCGCGCCAGACCATAAAGCACAGCCGCGTGAAACAGCACGAGCGCAACAATCAGGGGCCAGCGCGGACCTTTCGGTTTTCCCTGATAGCGGGACGGGGATTGGGTCATCTATCTTGTGCCATAAATATCTTGGAGGTGGAGTACGGTTTGGGCACGGACGGGCTGGGCCCCGGACATCTCCTACACCAGTTCTCGAATGATTGGCGATGGAGCAAACAATCAAAGCCGCAAATTCGCAGCCGCCCTTCGAGGTGCAGGCCCTTCCTCACGAGCGGGATCGGATGCAGGGCGGCCGGGTTCCCGTGCTTGCGACAGGCTCGCCCGACATTCGCAGCTTGATCGTCGCGCTTGCCGGAGGGGCTGTTTTCTTCGTGCTCGCGGCCCTGTGTCTTGCGCTCGCCCGCATCTCTCCCTCGCTTGCATCTGTATGGATGCCGAGCGCAGCGGCGGTCGCGCTGCTGCTGACCACCCGACCGAAAAGCGAAGTCCCCGCCTATGCCGCTTTCGGTTTTGCCGCCCTGAGCGCTCATCTGGGCAATGAAAGCACACTGATCGCGGCGCTGAACTTCACGCTCGCCCATCTGGCTGAAATCGCGCTTGTCACATGGTTCGTCCGGCGGTTTTGCGCGCCGCAGCCCGATCTAACCCGGCTCGCGCACCTGGGATCGTTTCTGCAATATGCTGGCTTCATAGGGCCCATTGCGTCCATGCTCCTCGCAGTGCCGGTGCTCGGGGCAACCCCAAGCTTGGCGATTGCCGGTGCGAGTTCATGGTTCCTTGCTCACAGCATGGGGATGCTGCTCATCGTGCCGGCAGCACTCGTGTTGGCGACAGAGCGCAATGTTCGTGCCTCGATACAACACACTCACCTCGTCACCGGCACGGCCTTGATCCTTGGCGGCTTGCTTGGGGTGTTTCTTGTTTTCGAACAGTCCGTCTATCCGCTGCTGTTTCTCGTCCCGCCGTTGACCATGCTGATCGCATTCCGGCTGGGGGCGCCGGGCTGCGCCTTGTTCGTTCCCGGTGTCGCCGCATTGTCCAGCCTGCTGACCTATCTGGGCCTCGGTCCGATTTCCCACAGCCTGAACGCACCGATCAGCCAGGCGCACCTGATCCAGGCCTTCGTCGCGGTCAATTTCACCACCGGCCTGCCGGTCGCAGCGATCCTTGCAGGGCGCGCGCGGATGACCAGAGCGATTGACGAGGGGCGCAGCGAGATCGCGCTGCTGACCGAGAATATCGCCGATGCCGTCATGAAATTGGATAACAACGGTATCTGCACCTATGTTTCCCCCTCGGTCGAGCAGGTGCTCGGACGCCCTCCTGAAGACATCATCGGCAAGCGTGTGACCGAGCGGACGCACGAAGACGCCTATGACCGTATTGCTCAAGTGCTCGAACGGATGTTGAACGGGATTAGCCTCAAGGAGCGGATAACTTATCGCCGCCTGCTCGATAGCGAGGAAGGCATGCCGGTCTTTCTCGAGGCGGATTGCACCCTCGTGATCGATCCCGAAACCGGCGAACGCCGCGGTATCGTGGTTTCTGCGCGCGATGTAACCGACCGTGTGGAGCTCGAATTGCTGCTGACCCGCGCACGCGCCAGCGCCGAAAATGCAGCGCGCGCGAAGAGCGAATTTCTCGCCAATATGAGCCACGAAATCCGCACCCCCATGAACGGGGTGCTCGGTTTCGCCGAGCTTATGCTGCAAGGCGAACTCGATGCGGACAATCGCCGTTATACCGAGATGATCGTGCAGTCCGGACGCTCGATGATGATGTTGCTCAACGATATTCTCGACCTGTCGAAAATCGAAGCGGGCGAGATTTCAATCAATAGCGAGCCGGTCGATCTGTTTGCGACCATCGCGGAATGTGCCGCGCTCCATCGCCCGGCCGCCGAAAGCAAGGGTCTGGAACTCAATTTTGCCGCGGTCCACGGCGACGAGGACGAAGAAGCTCGTGAGCCAGAGGACGATCCGCTGGACGATCCGTTCCAGCGTCCATGGGTAAAAACCGACGGACTGCGGCTGCGCCAGATCATCCTCAACCTGGTCGGCAATGCGGTGAAGTTCACCGAAGCGGGCAAAGTCGACATCAGCTATTGGGCGGGCGCTTCCTCGATTATGATCGAGGTGAGCGATACAGGCATCGGGATCAGCCCCAATCGGTTAAAGACAATCTTCGCGCCCTTCACCCAGGCCGAAGGCGATACGGCAAGGCGATTTGGGGGGACCGGACTGGGCCTCACCATCAGCCGCCAATTGGCTGAACTGCTCGGCGGCACGATAGAGGTCAGCAGCGCCCCGGGAGAAGGCTCGACCTTCCGGCTGACTCTGCCGGCGGCCTATGCCACCCCCGCCAGGACCAGCATCGCCGAGAGCGAAATTGTCGAGCCTGCGGACCTGCCGCAAAGCGCGCGTATTCTGCTGGTCGAAGATCACGATGTGAACCGTATGCTGGCCACCGAAATGCTTGAACGGTGCGGGCAACAGGTCGCCATCGCACATGACGGTAATGAAGCGATCGCCATGGTAATCGACGCTGCCATGCGCGACCGGCTTTACGATCTGGTGCTGATGGATATTCAGATGCCCGGCTGCGATGGATTTGCAGCGACACGGGCAATCCGTGCCGAGGGGATCGGCCCCGATGTGATGCCGATCATCGCACTTACCGCAAATGCCTTCCCCGACGATATCGCCGCTGCGCGCGCCGCCGGGATGCAGGCCCATCTCGCCAAGCCACTGGTTTTCGCCAATCTTGCGCGTGTGCTGCAACGCTGGCTGCCCACACGGATCGTGGACATTGAAGACGAGCGGCCCGATGGCAATGCGGCGGACGCAGAACCGCCGGTGCCACAAACCTCGCCGAGCGGCGCCACGGCGTTACTGCCGCCTCCCACCGCCGACGAAGACAAGCCGTCGATCCCCTCGCAAAGCCACTCGCCTGCGTTGCTCGGGCGTTGGAACGAACGCCGCAGCGAAGCGGTCGAAGCGGTGCGCGATGCGCTCGAGCGGGGGGATCTGGGCGCAGAGCAGCGATCCGACGAGATCTTCGCGAATCTCGCCCGGCTGGTTCACAAGCTGGCCGGAACTGCAGCGATCTTCGGCGAAGCGGAACTGGGCGACAAAGCCTCGGTCTTCGAGCGTGCGCTGCGCGAACCCTTTGCGTCCGAACTGGTCGAAAGCCTTGCCTACGATCTGCTGTGCGTGGCCGACGATCCCGCCGACGGGTTCGGTCAAACCGGCACCTGACCCGACCGGCATCCCAGCGCTTCGCTCGGCCCGACACAGGCCCCAAACGCAAACGGCGGGACCCGAAGGCCCCGCCGCTCGTTTTCTCTAGCCGTGTGGCTACGAATTAGAATTCGTAACGTGCACCCAGCTGGATACGCCATGCCGACGCACCGATCGAGATGAAGTTCTGATCGTCCGGGTTGAACGAGTCGATGATGTAACGACCGTCGCCATCCACGTCCCCGTCAGCCACCGACACGAGGCCGTTGAAGCCACCGCGCGAGCGAAGGATGTTCGCACCGCTGTCGATGAAGTTGAGGAAGTTGTTGAAGTCAGCGAAGACTTCCAGACGATCGTCGGTGAGGCCGGTGAGGCTACCGATGAACGGCAGTTCCTGGCTGAAACGAACGTCCAGATCGTAGTGCCAGTCGTTGCTGCAGGTGTTGCGACGGATCGATTCACCCGGCTCGTAATCGCAGCCCGAAGCTTCGACGTAGTCGATCAGGCCCTGTACCGCTGCGGCCTGATTGGCCAGCGCCTCGGCGCGATCGGCCGCATCGGCGATGTTGCTGAAGTCAGTCAGGTTCGGATCGTTCACGCCGGTCGGCACGTAGATCAGAGCGTTGCCGCTGCCCGACGACGAGTCAGCGAAGACGCCGCCGTTGTCGAAGGTCAGGCTGTAAGGACGGCCCGAACGTGCGCGGAAGAAGAACCCGAGGCTGGTGTCGTAGCCGTCGATGAACTGCTCACGGAAGTTGATCGCCGCGGTGAAGTTGTGGCGGGTTTCCGTGGTTGCGGTCGAGACGTCCGGGTTCTGACGGTCGAAGGCTGCGGTCACGTCGAAGGACGAGGTTGCAGTCGACGACTGGTTGGCGCGGGCATCGTTGGCATCGGTCCAGGCGTAGCCGAACTGGACACGGGTCGAGCCACCCGAGGTGAAGAGGCCTTCGTCGAAGGTCTTGCTCAGGATGAACGAAGCGGTGTGCGATTCAACCGGGTCGCTGTTGGTCAGCTGGATGAAGTCGTCCACGCTCGCGGTGCGGTTGTTCGAAGTGTTGCGGAAACACTCCGAAGTCACGCCGGTGTAGGTCGGCGGGGTGCCGCCTTCGCCAACCATCTGGGCGTTACAACCCGGGAAGGTGACGTCGATTGCCGCGTAGATCGGGCGACCGTCGACGGTGAAGCCGTTCAGGCCTTCACCGATGTTCGGCACCTGCACGAGATCGACGAAGTTCAGCGGGTTGTTGAAGCGCGAGTAGATGTAGTCGAGCTGCAGGTTCCAGTTGCTGAAGAAGCCGGTTTCCGCACCAAAGGTGGTCTGGAAGGCGGCGCTTGCACGCGTCACGGTCGGAATCTTGAAGTCCGGTGCGGTCGACTGCGTGTCGGCACGGCCGGCAGCAGCGTCTGCTGCACCGCCGTCAACCACGCACTGCGGGAAGCCGGTGAAGGCGCCGCCGGTCACGACGTCGATCTGGCCGGTAACCGGATCGCGGGTAACCTGACCAGCGCCACAATCGAACGAGGTACCGAGCGCGCTCGAGAAACCGTTGTTCGAGAAGGCGTTGGAGAAATACACCACCGGGTCACCGCCCGAGAACTTGCCGACGCCCACGGTCAGGCGGCTATCGGAGAAGAAGCCCTCGTTGAAGAACTCGTAGGTGGCCGAGAGACGCGGCAGGAATACCGGGTCAATGCGGCCGAACGAGTTGGCATTGGTGAAGCCGAAACGGTTCAGGAACTGCGGGTTCGCCGTCGGTGCGTCGCCGTCATAGATCTGTGCGCGGACACCGGCGTTGATCGAAAGCTGGTCCGACGCCTGATATTCGTCCTGGATGTAGAACGAATAGATCTGGCGGCTGAAGCGTGCGGCGGCGTTGTTGATGTCGCCGTCGATCGCCGCGTTGATGTCGGCAGCATAGGCCTGGCCGTTGGCGACTTCACCCGCATCGGGGAAGAATTCGCCGCCGCCCGAGAGCAGACCAGCTTCAAAATCGTCGAAGCCTGCGAAGTAGAGCGAACCGGTCGCGTTGATGGCGAACAGGTTGAACACTTCAAGGTCGTTCACCTCGGCACCGATCTTCACGAAGTGGCCGTTGTCCGGATCGATATTGATCTGGAAGCGAGCCTGATCGATCTTGGTGTCGAGCTGGTTGGCCGAACGGAAGATGCCCGGACCGGTCGAGAGCACACCCGGACGGGTGGTCTGGCCGGCGACCGGCTGCACGCCGACGACGAGACGCGGGGTCGGGTTTGCCGACTGCGCTTCACCGAAACCAACCGGACCCTGAACGTCGCCGACTTCGGCGCGGCTTACGCGCAGTTCGGTCGAGATCGTGTCGCTCCAGTCCGAATACAGACGGACCGAGTAGTAGTCCGAGATCGTGCCTTCGTCTTCGAAGCTGTTGAAGCCGGTGATGTTGTCGCTACCAAAGTCGCTCTCGATATTGGTTTCTTCAAGACGCTGGTAGGTCGCTTCCAGACGGTGCTGGTCGCTGATGATCGCATCGAGACGACCGAAGTAACGCACGTTACCTTCAGCCAGAGTGGTCGGGTAGCCACCGACGTCCTGGCCATAAACGCGGTTGGCGATTTCGGCGAACTGGTCGAACTGGGCCTGGGTGATGGCGTTCGATTCGTTGGTGAAGCCACCGCCGGCGGGGCCGAAGTTGTTACCCTGGCCAAGGTCGGCTTCTTCATAGCCGAACGAGAAGAACAGGCGATCGGGGATGATCGGACCCGAAAGAGTCGCGCCCCAGCGCTTTTCCTGGCTCGCGTTGAGGTTCAGGCCGTCGATCGAGTTGGCGTAGAGGCCGTCGTCGAAATAGGTGAAGAAAGCCGAGCCGTGGAAACGGTTCTGACCGGCCTTGGTCACGACGTTGACGAGACAGCCGGTGAAGTCCGAATACTCGACGTCATAGGGAGCGAATTCGACCGAAGTCTGCTCGATCACGTCGAAGGGGAGCGGAAGCGAGTTACGCGCTGCAAACGGAGTGCCGTTCAGACCGAACACGTCCGACTGCACGATGCCGTCGACAGTGAAGGTGTTGGTACGGTCGTTACCGCCAAGGCACGAGATACGATCGACGTCGTTCGAGCTTTCGAGGCTGACGCGCGGGTCAATGCGGATGATGTCGCGCACGTCGCGGGTGATCGAAGGGAAGGCTTCGAGCGTCTGCGTGTCGAACGCGGTGCCCGGGCCGACAGCGACCTGGGTAACCTGGGCGCGAGCGCCGGTGACGATGATCGTGTTACCCGCTGCGCTTTCGGTCAGCGAGAACGAGAAGCCGGTGTTGCCCGAGATGTTGGTGAAGACGTTTTCAACCGTCTGGCCTTCAAAGCCATCGGCCGTCACGGTCACGGTGTAGGGGCCGCCCGGGGGCAGCGACTGGACGCGGAAGCCGCCGTTGGGGCCGGTTTCGGCGGTGCGGACCTGTGCGGTACGCTCGTCGGTGATGGTGACGGTTGCGCCGGCGAGCGGGCCGCCGTTCGCATCGGTCACGTCGCCTTCGACGCCCGAGGTAATCTGCTGAGCCGCAACAGGCGTTGCGACGGTGGCGGCGGCAGCGGTGAGGCTGACGACGCTAGCTGCAAGGAGATATTTGAGTTTCATTTATCGAAGCCCCTGGAACAGGTTTGGAGAGTGGTTGGCTGAGCGCGTCCCTATGCGCGTTGCGCTGCACAAAAAAGACTGATTTGTGACACCTTTGTGAAACGCAAGACGTGCCCCGCCGCACGGCGAATTATCCACAGCCACTCGCGCGCAAGAACCCTACGGAATCTGCGGCCTTGAGAGGCAGTGTTGCACGCAAGCAACGAGGTGGGCTTTTTTATCGCAAGCCGCGCCGCGCGCGGACTTCGGGCATTGGCGGAGCGAATTTCTCCAAATCGCCCCGAGTCGCTCAGGCCAGATTAATCTCGCGGAGGCGCTGCTGAAGGAAATCATGCGCGCTGATCGGCGGCTGCGGATCGGCATCGCTGGCGCTCACACAACTCTCCAGCGGCTCGATCAGATAGTCGGGCCGGAAGTGCAGGAAGAACGGCATCGAATAGCGCGAGCGCTGCGCCCCTTCGCCGCGCGGATTGACCACGCGGTGCGTGGTCGAGCGCAGCGTCCCGGCAGTCAGACGTTCGAGCATATCGCCGACATTGATCACCAGCGCGCCCTCAGGCACGTCGATCGCGCGCCACTCGCCCGATTTGGTGAGCAGTTCGAGCCCGGCCTCTTCGGCACCGAGCAGAAGCGTGATTGTGTTGATGTCGCCATGCGCCGCGGCGCGGATTGCGCCTTCGGGCGCTTCGGGCCCAAGCGGCGGATAGTGGAGCAGGCGCATGACCGAATTGCCGTCTTCCACCGTGGCAGCGAAAAACTGCCGGTCGAGGCCGAGGTGCAGCGCAATCGCTTCGAGCACGCGGCCACCGGCGGTTTCGAATGCATCGTAGAGCGTGCTGAAAGTCTCGCGGAAACCGTCAACCTCGTCAGGCCAGATGTTCGGCGCCATGAATTCGGTGAGCGCATGGCCGCGCGGCAGCGAGCGCCCGACGTGCCAGAACTCCTTGAGGTCGAAGACTTCGGCGTCCTTGGCCCGCTCGGTTCCGAAAGGGGTATAGCCACGCGCACCGCCGCCGCCGTCAATCTTGTAGGCGCGCTTTACCGGCTCGGGCAGCGCGAAGAACGCCTTGGACGTTTCTTCAGCGCGGTCGATCAGCTCCTGCGAAATACCGTGGTCGCGCACGACGGCGAAACCGTATTCGGCAAAGCTGCGGCCAAGCTCGTCGGCAATATCTTCGAGCGGCTGGGCGAGCGAAACGGAGGCAATGTTGGCTTGGTTCTGGGTCATGATGGCCATCTAATATGCGCGAGCGATGGCTGCCACAAGATTCACAGTGACCAACAACTGGGAAACCTCCCGAAAGCTACTGCTGGCCGACAGGAGGCGAGGCGCTGATCTCTCCCAGAACGTAAAGGCCGTCGTATCGAGCGTCTGTCTCTTGATCGAGCCGGAATTGGCGTTCGCCATAGGCAGGCGCGTCGACAAGCGGCCGCGCCTTGCATTCGATCTGGTCGCTTGAAATGGGCTTGCCCGGCTCCCGCACCACCCCATCCGCCAATTGGCACGACCAGGACGAGCCGCCGGAATAGGCCATGTTCAAGGTGAGAACGTCTGCACTCTCGGCAAGGATCATCGCCATTGGACGCCACTGCGGACCGCCGAAGTTCATAGGCGTCTTTGAAGCGTGCAAATTGCCGACCAGAACGACCACGTGATCGAAGCCGCCCGCTTCGGCTGCGCTGCGGATATTTTCGGCCTGCGCCGATTCATGCGGCTCCTGCCCCGGCAGATCAGCGAAGCGTCTAATTTGGTCTTCGTCTTTGGCGCCGTTGAAAGCGACCACGGAGATACTGCGCCCCGCGCTTTTGAGCCGATGCAGCCGTTCGAGCATCTCGACCATCGCCACACTGGCCACACCATCGTTGCGATTTGCGAATTCCTCGACTTCAGCCAGCAGTGTGCCCCGAAACTCGCCCACAGGCGCGTTCCAGGCACGTTGCAGCCCCTCATTGCTACGCGAACTCAATTCCACCGCAACCAACACCGATGCATCGGGAGAAACCGCGCAGGCATATTCGGCGACCATTTGCGGTGACTGCTCGCTACCGTGCAACTCGCCGAAGATAAGATATTTGCCCTCTGCTTGCTCCGCCACAGCCTCCCAGCCCGGCAGTGGAGCGCATTCTGCCTGCGTTGGCGACGCGGAAAGAATCAAGAGTAAAGCAGAAAGCAAGGCGTTCTCCTAAAGCGGCAGGAAGATACTCGCGAGCGCTGCGCTCATCAGATTAGCGAGGCTGCCTGCGGCGAGCGCCTTCAGCCCCAGCTTCGCGATGACAGGACGCTGGTTGGGCGCAAGGCCGCCGGTCACTGCCATCTGGATCGCGATCGACGAGAAATTGGCAAAGCCGCACAGCGCGAAGGTGACGATGGCGCGGCTGCGCTCGGTCAGTTCGCCTGCGGTCATTGCCCCCAGATCGATGAAGGCGACGAATTCGTTGAGCACCACCTTGGTTCCGAACAATCCGCCTGCGATACGCGCCTGCTCCCAATCCGAAATGCCGATCAGGAACATGACCGGCGCAAACAGATAGCCGAGCAGTTTCTGGAAGCTGAGCGTGCTGAGCCATTCGGCGCTCTCGGCCCCGAAGGGCATACCCATCGCCGATGCGGCCGAGACGATCCCCGAACCGATCCCGCCGAGCAAACCGTTGGCGAGCGCGACCAGTGCCACGAACACCATGACCATCGCACCGACCGCAACCGCGAGCTTGACCCCGGTCTGTGTGCCTTGCGCGGCGGCTTCGATGATGTTGGCCGGACGATGCCCCTCTTCGAAGGTTTCGGCCATGTTCACTTCGTCGGCATTGCCGTTCTCGGTCAGCGCCGCAGGACCGCTTGCGCTGATGCGCGATTGCGGCAATTCGACTTCCTCGCCGTTCTTGGCGACCATCGTTACGCGGGTCTGGTCACCCGTCAGCCCGGTTCCCTTGCGCAGTTCGGCCCCTGCGGCTCGCACCACGTTCGGCGCCTCGGCTTCGGGCGCGGGACGGTCGGGCATGATGATCTTTGCCATCAGAATCCCGCCGGGCGCGGACATGAATGCCGCCGCGAGCAGGAACGGCACGGCTTCGCTGCCGATGAAGCTGGCGTAAGCGGCGAGGATCGTGCCTGCGACCCCGGCCATGCCGACGACCATCAGCGTGAACAGCCGCTCGGGCGGGAGCGCTGCGAGATAGGGGCGCACCACCAAGGGACTTTCCGACTGGCCGACGAAGATATTGGCCGCGCTGCCCAGCGCTTCGACCTTGCTCACGCCGGTGATCCAGCCGATCGCACCGCCGACCCAGCGCACCAGCCGCTGCATGATGCCGAGGTGGTAGAGGATCGAAACGATCGCCGCGAAGAACACGATTACGGGCAGCGCCGCGATTACGAAGGTGTTGGCGAAGGGATTGTTTTCCATCGGGCCGAACACGCTGGTGATCCCGACCTTGGAGAAGTCGAGCAGCGCGATCACCCCGCCCGACAGGAACTGGATAATCGCCACGCCGAAGCCGGTGCGCAGCACCAGCAATGCCATGAAGGCCTGCAAGGCGAAGGCTGCGCCTACCACGCGGAAATTGATGTTCCGTTTGCCCGATGAAAGGGCGAAGGCAATGGCGAGGATCGCGACGATCCCGATAATGCTGAACAGCATGGAAGACACGCTTTCGGTCACGTCTGGCTTTCCCGCAGGCCGCACTCGTGCACGCGCCTGTCCCCTATTATGGTTGATCCCGTCATACGACCCGCCCTTGCGGCGGCGCTGTTCGCCCCCGTGCGGGAGCACAGGCGTGACAGCTTGTTCGCGCCTGCGCAAGAGCATCGTGTCACCCTCGCGGTTGACAGCGTGAGCGCGGCTGCTTTTCTTTTGGCAAGCTCTGGCTTACCGCATGGCCATGACAGACACGCAGACCGCCGCCCCCGCAGCACCCGCCCCGGCATCCGCTCAGCTATCCATGCCGCTCGGGATGTTCGTCTTCACCCTGCTTTACGGCGGGATGACGGTCCTCGCAGGCGTGCTAGCCTACAAGCAGGTGCAATTGTGGCCGACGCAGCTTGCAGTGGAATCGGGTATCTTCGCCTTCCTACTGCTGGTCGTGATTTCGAGCACGCTTTCGCAGCTTTATGGCCGCCAGCGCGCGCAAATCATTGTCTGGTGGGGATTTCTGCCGCTGCTGATCGCATCGGTGCTGATGCAACTGGTGCTCAACCTGCCCGCCTCGCCGGAAATGGCGACAGGCCGTGCAGAAGACCTCGCCGCGTTCGAGCGGGTTCACAACACCGTCTGGCGCGTGTGGGCCGCGGGCCCTGCAGCCTATATCGTGTCGCTGCTGCTCAACGTGTGGATTTTCGACCGCCTCAAAGGCAAGGGCGAAAGCGGCACGCTGGGCCTGATGGTCCGCGGCGCGATTGCCTCGGCCTTGAGCCAGGCAATCGATTCGGTGATTTTCATCTTCCTCGCCTTCTATGGCCTGTTCCCGATCATGAACCTGATGATCGGTCAGGTGCTGGCGAAGGTTGTGTTGAGCATCGTCCTCGTGCCGCTCCTCATCACGCTGGGCGTCAAGGCAGCGCGCTGGCTCGATGCGCGCGGCGCGCAAAAGCTGGCCTAGAACTCGGACCAGTCCTGATCGTCCGGCTCGGCCGCATAGTCCGGCTTGAGCGCGAGATTTCCCGACACTTGAACGGTGTTTTGCGCAGGCGCAGGGAGAGCCGGCTTGGCAGGCTCGGGCGCGGGTGACGAAGCACCGTTGGACTTGCGCATCGGCAGATAGATCGT
>JAYPMZ010000011.1:0-1587 GCA_038130205.1 Erythrobacteraceae bacterium | reverse complement strand
ATTGCGTCCCGCTGCGCGGCTGCACCCGTTCATCAAGACGGAACTGGTTGACCAGCCCCACCAGATAGCGCGCCTGATCGGCGAGGCCGCGCGCCGACGCAGTAGATTGCTCGACCATGGCCGCGTTCTGTTGCGTCATGGTGTCCATCTGGGCGACGGCGGTGTTGACCTGCTCGAGATTGTTTGCCTGCGTCGATGCCCCGTCGGCGATCTGCTGGATCTGGTTGTTCACCTCGCCCACGCGCGAAACAATCGCGTCGAGCAGCGTGCCGGTCTCACCCACAAGAGTGACGCCTTCGCCCACTTGGCCGGTCGATGTCGAGATCAGATGCTTGATGTCGTTGGCGGCCTCGGCGCTGCGCTGGGCAAGCGCGCGCAATTCGTTGGCGACCACCGCGAAGCCCTTGCCTGCATCACCCGCACGCGCCGCTTCGACACCAGCGTTGAGCGCGAGCAGATTGGTCTGAAACGCAATCCCGTCGATCACGTCGATGATCTGGGTGATTTCCTTCGATGAGCTTTCGATTGAGGCCATTGCGGTGACGGCTTTTTGCACCACATCGCCGCCCCTGCGCGCTTCGTCATGCGTTTCACTGATAGAGCGCTGCGCTTCGGCTGCGTTGGCCGCGGCGTTGCGTACCAGATCGGTGACTTGATTCATCGCCGCAGCGGTTTCTTCGAGGCTCGCCGCCTGGCTTTCGTTGCGCTGCGAGAGGTCATCTGTCGCCACACGGATTTCGTCCGAACCCGTCTGCACACTCTGCACCGTCGTGCGGACCTGTTCGATCAGCCCTTCGACCTGCTTGGCCGAATTGTTGAAGCCTTCGCGCAGCGGCTCGTATTGCGGGGCCAGTTTCTTGGCCATGCGGAAAGCTAGGTCTCCCGAGGCAAGCCGCTGAAGCGCCTGAAAGACCTCGCTGACAACTTCTTCTTGCATCTTGCCGTCTTCCACCTGCTTGCGACTGGCGGCACGGAACACTTCGATAGAGCGGGTCATCGTGCCGATTTCGTCGCTGCGGTGGTCTGCGCAAATGCCAGCCTCGATATCGCCATCGGCCATCGCCTGCATGGTCTGCGCAGTCTCGCTCATCGGATCGAGAACCTTGCGGCGCAAGAACACGAGGCTGCCGACACTGACCGCCAGCAGCAGGGCCGCCACCAGAACAAGCATCACCGAAACCCACAGGACGGTCGCCAGCGAGCTATCCGCGAGTTCGGCGGAAAGTTCATCGGACTTTGCCACCAGATCATCGATCGTGGCGCGGTGCTGGTCATAATCGGTGCCCAGACGGCGCAGCGATGCCTGTGCCGCACCCGCATTGCCGCTGCGCACAGCGGGGATCAGGACGTCATCCACTTCGCGCCAGAAAGCGGTGCCATCGCTGGCCACCGTCTTGGCGATGCCCGATTTAAGATAGGCGTCGATGTCGGAGGCGGCCCAATAGTCGGCCCGCTCCTGCCATTCCGCTTCGAGTTGCCTGAGTCGTGCCACGTGCTGGTCGAACTTGCCGGGTTCACGCACCAGCAGGTTTGCAACCAGATAGCTTTCGACCAGATATTCGGGCGGCGGTAGGATGTCGGCCTTGA
>JAYPMZ010000010.1:10367-39311 GCA_038130205.1 Erythrobacteraceae bacterium | reverse complement strand
CTTTCACGGGCCGCCACCTTTTTAAGATAAACTTGGTTAGGCGCAACTACTTAGTCGCGAGTTCCTTCCATGATCATGCTGTGACTCCATCATTTGTGGTCACTCCCCCCAGAAAATGCATGATCCGGAGCGAGGTTCCTAAGTTTCTACCCATAAAGTCCCTGAGCGCAAGCATATTAACGTTATATTGCTAATTCGTTCACGCCGTTGTCATCGTTTACATTACTTACGCAATGAATATGGTGACTATTCTGTGGATTTCAAGCGCGTATAGCGACACACAGACAAGATTTCAAGCACGTCACATGAGGCGCATCACTAGCGCACACCCCAAACCAGCAACCCCCGCTCTCCTTGCTCACGGGTCATAAGCGGGCGCATGGCTGCCAGTGAGATCAAGCCAATAGCGTAAGCGCGACACTGTAGGAAAATGGTTTCTGCTAGATCGTTCGCCACCGCGCCGGATAACCGTCATCCCGATCAATCCCGCGTCCCCTGTGCTTGCGAAGCGAAGCGTCCACCGCGTTCTGAGCCTTTTGCAGGGTCGCCCGGTCGGGATCGTTGACGCCGATCTGGCGCAACACTTCCAAAGTGATCTCGCGCACCGTCATGGGACTGTCAGCCGTGCGCAGGACGTCCATGGCCCGACGCCCGCATGTCCCGAACGGTATGGGCAAGGTATGCGTCCACGGCTTCACAGGCGGGCTATCGGCCTCGCTCCAGTCCCCTTCCTCTTGCAGCAGCATCGCGGCGCTATCGGCCAGCGCGTCCAGCTTGGCGGCGCGAGCTTCCAATTCTGGCAGCAAGGCCTGCTGCTGTTGGATGCGCGCAATCCGTTCTTGCAGCAGGTCACGCTCGCCGGTGAGGGCGGAATACTTCTTGCGCAAAGCGTGCTGGTAGTTGGTCATCCCCATACGCGATACATAGGGGATTGCAGGCGGTTATGTCTGTAATCGAGTTGGTGCGCTTGCTACATAATGCCGCAATTTTCCCACCTTGTTTACCCATCGCAGCAATGCGTAGGCGCTTATCTGCGCTTTTAGAGGCGGTTGTTGTCGATTGAAGGACGTTAAGTCACGTTGCCACTGCCAAGGTTGCTGATTTCAAGCCGTATCCGATGATTACCAGAATCGAGCGGAAACCGATTTTGCCCGTTCGAGCAAATTTCGCGAATGGCCTCCGTTTCTCTTGGCGGAGTGTTTGGACCGTCGGACATCAGTTTGTATTGCGCAACCGCAATGAGAAAAAGGGGAACACCGTCTGGCTCTTTGCCTTTGCTAATCTGTTTGAATTTCTCGACGTATCTGTTCAGCGCTATGCCCATAGCCTGTGTAGGCCGAGTTAAATCGCGGTCGGGAAAGATGTGGCTCGAAAACTGAGAGCCAAAAGTTCCCCAATTGGTCCGTTGCAAAATACCATCATCTCCGTGATTCGCCGGATCGTAAGTGCAAACATAGGCATGTGTACGAACATGCAGCGCCACGCTGTTGCCAATGTTTTTCACCACCACCTCTACCGTCATGGAAGCAATATCTCTTGTGAGATTAAGTGGGCCTGTGGCCTGCACATCGACAGTGATCCACGCCCTCGTATCTGCAACCATAGCCGAACGGGTTACTTCATTGGCTTGACGCGCTCTTTCTAGCGCTTCGCGCCCTTGAGCCAAGCTTGCCAACAGGGCAAGTAGCCCACCTAGGCCGATCGGAACTTGGAGAATAGAGACTATCAGGAGCCACCAAGCCCATTGTGCCATATCCTGCTGGGCACTCAGATTTTTCTCACTTCGCTGGGCTTCGCGAGAGGCCCCTACGGCGTCCTCTACGCAGTCCTTCGCGCCGCTGACTAAGCTTTGCTCAAAGCATTCTTCGACGCGTGCGTCAGTGTCAGCTGGGTATTCCGCGGAGTAGCCTTGGGCTTCAGCCTGATGTCGACCAGCTGATGTGCCTTGAAGGTAGAGGGCCGCTAGCAGTCCACACTGGACAAAAATCGCTGCACAAAGGGCGCCAATAGCGAGAATTCGTCCGCTCGAATTGTTTGCAGACATTGAACGAGTGACACTGCTGTTAATTTGCCCCATCTGATCTTGTTCCTGATATTCGGCTCAAAGTCCAGAATGGCAGCAACCTCGCATTGGACTTGCCGCTGTCACGCGGCGCGCCTACTTGCGGTTCCATGACTGATAAAGATTTGACTGACCGCAAGTTCTACCGCGCAGGCGAGGAAAGCCGGTTCGCCGACGAATCGCCCGAAATCACTCCGCAGACGCAGCATCCAGCTTACAAGCTCGCGTTCCGCGACCATGATTTCCTGCTGCGCGACGAATTGCGTCCGGTGCGGTTCCAACTGGAACTCTTGAAGCCCGAAATGCTGCTCGACGAAGCGCGCGTGGGATCGACCATGGTTATGTACGGATCGGCGCGGATTCCTTCGCCCGAGGCCGCGCAGGCCAAGATCGACGCGGCCAAGAACGGCACCGAATACGAACAGAAGGTCGCAGAGCGGCTGGCCGACAAGGCGAAATATTATCACGAGGCCTACAAGCTGGCGCGGCTCGTGTCCGAAAAGGCGATCATCGAAGACGGCAAGCGCCAGTTCGTCGTCACCACCGGCGGCGGCCCCTCGATCATGGAAGCGGGCAATCGCGGCGCCTCGGATGCGGGCAGCGAGAGCATCGGGCTCAACATCGTCCTGCCGCACGAGCAGGCGCCCAACAGCTATGTGACACCCTATCTGTCGCTGAACTTCCACTACTTCGCGCTGCGCAAGATGCACTTCCTGCTGCGTGCGCGCGCTGTTGCGGTGTTCCCGGGCGGCTTCGGGACGTTCGACGAATTCTTCGAACTGCTGACGCTGATCCAGACCGGCAAGATGAAGCCCATTCCGATCCTGCTGTTCGGCAAGGATTTCTGGACCCGCGTCGTCGATTTCGAAGCGATTGCCGAGGAAGGCACGATCAACAAGAGCGACCTCGACCTTTTCCGCTGGTGCGAAAGCGCCGACGAGGCATGGGCGCATATCGCCGAGTTTTACGAGCTGGAAGTGTGATTTGGTGAATTCTGGCTGACGCCAGAAGCCAAGCCACCCGCGCCCTCCACCCTTCCACCCGGATGATATCCCGGTAGGCTCCGGGTGGAAGGGTGGAGGGCGCGGGTGGCTCGGCCAACCCTAAGAAAGACTCCTCACCGCATGGTGCCCCAGCGGTCCGTTGCCACCGCCAAAGCCGGGGGCTTCCTCGATAGCGCGGCGCACGAAATTGCGCGCAAGGCGGACGCTGTGTTCGAGCGTCTGGCCATGCGCGAGCAGAGTCGCGATAGCTGACGACAGGGTGCAGCCGGTGCCGTGCGTGTGCGGTGTGTCGATCCTTGCATGGTCGAATTGCACCGCGCGCGGGCCGATCGCCTGACCCTTCAGATAGAGCACGTCGATCACCCGCGCATCGTCCGTATGACCGCCCTTGGCCAGCACCGATGCGCCGGTCATATTGGCCAGTTCCTCGGCGGCCTCGGCCATTTGCGAGCTGTCGGTGAGGTTGCGCTCCAGCAGATGTCCGAGTTCGGGCAGGTTGGGGGTGATTAGCGTCGCCTTGGGGAAAAGCACCTCGCGCATTACCGCGATGGCCTCCGGGTCGATCAGCGCCGCGCCGCTCGTCGCGATCATCACCGGATCGAGCACCACCGGCACGTTGACCCCGACCAGCGCCTTTGCGGTGTGTTCGATGATCGCGGCGTCGTGGAGCATGCCGATCTTGATCGCATCGACCCCGATATCGTCGATGCACGAGCGGATTTCCTGCGCGACCACTTCGCCCGACATCGGCGCGATGGCCTGCACGCCCAACGTGTTTTGCGCGGTGACGCTGGTGATCGCGGTCATCGCATAGCCGCCGAGCATGGCGATGGTCTTGATATCCGCCTGAATGCCAGCGCCGCCGGAGCTATCCGAACCGGCGATGGAGAGGACGCGGGGTGGGGTGGTAGTGTTTCTTTCGTTCGCCATCCGGCGACCATAGCAATCCATTCTGCACTGCGGGACTGTTTTCGAATGATTCTATGGGATGGTCGAGCGGGCTGGCAATGCGGATGATCGAGAATACTCAATACCGGCTATTCCTCACTGGTTTCAGCTGCTAGCCGGTGCGAGCCATGACTGAAGCGCCCCTGTCTGTTTACTTCCACGGTGTTCCGGGCGGGGCCGGCGAGTTGCAATTGTTTGGACCCGACATCGCCGCGCGATGTAGCGACTTCGTGATCGCCCAAAGGGACTTTCCCGAGCTTCCAAGTGGAGCGGATCGATATGCGGCGATGGCAAGCGCATTGCGGGTCGCGTATCCAGCCCGGCCATTAAAGCTGATCGGCTTCTCCATGGGAGCGAGTGCTGCACTCAGGGTAGCCCCGCTTCTTGGCGATCAGGTTAAGTCTATCGATCTGATCTCTGCTGCGGCCCCGCTCTCGCTCAACGATTATCTGGAAGGCATGGCGGGTGCGCCTGTGTTTCGCTGCGCCCGTGACCATCCGTTTGCATTCGGCATCATGGCAAAGGGGCAGTCGTTGCTAGCCAAGGCGAAGCCGTCTTTCCTGTACTCCGCGCTATTTTCGTCTGCTCAAGGATGCGATCTGAATTTGCGCGAAGACGAGCGATTCAAAACGACCATGATTCCGATGCTGCGAGATTATTTTGCCAATAGCCTCAAAGCCTATCGGACCGAAATTCTGTCTTATGTCGGTGATTGGTCCGGCACGCTTTCACGCGTTACGCAGCCGGTTTCAATTTATCACGGTCAAGTCGACAATTGGTCTCCGCCAGAGATGGCTGCCGACCTCGCTCAAAGGCTTGGCGATTGTCAGCGGCTCGAGACCTGCGGTGGCTGTTCCCACTATTCTGCATTGGAAGCCTATCTCCGGCTTCGCTAGCCGCCTCTAACCTTTAAACTTGCGCTCCGCGCTCGGCGGATACTTCTCGTGCAGTTTGGCGGCGCGGGTGGGCCTGTCCATCAGCTCGCCGCCGCAATTGGGGCAGACGTCGTCGAGCGCCTCGGCGCATTCGGCGCAATAGGTGCACTCGAACGAGCAGATGAAAGCACCCGGTGCCTCGGCGGGGAGGTTGGTGCCGCATTTCTCGCAGTCGGGACGCATTTCGAGCATTGGCTGTTCTCCTAGGCCGCGCCGCGCACGGCGTCGCACACGCGATCGACCACGCTTTCGACCTGGCTGGCATCGTCTCCCTCGGCCATGACGCGGATCAGCGGTTCTGTGCCCGATGCGCGGATGACGAGGCGTCCCTTGCCCGTCAATTCAGCTTCGGCATCAGCGATCACCGATTTTACCGCATCATTGTCGAGCGGCGAGGCGCCTTCGTAGCGCACATTCTTCAAAAGCTGCGGGACGGGGTCGAAATTGTGCAGGATCTCGCTCGCCGGTTTGCCCGAGCGCACGAGGCTGGCGAGCACACGCAGCGCGGCAACCGTGCCGTCGCCCGTGGTGGCGTGGTCGAGCAGGATCATGTGGCCAGACTGCTCGCCGCCGACGTTGAAGCCGCCCTGTTTCATCCGTTCGAGCACATAACGGTCGCCGACCTTGGTGCGTTCGAGGCTAAGGCCCATTCCGCCGAGATAGCGTTCGAGCCCGAGGTTGCTCATCACCGTCGCCACCACACCGCCGCCGGTGAGCGCGCCTTTTTCATGCATGCGGGTGGCGATCAGGGCCATGATCTGGTCGCCATCGACCGCGCGGCCATTTTCATCGACCACGATCAGCCGGTCGGCATCGCCATCGAGCGCAACGCCGATATCCGCGCCTTCCTCGACCACTTTGGCCTGCAGCGCCTCGATTGCGGTCGAGCCGACACCGTCATTGATATTGGTGCCGTTGGGTTCGACGCCCAATGCGACCACTTCCGCGCCCAGTTCCCAGATCGCGCTAGGAGCAACCTGATAGGCGGCGCCATGCGCGCAATCGACCACCACTTTGAGATCGTCGAAGCGGATATCGCTGCCCACCGCGCCCTTCAATGCGTGGATGTAGCGCCCGCGCGCGTCCTCGATCCGGCGGGCGCGGCCGATCATTTCGGCGGCGGCGAGTTCGGGTTCTACCTCAAGCAGCGCCTCGATCTCGGCCTCGGCTTCGTCCGAAAGTTTGAAACCGTCGGGGCCGAACAGCTTGATCCCGTTGTCGGCATAGGGGTTGTGGCTGGCCGAAATCATCACGCCGAGGTCGGCGCGCATTTCGCGGGTGAGCAGCGCGATTGCGGGAGTGGGAAGCGGGCCGGTCATGATCACGTCCATGCCCACGCTGGTGAAACCTGCGACCAGCGCGCTTTCCATCATATAGCCGGAAAGCCGCGTATCCTTGCCGATCACGACGCGGTGGCGGTGCTTGCCGCGCACGAAGTAATTTCCCGCGGCCTGGCCCACGCGCATCGCGGTCGCCGCCGTCATCACTCCGGCATTGGTGCGGCCCCTGATTCCGTCAGTGCCGAAGAACTTGCGTGCCATGTGTCAAACCCCTGCGCGTGGCTGATAATACGATTATTTGTCACAGGCTTCTGGCGGGGTTATCGCCGGAAGGGAAGGGCTTGATGCCGCGACAAGGGACCCATTTGTGAACGAAACCCCGAAAGAGAACGGCCAGCAGCCATCGCGCGATGAAGCCGATGGCCTTGCGCAGATCGAAAGCGCTTTCGAACTCGTGACCATCCGGCTGCCAGTGATGGCGACTTTTGCAGCGCTGGTGATCGGTCTGGGGCTGGGAGTGGTGCTGGCGGCGGTGAACCTGCCCGAATGGCTGCTGCAATCGGCGTCTCTGGTCGGCACCCTGTGGCTGCGCGCCTTGCAGATGACGATCATTCCGCTGGTCGCGGCGTTGCTGGTGCTGGGTCTTACGCAGATGGTGCGCGCGGCCAGTGCGGGCGCGGCAGCGCGGCGGTTCCTGATGCTGGTGTTTGCGGTGCTGATCGCAGGCGGCGTGTTTACCACGCTGTTCATGCCGGTGCTGCTGGGCCTGTTCCCGATCCCCGAAAGCGCGAGCGGTTTCCTCGCCAATGGCGGCGGAGAGGCGCAGGAAGTGCCCGACATACTCGATTTCCTCGGCTCGTTGATCGCGCCCAATATCATCGCGGCGGCGGCGGAGACATCCATGCTGCCGCTGACGATCTTCTTCGCGCTGTTCGCCGTGGCGATCACCCGCGTGCCGAGTGCGCAGGGCGAGGTGCTGATGCGGTTCTTTCACGCGCTCGCCAATGCCATGCTGGTCGTCATCGGCTGGGTCTTGTGGCTCGCGCCCGTCGGCGTTGCGGCGCTGGCGTTCGGCGTGGGCCTGCGCAGCGGGGGCGGAGCCTTTGCGGCGCTGGGGCACTACATTCTTGTCGTGTCGGCCTGCGGGGCCTTCGTGCTGCTGCTCGGCTATGCGATTGCCGCAGTGCTGGGCGGGATCGGTCCGGTGCGCTTTGCCAAGGCGATGATCCCGGCGCAGGCGGTGGCGGTCTCGACGCAAAGCTCGCTCGCAAGCCTGCCCGCCATGCTCGACAGCGCTTCACGTCTGGGGCTGCGGTCCTCGACCAGCGAATTCGTGCTGCCGCTCGCAGTGGCGATTTTCCGTGCGACCAGCCCGGCGATGAATATGGCAGTGGCGCTTTATGTCGCGGCGCTGGCGGGGGTGGAGATCACCCCGGCGCTTGCAGTGGCGGGGGTTCTCGTAGCGCTCATCATCAGCGTGGGGTCGGTCAGCCTGCCCGGTTCGATCAGCTTCGTCGTTTCGATCGGGCCGATAGCGCTTGCGATGGGAATTCCGATCGAGCCGCTGGTGCTGCTGGTCGCGGTCGAAATGCTGCCCGATATCATGCGCACACTGGCGAATGTGACGATGAATGTCGCGGTGGCGAGCGCGGTGGATCGCAGCCGGAATTAGGCCGGCGCTTAGGGCGGTGGCGCTTGACCGTCGACTCCCGAACGGTCGAGCATCTCGCTTCGGAACAGCGGCTCACCGAAGATGAAGCCGACCAGATTGGGTCTGCCGATATGTTCGAACAGCGCGGTCAGCGTCAGCAGAATCGGGACCGATAGCAGCGCGCCGACCGTGCCCCAGATCCATGTGAAGTAGGACAGCGCGATCAGGATCATCACCGGGCTCATGGTGAAGCGCGCACCGAGGATCGAAGGCGTGATCGCATTCGCCTCGACCGCGTGCAGGATGATGTAGGCGATGGCCGGAAGCAGCCCCAGCAGCACTGTGTCGGCCGTGCCCAGACCGAAAAGCGCGAGCAGCGCGGTCATCGCCAGCGGTCCGATATAGGGTATGAAGTTGAGGATCATGGCGAGGCCGCCCCACATGATCGGCGCTTCCAGCCCCAACAACCACGCCCCCGCTGCGACCACCACGCCGACGCCTGCGTTAATGCAGCCGACCGTGATGATGTAGGAAGCAACGCGGTCCTGCACTTCGCGCATGGCGCGCGCGGCCTTGACGCTGGAGCCGAAGCTCGCGCGATCGAACAGCAGGCTGCGGCGCATGCGCACGCGCGCCTCGATCATGAAGAACGCCATCAGGAACATGATCAGCACTTCGATCAACACGCTCGGCGTTGCAAAGGCGATCTCTTCGAGCAGGCTGGGCGTAGCCAGCACGACCTCGCGCCCTTTTGCGCCGCCCATTGCCTCGGCAATGCGGTCGTTCATCACCGCGACCCACTGGAATTCGTCGCGCAACTCGGAGAATTGTACGCCCACCTTCTCGGCAATCTCGGGCAGCGAATCGAACAGCGAGACAGCTGGTTGCAGCACCAGTCCGAGCGCGAGGATCAGGACCATCAGGAACGCCGCCAGCGCGCCGAGCGAGGCAAGGACGTTGGGAATGCCGAATTTGGTCAGCCAGTCGGCCAGCGGCGACAACAGGATCGTCAGCATCAAGGCCGCGACCAGCGGCAGGAACACCACCGATCCGATCGACAGCACAAACGGAAGCGCCAGAAACAGGCCGAGACCGATCAACAGCACCAGCGCCGACATCAGCCGGATTTCCTGCTCGGCCAACTGCATGCGCCGCTTGTTCCTCAGGGCAGAGGCGGCGGGCCGTTTGGCCGGACCTTCGGGCGCGGGATCGATCATATAAATCGCCTTATTGCAGCGCTTTGCCGCAAGGCCAAGCCAATGCTTGCAAAGCCGGTGTGCAAGTTAGGTCAGCGGCTTTTGATAGATTGCGTATTCCCGATTGATCTTGCTGTTGATTGCATCGGCAATCGCAACCATTCCCTGATTGTCTTCGAGGATCCAACCGATCTCGGCGTGCTTGGAGCCGTAACGGCCTGTCGCATTGCGGCGGATATAGCTGATCATCATGAAAGCCAGCTGGCTGGCAATGCGCGAGTTCTGATATTCCTTGAGCACACCCATCAACGGCACGCGCATGTCGCCATGCTGCGGGTTCTTGAGCCAGCGCAGCAGGTGGAACCAGCCGAAGGGGAACAGCTTGCCGCCGCATTTGGCGAGGACATAGTTGATGTCGGGGAAGGTCAGCATGAACGCCACGGGCCGCCCGTCCACTTCGGCGATCATGTTGAGTTCTTCGTGGATGATCGGCTTCAGCTTGACGCCCGTATAGGCGACTTCTTCTGCAGTGAGCGGGATGAAGCCCCAATTGTCCGACCATGCATCGTTTAGAATGTCGAGGATGATTGCCGCCTCGCTATCCCAGTCGCTCTTGCGAACCTGCCTCACCTTGATCTTGGAGGAACGCTCCCCCGAGGCGACGATGCGCTGCACCAGCGGGGGAAATTCCTCGGTGATGGCCAGATCGTAGGTGTAGAGCGTCTTGGCGCGCGCATAGCCAGCACCCTCGATCCAACCGGCATAATGCGCAGGATGGTGGCCCATCATGATGACTGGCGCATGTTCCTGCCCCTTCACCAGCAGCCCCGGTTCTTCCCAGATCGACATCGAGATCGGGCCGACGACTTTCGTCATGCCTTCTTTGCGCAGCCAGTTTTCGGCGGTTTTCAGGAGGAGCTTGGCAACATCCTCGTCCTCGGCATCGAAATAGCCAAACATGCCTGTGCCGGGACCAAAGCCCTGTTCGGGCGGCATGGTCAGCGCCAGTTCATCGATATGCGCCGATATTCGCCCCACAGCCTGCCCGCCGCGCATGGCGATGAAAAGCTGGGCGCGGGCGTGGCCGAAGAACGGATTTTTGTCAGGATTGACCAGTTCGAGCTGTTCGGAGCGCAATTGCGGGACCGAATTGGGCACTTTGGCCGAAAAGGCCCGTCCGAGGTCAACGAAGCGCTTGCGGCCCTTCTTGTCAGCCACCGCCTCGATCACTATCTGCGGGTTAGTATCATTTAAAACCATTTCTGGCATTCTTTCGTTTTGACCTCTATCAAAGCGTCTGTGTCGCCTGGGACTTAAAGGCGCAAGCCAATCGATCACTCTTATGGGCAAACCGCGTTTGCCGTGACTGCCGATAATCCGGTAAAGCCGCCCGACACAGTGTAGACCATATGACCATGCACCAACCGATCACGCCTTCTGCGCCCCCTCTTGCCGGGACTCCGCGCCGCGCCGTCCGTGCCGACTTCCTGAGCGAAGACGACAAGGACATGCTGCGCGCTGCCCGCGATCTGACCAAGGATTTGGGCACGGCCAAGCCCGGCTGGTATTGGCCCGACATGATCATCTCGGCGGCAATCGGCTATGGCGGTATCGCCTTGGCGATCCTGACAAGCAATCTGTGGGTCGCCATTGTGGCGGGTCTGGTCGCCAGCCTCGCGCTCTATCGTGCGCTGATGTTCATTCATGAGCTTACGCACATTCACAAGAACGCGCTGCCGGGGTTCCGCACCGGCTGGAACCTGATGGTGGGTATTCCGCTGCTGACGCCCAGTTTCATGTACGAGGGCATCCACGTCATCCACCACAAGCGCACGCAATATGGCACGATCGAGGACCCGGAGTATCTTCCGCTCGCCCTTATGAAGCCGTGGAGCCTGCCGCTCTTCGTAATCGTCGCACTGCTAGCGCCCATCGCGCTGCTGCTGCGGTGCGCCGTGCTGGTCCCGCTGGGCGCGCTGTTTCCGGCGGTGCGCGACTTCGTATGGTCGCGCGGCTCGGCGCTGTCGATCAATCCCGATTTCCGCCGCAAGGCTCCCGAAGGCGATTTCGCCAAGCGCGTGCGCTGGCAGGAAGCTGGCGCGAGCATCTGGGCGATCACCGTGCTTGCCAGCACATACTGGATCGGCTGGCGTCCGCTGCTCATCGCGCTGGCGATTGTGTCCTTCACCGCGTTGTTGAACCAGCTGCGCACGCTGGTCGCGCATCTGTGGGAGAACGAGGGCGAGCCGATGACGGTCACCGCGCAATTCCTCGACAGCGTCAACGTGCCCCCGCCGGGGATCGCTGCCGAGATATGGGCGCCGGTTGGCCTGCGCTATCACGCGCTGCATCACCTGATGCCGTCCATGCCCTATCACGACCTGCCCGAAGCGCACCGCCGCCTCGCGCGCGAGCTCGGCAATGGTTCGACCTATGAAGGTGCTAACCACCCGGGCATGGTCAATCTGGTCGGCCGCATTGCGCGCAGCACGATGATCCCGCGCTAGGGTCCGCAGGCTAGTCCAGGAAGCAGATCATCGCGCAGCGGCGTTCGACGGGTAGCCCCTGATCGGCTTCCAGAGCGAGTTCGCTTGCAAGGCGTGGATGCGCGTCGAGCGCGGTGACCTCTTCGAAGCCCAGACGTTGGTAGAACGGCGCGTTCCACGGCAGATCGCGAAATGTCGTCAACGTCACCGCTGTAAATCCACTATTGCGCGCATCAATTATGCAGGCACGCACCAGCCCTGATCCAACACCCAGTCGCTGTGCACCCTCATGCACCGCCAGCTGCCACATGTGCAGTTCCCGCCGGAACGGCTCGGTTGCGATAAAGCCAATGCCGCGCTCGCCTTGAAAAGCGGCAAGGCAATGGCCCTTGGCGATCAGCCGGCGATAGCCCTTTGCACCCAACTGGCTGCCCGCAGCGGCGATGTCTTCGAGCTGCTCGATGCCCTTGAACAGATGATCGGCGGATTCTTCGATAGCCGGAAAGTTCTCGGCATCGTCAGGCCGCGCGAGGCGCAGGCTCCAATCGGTCATTCCTCGGTCCGTATGAGAACCGTCTCACCCACCAGCAGGAACAGGAAGAACGGAGCCCAGGCCGCGAGGAAAGGCGGATAACCGCCGAAAGACCCCATCGCGAGCGCGGCGTTGTCGACCACGAAATAGGCGAAGCCCAACGCCATTCCGATGATCGCGCGCACGAACAACTGGCCCGAGCGCGCAAGGCCAAACGCAGCGATCGAGCCGAGCAGCGGCATCAGCAGCGCGGAAAGCGGCCCCGAAATCCGGTGCCACCAGCTGGCACGCATCTCTGTCGTACGCCGGCCTGCGGCTTCGTATTCGTCGATGGTTTCGGACAATTCCCAGAAACTCTGCGCGTCGGGATCGACCGATTGCAGGTCGATGGCCTCCGGCGTCAGCCCTTCGGCGACGACCAGCGTTTCGAGTTCCTCGACCTCCGCCGCACCCACATCAAAGCGCCGGGGGTTCTCCAACTGCCAGCCGGGAGCGGCAAAGGTCGCGTGATCGGCGCGTACCTGCTCGCGGATGATCCCGCCCGGAGCGCGCGAGTACCAGGTGACATTATCGAGCTCGATATTGTCACCTGTGCCGGTCAGCGTGGAGGCAGTCAGAATGTTCTCACCATCGGTTAGATAGACATTGCTGCGAACCCCTGTCGCTTCGGGAATGGCGCCATATTCGACCGCCTCCCACGCCTTCAGCGTCGCATTGGCGCGGGTCACGACCCGTTCGTTGAAGGCAAAGCTGATCACGGCCACGACGGCGGCGGTCAGCAGCAGCGGCGCGAGCACCTGATGCGCGGAAAGCCCTGCGGCCTTCATCGCCACGACCTCGCTGTTCTGGTTGAGCGTTACCAGCGTGATCAGTGTTGCCAGCAGCACCGAATAGGGCAGGAAGCGCGCAATCAGCTGCGGTATGCGCAGGCTCGCATATTTGAGGATTTAGGCCTGTCCGTTGCCTTCGGGTGCAAGAATGTCCCCAGAGGAGCCCAAGAGGTCGAGCGCCATGAGCACCAGCACCAGCATGATGAGCACCGCGACGATGCGCACGACGAACATCTTCGCCAGATAGGTCGTCAGCATACGCGAGGGAAAAAAGTCGAGCTGCATGAAATTCCTGTCCGCGCCTATTCCGCCGGAGCCATGTCAGGGGCGCCGCCGGCCACCAGCGAAGCCGGTTGCCGCCGTTTGAACAGCTTGCCGATGCGCTTGGAAATCTTGCCGAACACCGTTTCGAGCGCGCCCAGCGCTTGCCCGCCGGGGACATGCGCGGTGCGGTAATACATCCAAAGGATCAGCGCCGCGAACAGCACGAACGGCCCCCATAGGGCGATGACCGGATCGATCCGGCCCAGCGCGGCGATGTCCTCCCCGTATTGATTGATCTTGTGATAGGAGACGACGAGGATGATCGCCACGAACACGCCCAGCGCGCTGGTGGATCGCTTGGGCGGTATCGCCAGCGCCACTGCCAGCAGCGGCATCAGCAGCATCATCACCACCTCGACCATGCGGTAATTGAAAGTCGCCTGCACCGCGTCGCGCTGCTCCGCATCGGCGCCCTGGCTCCATCCCAGTCTCAGCAGTTCGGGCAGGATATACTCGCGTGTCGCATCGCCGCGCGCGCGGAAAGCCTCGATTGCGGGCAGATCGATCGGCAGATCGTGGCGGCTGAAAGACAGGACACGCGGCGTCTCGCTACCCGTGTCCTGCACGATAGTCCCTTCGGTCAGGCGCAGGATGATCGTATCGGGATCGTCGGTGGTCGCCATAAAAGCGCCTTCGCGAGCGCTGATCGAAAGCACCTGTCCGCGGCTGTTGGCAACGCGGGCAAAGATACCGACCAGCCGCTCGCCATTGTCCTCGCTCCGCTCCACCCGCAGCGCCATACGGTCGGCGAGCGTGTTGAACTCGCCCACCTTGATCGACGCGCCCAGCGCGCCGGTGCGCAGGTCGTATTCCATCTGCTCGTAATAATAGCGGCTGACCGGCTGGATGTAGAACACCAGCGCGACATTCACCGCCATCAGCACCAGCGTGATCGCATAGGGAACACGCAGCAGCCGCCAGTACGACTGGCCAACCGCGCGCATGGTGTCGAGCTCGGACGAGGTTGCGAGCTTGCGAAAGGCGAGCAGAATGCCGAGCAGCAGGCCGAGCGGGATCGCAAGGCTGGCATATTCGGGGATCAGCGCGCCGAGCATCTTGAACACCACGCCGATCGGTCCGCCTTCGACGGCGACGAAATCGAACAGCCGCAGCATCTTGTCGAGCAGCAGCAGCGAGGCGGCGAGCGCGAACACGCCCATCATCGGGACGATCACAAGCCGGAAGATGTAACGGTCGATACTGGGAATGAAGTTCAGCACGTCTCGTCCCGTGGCAATTCGTCAGCGCTGGCCGGGCCTGCGCTTTGTTTAGCGCCCTAGCGGGAAATTACGCAGCCGTCATGCCCCCATTGTGCTCCAGTGCTGGAGCGCCGCGTGCGCCGCCGCATCAGGCCTTTTCAAGCGTGCATTGCAGCGGGTGCTGGTTCTGGCGTGCGAAGTCCATCACCTGGTTCACCTTGGTCTCGGCAACCTCATAGGGAAAGATGCCGCACACGCCGACGCCGCGCTGATGGACATGCAGCATCACGCGCGTGGCTTGTTCAAGGTCCATGCCGAAAAAGCGTTTGAGAACCATCACCACGAATTCCATCGGGGTGTAATCGTCGTTGAGCATCAGCACTTTGTACTGGCTCGGCTTCTTGGGCTTGGTGCGGGTCTTGGTTGCGATTCCGACCTGGCTGTCGCCGTCATCGCCGCCTGCATCCTTGTCGCCATCGTCGCCCGCCGCGAGGATTCGCAGCAGGGCATCGTCGTGCGAGGGATCGCTGGGGAGGGAACGGGCGTCAAACATGATGGTCCATTATGGGGTTGGTTGGCAGCTTCGCAAGATAGGCGTCACCAGTATATCGCGCAAAGCCTTAACGCGCTCGATATGAAACTGGCGATGGTTGCGTGTCGTGCCGGAAACAAAAGAAGGGCCGGATAGACCTAGTGTGGTCTATCCGGCCCTGCGCTTTCGCGCGCTTTCGTGAACCGGGTTTGGGAGAGAGAGGAGAGGCCCGGCTCAGAAATTCTTGTTTGCTTGGCTTACGCGGCCTTCGAAATCTTCTCGGCGGCAACGCTGAAGCGGTTCGAAATCGGTGCGAAGGCATCGTTGTAGAGCTTCACGAGCGCTTCGGTGCGCTGCGAGCCGAACGAAACGACGGCGTCGAAGTTGCGACGGGCGATCTCGCCCTGCAGTTCGAACAGTTCGGTCGGCGACTTGATCGTGGTGACCTTCTTGGCGTCGGCCTGCACAACTTCGAGCATGCTCTTGCCGGTTTCGACGTCCGACTTGGCCAGTTCCTGTGCGCCGGCGTAGAAGATCTTGCCACTTTCGACGACAGCTTCGAGGTTCGCCTTGTTGAACTCGCCGGCTTCCGAAGCGTATTCGGTTGCCTTGGCGTATGCGCCCTTGACCTTGGTCTGGACGTCAGCGGCCATTTCCTTGGCCTGAGCGGTGAAATCGGTTTTCTTTGCAGTAGCCATGATGGTGTCCTTGATCTTTGAAACGGGGGTAGTCGTCGTGGTCTTGGGTGCCGCCTTGGGAGCGGCCTTCTTGGCCGCGACTTTGGCGGGTGCCTTCTTGGCGACCGGCTTTTTCGCAGCAGGAGTCTTCTTTGCGGGGGCCTTCTTCACCGGTGCCTTCTTGGCGGCCGGTGCGGCCTTTTTCGCAGGGGCCGGCTTCTTCGCAGGAGCAGCCTTTTTCGCGGCCGGTGCCTTCGCAGCAGCTGCGGGCGCATCGGCCTTGGGCTTTGCGGCGGCATCGGCGTAGGCCTTCTCAGCAGCAGCGTCGATCTTCGACTGCGTCTTTTCGGTTTCTGTCTTGGCGTCTGCCATGATGACCTCGCGTTGAACTTATGGGTGGCTACCCACCCGATCTGTGTTGCACTGCACAAAATAGGCATTGCAACTGCGAAGTCAAGTTTTTTGTGCACTGCACAAAAATGCATTATCTATCGGAAAATGCTGAGGAAATGTCGAAAATGGGCGGGCGCGCGAAAAATTTTTCGGGCACGCCTCTCGGCTATTTGCGTCCGTGATCAGCGGTTTTTGACGTAGCTTCCCGGCGCGTCTTCGATCACTTTGTCGCCGCGTCCGCCCGGCTTGCGCTTGCCGGTTGCGGGAACCTCGCCCTGCGAGTGCTTGCCCAACCATTCGATCCAGTGCGGCCACCAGCTACCGGGGTGCTCGACCGCGTCCTTGACGAAATCCTTGAGCGAGGCTGCGCCGCTGTCGCCGAGCCAGTATTGGTATTTGCCGGCCTCGGGCGGATTGACGACGCCCGCGATGTGCCCCGAACCGGCCAATACGAATTCAATCGGTCCCTGGAAATGGTCGGTTATATTCCAGACGCTTTCCGCAGGAGCGATGTGATCTTCGCGGCCCGCCTGCACATAGCTGGGCACTTTGACCTGCGTCAGATCAACCGGCGTGCCATCCGCTTGCAGCGCGTCGGGAACGACCAGCTGGTTGTCGCGATAGAGGTCGCGCAGATAGTCATTGTGCCATTTTGACGGCAGGTTGGTGACATCACCGTTCCAGTGCAGCAAATCGAAAGCCGGATAGTCGTCGCCCATCAGGTAATTGTTGACGACGTAGTTCCAGATCAGGTCCTTGCCCCTCAGGGCGTTGAAAGTCGCGGCGAGATAGCGTCCGTCGAGATAGCCCTCGGGCGAAAGCTTGGTGATCATCTCGAGCTGGCTGTCGTCGATGAAATGCTTGAGATCGCCCGCGCGCTGGAAATCGACCTGCGCGGTAAAGAATGTCGCGCTGCTGACCTTCTCTGCCTCCCCGCGGCGCGCGAGGATCGCCAATGTCGCCGCAAGCGTCGTGCCCGCAACACAATAGCCGATGGTGTGGACGCTCGGCACTTTCAGCCGGTCACGCACGACATCGATAGCATCCATCTGGGCGCGGATGTAATCGTCCCACACGACGTCCTTCATGCTCTCGTCAGCCGATTTCCAGCTGACCACGAACACGGTGAGGCCCTGATCGACGGCCCATTTGATGAAACTCTTCTTGGGCGTGAGGTCGAGAATGTAGAAGCGGTTGATCCACGGCGGAAAGATGATCAGCGGCTCCTGCATCACCTTCTCGGTTGAAGGCGAATACTGCAGCAGCTGGTAGAGCGGCGTTTCGTGGACAACCTTGCCGGGCGTGGTGGCGATGTTCTCGCCCAGCTTGAATGCGTCGGGGTCGGTGTGGGTGAGCTGTCCGCGCTTGAGGTCGGTGATGAGGTGGCGCATCCCGCGCACAAGGTTCTGCCCTTTGGTTTCAACCGTTCTTTTCATCACCACCGGGTTGGTCAGCAGGAAATTGGCCGGGCTCATCGCTTCCGACAAGGCATCGACGGCGAATTTCAATTGCTGGCGCTTTTCCTTGTCGAGCCCCTCCATCGAATTCGCGCTCTGACGGAAGTATTCGGTCAGCATCAGATAGGTCTGATGCATCAAGGCAAAGGCCGGCAACTGCCTCCACGCAGGATCGGAGAAGCGCTTGTCGGAACGCGGCAGGGCGATCTCTTCCTTGCCGGAGCCACCGATCGTCCCGGTGAAGTTCCGGAACACGCTCTGCCACATCATCATGCTGTCCTGCGCAAGCTTGGTCTGCGCCTCGATCGCCTTGCCGGGCAATTGTTTCGCCATGCTCTGCGCGATCATCAGCCATTGTGACGGATCGAGCGCATTGCGGCCCTCGCTTGCGCGCGAAGCGGCGGTCTTTGCCTGTTCGGAGACGAATTCGAGCCACATCTTTTGCAGCTCTGCGCCGGCCTTGGCCCATTCCGCCAGATCGCCGGTATCCGCGCCGGCGGACCGGGGAAAGGCCGTGCCCGAGGTTTCGCCCGCCATGCCGGGCATGGTCTTGGAGACCATATCCCGCATGGCTTTGGACTGCAGTTCGAGCAAGGAGGCAAACGGCGCCATGTTTTCCATCATGCCGTCCATCATCCCGCCAGTGCCGGTCGTCTTGTCGTCTTTACCAGCCATGCCTCGTCCGTCCCTTCAATCCGCCGCATCAACCGCAATTTCGACCCGTTCGGACTGCGATTGATAGAATCTATCAAGATTCGTAGCCGAAACGGGTTTCCACTTCGAGCGCTAATGCCCTAATGTTGCTGGACCGCGTCGAAACATGTCTGTCGCGACTGCCACGCCGAGGAGCAAAATGGACCAACACTTCTACCGCATGAAGCGGCTGCCGCCCTATGTCATCGCTGAAGTCAACGCGATGCGGCACGCGGCCCGTCAGGCGGGTCAGGACATTATCGACCTCGGTATGGGCAATCCCGATTTGCCGCCCCCGCAGCATGTCATCGACAAGCTGTGCGAGGTCGCGCAGAACCCCGATGCGCATGGATATTCGCAGTCCAAGGGTATTCCCGGCCTCCGCCGCGCGCAGGCCAATTATTATGCCCGCCGTTTCGGTGTGGACCTAGATCCCGAGACCGAAGTGGTTGTCACGATGGGTTCGAAAGAGGGGCTGGGCTCGCTCGCCACCGCGATTACCGCGCCGGGCGACGTGGTGCTTGCACCCAATCCGTCCTACCCGATCCACACTTTCGGCTTCATCATCGCAGGCGCGACGATCCGTTCGGTTCCCACGACGCCCGACGAGGAATATTGGCGGTCGCTCGAAAGCGCGATGAACTTCACCGTGCCGCGGCCCAGCGTGCTGGTTGTGAGCTATCCGTCCAACCCGACGTCCGAAGTGGTCGATCTCGCCTTTTACGAAAGGCTGGTCGAGTGGGCGCGGGATAATCAGGTGTGGGTGCTGTCGGACCTTGCCTATTCCGAACTGTATTACGACGGTGTCCCGACCCCTTCGATCATGCAGGTCAAGGGCGCGAAGGATGTTGCGGTCGAATTCACCAGCATGAGCAAGACCTATTCGATGGCCGGCTGGCGCATGGGCTTTGCGGTCGGCAACAAGCAGTTGATCGCAGCGCTGACGCGGGTGAAGTCCTATCTCGATTACGGCGCGTTCACGCCGATTCAGGCCGCCGCCTGTGCGGCGCTCAACGGCCCGCAGGACATCGTCGAAAAAAACCGCAAGCTTTACCAGAAACGCCGCGATGTCATGGTCGAGGCTTTCGGGCGTGCCGGATGGGAAATCCCCTCGCCGCCCGCCTCGATGTTTGCCTGGGCGCCTCTCCCGCCTGCGTTGAAGGAAATGGGAAGCCTCGAATTTTCGAAGCAATTGCTGACCGAGGCGCAGGTCGCGGTTGCACCGGGCGTTGGCTACGGAGAGAAAGGCGAAGGGTTCGTGCGTATCGCCATGGTCGAGAACGAGCAGAGGCTGCGTCAGGCTGCGCGCAACATAAAGCGCTACCTGTCTTCGCTCGGGATCAACTCCTCAGCGGCGTAGCCTTGCGGGTAGAAATTTGCTAAACTGGATGCCCTCTTCGGCCATTCGGGTTCGCAGCAAGGGGCTCCGGTTTGCCGGAGCAGAATGAAACGGGAGGAAGTCATGGACGCTCCAGCGTCGCGGCCGCTCACAGAGCGACAGAAGGCCGTGATGGAAAGGATTGACAGGCGTGTTCCGATCAAGGTGATCGCGCAGGAGTTGAGCGTATCGGAAACGCGCATCAACCAGCATATCCGCGCGCTCAAGAACATCTACGAAGCAGAGAACCTCGGCGATTTGGTGGAATGCTACCGCGCCGACAATGCGCTCGACGAACCCGAGGGCGAAGGCGAACTCCAGTCTGAAAATGAAGGGCTTGGAGAAGCGCTCGAGCCCTACAGCGATTCTGTATACACAAAAAAACAGATCACGGACGGGCCGCTGATCGGCAACAAGCATGCCGGTAACGACCCGGGCGAACTCGTGATGAGCGACGTTCTCCCTCTGGAGGATCAGGCGCCTTGGCTGCGCTCTGGCGAACCCCGGGTTGTTCCCCGGGTGCTCGACGGTCCCAACGCCGTCCTGTTCCGCCTCGTGACCATAGTAGCGATCGCGTTCGGCGTGCTCGCCGCCGTGGTTTTGACCGTAACTGCGGCAATGACCATTAGCGAGGCATTGGACGGGCGTGCAGCCGTCCCGGTTGATCAAGAAGGCTTCTCCTGACGGGTAGGGGGCGGCTGCTGGAGTCCCCCACGATGAACGACCGTATGCTGAACGATGCCCACAATCTGAAGAAACTGATCCGCGAAGCCGAAGCGCTTGCCGATGAATCGATGATCGCGTTCTCGCGCCTCAAGCAGGCCATGCTGGCCGCCCGCCAGAATCCCGAAGTCGAAGTTGTCGACGGCCAGCGCGCGCTCATGCGTCTGAACCAGGCCGAAGGTCACGCCATGGCCATGTCGACCACCCTGCTGCGCGTGCACGACGAATTGAGCAAGGTCGCCCGCGAAAAGATGGCCGGCGATTCCAACATCCCGACCGAAGTTCCTGCGGCGATCTTTTCGGATGACGCCGAGCAGAACAAATTCGCTGTGCCGGTTAACGCCGAATAGAACCAGTCCGAACACATGCTGGAACTGCTCTTCTCTGAATACCGCCCTTACCTACAGGATGTGCTAGCGTGGATTGTGTGTATCGCAGCGCTCCTGTGGGGAGGTGCGCCTGAACGTATCGTCGCTGCTACTTGGCTACTTTTGTTCGAGACCGGCGAAGTCATATATACGAAGTTGTTGGGGGAGAGTTGGCAACTTGCCTCTGTTGATTGGTATTTTGCGGGCATCGATTTGCTCGCAGTTGTGATAATGATTGCGACTGCCCTCTACGCAAACCGGAATTACACCTTGTGGATTGCGGCGATGCAGCTTTTGTCATTCGTTGCGCATATCTCGCGCGGGCTGATCGATGCGATCTCCCCGATCACCTATGCCATCATGGTGATCGCGCCGGGCTGGCTCATGCTTGTCTTTCTGGCAGCCGGACTGGTCCGCCACATTCGCCGCAAACGCAAATACGGGGATTACCGCGACTGGAGGGTGCGCATGCCCATCTCCGCTGACGGTCCTGTTTCGGAACGCCTCTTCCCCGACTGGTTGCAAAGCAATCGCAAGACTTGGCGGGATGAATTGAAATGAGCGAACTTGCAGCTCTGCATCAGGCGCGTGTCGCAGAGGCACCTCGTCGCCAACGCGCCCTGGTCGATTATTTGCGTGCGATGGTCCTGGCCAAGCCTTCGCATTTGGAACGCTTTCACGCGATCTTTCTCGATGAAAGCCGCTCGATCCTTGGCGATGCGCCTTTGGGGCAGGGGCGCTCGAGCAACCTCACGGTGCGAATGCGCGAGATATTCGAGCGGGCGCTCGTGCTGCAGTCGAGCGCAATCGTCATCGCGCACAACCATCCCTCGGGCCTGTGCCGACCGAGCGAGTATGATCTCCACGCAACCATGCGGCTCAAGCAGGTTGCCGAGGCTCTCGATATCGAACTGCTTGACCACCTCATCATTACATATGATGCAGTCTATTCGATGCGGGCAGGGGGCAATTTATGAATGCAGCGGCGGCAAGCAGTTTCTTTCCCGACGGCGATGATCTGATCCCGCGTTTTCGCGAGGCAGGCGAGGTTACGCTCGACCTGTTCCACCGCGACGGACGGGTGGATGACCGCTGGCTCGGCTTTCACCCGCGCGAATTCGAACTGCTGTGGCGGCTCGCCGAACAGCCCGGGCAGCGGGTGTCGAAACGGCAATTGCTGGCCGAAGTGTGGCGCATCAATTTCGAGCCGGAAACCAACAGCGTTGCGGTCCATGTCGCACGGGTACGCAGCAAGCTTGAACCTTTCGGCCTGTCGCCAATTCTCGCGACCCATCCCGAAGGCGGCTACTATCTCGACGCCCCGCCGCTTTCGCTCGCCTTCCGCCTCGAAAGCGACGGCTTAGCGCGACCGGACGGCGCTCTGGACTCGCGTCGCGGCTTGCTTCAATTGCTGTGGCAACAGCGAAATTGAGAGGATTACCGATGTCGCAAACCCAGACCCAGATCATGCCCGCCAATGAACGCGTTGCAATCGAGCTTGGCGACGATGGCGTCGCACAGGTTCGCCTGATCCGCGCCGGCAAGATGAACGCGCTCGATTCTGAAATGTTTGCGCGCATTATCGAGGCCGGTGAACTTCTCAACGCCACGAAAGGCCTGCGCGCGGTCGTGCTTTCGGGCGAGGGCGCTTCGTTCTGCGCCGGGCTCGACACATCGAGCCTTGGCGGCGCGTCGGACCCCACGCGGGCTCCGCTGACCGAACGCACGCATGGCAATGCCAACATGGCGCAGGAAGTGGCAATGCAATGGCGCAAGCTTCCGGTTCCGGTCATCGCCGCTGTGCATGGCGTCTGCTTTGGTGGCGGGCTGCAGATCGCGAGCGGCGCGGATATCCGCGTGGTGCATCCCGAGGCGCGTATGGCGATCATGGAGATGAAGTGGGGGCTCGTTCCCGACATGGGCGGCTATGCGCTGTGGCGCGGCCTCGTCCGCGACGATGTGTTGCGCGAACTGATCTACACCAACCGGCTGTTTTCAGGAGCCGAGGCCAAGGACCTTGGTCTTGCGACTTTTGTCGATGATGATCCGTTGGCCCGCGCCACGGCAATCGCGACCGAGATCGCCAATCGCAATCCGCACGCGATCCGCGCCGCCAAGCGCTTGCAGGACACGATGTTCGAACTCGGCACCGACGCGATCCTTCAGGCGGAAAGCGATGAGCAGCAGGTCATCATCCGTAGCCCCAACCAGATCGAGGCGGTGATGGCCGGCATGGGCAAGCGCAAGGCCGAATTCCAGGACGTTTGAGGCGACAGCCCCGGCGCCGGTTCAGCCGAACACCGCAACACATTGCAGGCCGTCGAGCACTTGTCGGCCTTCGCTGTCCCACATTCTGAGCCGCTCTGACGAGAGGCCATGGTCTGCGTGCTGGCTGGCATTCTCTGCCAGGTACCAACCGTTTTCGGACTGGGTTGCGGGCTCCAGCACGTTGAATGACCAGTTGATCGAGCTGATCGGACCGCGCCGCTCCATGATCCGCATAGCGCCCGGCGGCATGACATCGCCCATCAGCACGAGCTTGCTGACCGGATCGAGCGAATGGTCCTCGGTCAGTCGTGCCCACCGCCGCACTGTCGCGCCGCGATCCTGATCCTTGTCCTGCGCATGACGCAGTTCGAAATTGTTCTGGATGAAGCTCGGCCCCGGGCCGGTGTTTGTCGGAGCGCACTCTTCGGGCGGACCGGGCCAGTCTTCTGGGGGATTGGCTGCGCGCACCGCATTGGGCTCGCGCTCTTCGGCAAACAGCCAGAATGCACTGAGCGCGACGCCCTTTTCATTATGGATCTCGCTGCGAACCTGCGTGACGTTGCGCCCCTGACGGACGATTTCGGCCGTCAGGGAGATTTCCTCGCCGATGGGCGCCACAAACGCCACCTGCGCGCCGCGCAGGGGTGGGAGGTCGGGAAAAGCGCGTTGCGCCATGGTAAAGGCGATCAGGGCTGACGCCCCGCCATACATGGTGCGCCCCTGCATCCAGTCGCCCGCATTTTTCATGAGGGCAGGTCCGGGCTTGCCGGTGATCGGTTCGAGCAGGCTGGCTATAGTCATGCGCAGCTTAGTGCCTAATGCGGAGAGGGAGGTCCAGATTGACGCAACGGAAGGTCGCTCGTTTCCTGCCCCATCCGCGATCGCCCGCTGCATTGCACTGGCGCGTTTGCGATTGCTCCATTGCCTTTCTTGTGCCGAATCGGTAGTGGGCCGCTTCCGCTCCTATCGGGGCGGCTCGGCCCGATGGCGGAGTGGTGACGCAGCGGATTGCAAATCCGTGTAGGCCGGTTCGATTCCGGCTCGGGCCTCCACCTTACCGATTGCGCACCTGGCGCGATCGACCGAGTGCCGCTTTAGCTCAGTTGGTAGAGCACATCATTCGTAATGATGGGGTCACGTGTTCGAGTCACGTAAGCGGCACCAGTGGTTTCAGCTTGGTTTTCTTCGGTCTTTAAGGCGAACGAGCCTTGGACTTCGGCGAATGCTTTCGCCTTATCGAACCCACTTTCGCGTCATGAGCGGCTGGGTCGCTCTTGGGTGGAGTTTGGGTCAGCTTTTGGGCCGAAAGCGGAAAGTCTGGCCCCATCCGATAGAAGTTTGGGAAAGGACCTTCCGCTCACGACCCACTAGCGTCCGTTTAGAACACAAGAGGTTACTCTGAAAAACCCACCTTTCACTCCGAGAGTTTGAGTGCCTTACCAATCGCGAAGACAACGTTTTCGTCTGGGCCGATGGTGATTGGAAAACAGTCAGCCACGTCCAGAATGTTGCTCGAAACGTCGATCTCTAGATGTCCATTTTTCTTAGTAACATGAAATAGACTCGCTCGTTCACCAATGGTTTGTCGCGCCAAAGCGTTGAGGTCCTCGTCTCTATTGTTCGCAACAAGGCGACCCTGTGCCGGTGCTGCAACAGACAGAAGGAGGTCCTGCAACGCCTCCGCTTCGCAAATCTTATCGACGTTTGACGCGAACTTGATGCAACGCACGACATCACCATATTGACTGGTGACAGCATCCTCCGCTGCTTCAACTATCGTCAAGGCCTCATCGTTTGCAGCTTGTGGCTTATCAAATTCTGTAACTGCAATTTCATTGAAATAGTTGGATTCAATCGTACCCTTTCTGCAGAAAAACAACCCACACCTCTCGGCCAAATCGAACAGCGCCGATACACGCGCTTTTAAATTGACGAACTCCGTTCCGTCTTTGAGTTGGGCGAGCTCGTCATCGCTTTTGCAGAAGAGAGTCCCAAGAAACGCTCTTCGTTTCCGAAGGGTCTCATCTTTCGTTTCAATCAGCCAATAAGGATGCTTGACGGCAAGCGATTTGATGTTGGGCCATTTTTTGTCCGCCAATTCACAGACCTTGCCATATATGCTTTTGGCCAGTTCCGAACCTGAAGAAGCGCCCAGCACAGAGGCTTCAGCTGAGGAGACTTCCGGGATTGCAGACAGGTAGTCTTGCATAAGTGTTGGCCCGTCGGCGAATCCATCTAGGTCAGCAAGCGCAGTCGGCGATTTGCCCATTAACCGGAGAAGCTTTGCGACAGGCGCTAGTTTCCCTTTCCCGTCTACTGGTAACAATTGCGAACCTGCGGCTTCAGGAAACAACTTCAGCCTTCTCGCCAACGCTTGGCAAATGATTGAGTCAGAGGCCCCCTCGACCAGCAGTGGCCGCGTGGAGAACAAAGATAATCGGTGCAATTGTCCCAATGACGCCACTAGATTTATGATCTTCTTGCTCTTTATCTCCGGGGCATCCGGTTGAACTTGAACTGGATTTTCTCGCAAATCGTTGCAGAATATTAGATTTGGGAGGTCATCAACAGTTCGAAGCCTGACCATCTCTGTCGAATGAGTTGCGATCAAAATGATTTTTTTGTTCGTGCCATCGGATGGCTGGCCTGCAACATTGAGAATCTCTTGCAATAGAAATGCTTGCAGCTGTGGATGAAGCGAAACTTCTGGTTCGTCTATCATCAGAACTCCGACTTCATCGTCATACAAAGCAGAAAGCAGACCCACTAGATGCATGAGGCCCGATGCTTCCCGGCCAGATGAGTAGGGGGCTGATGCTTCATCGCTCCTATTGAAGAGGACCTTTAAATGACCTGCGTCCCATTCGATGATTACATCACGCCGGAAGAGCTTCCTCAGCCGCTCTTGGACCTTGATTTGAACGTCGACACGTTCTGAGAGAGTTTGGAAATCTCCCTGCAGCGTCTCGGTCCGGTGCCTTCTGACAGTATCTTTTTTGCTCCCGTAGGTGGCCTCGTCGTAACGGGGACTACTGTTGCGATGGCCATCAAAATCGGACCGGAACTGCTCCATCAACCCCATGCGCCCAGCTGACACAAACCGAACCTTTTTTCCAGCAGCCGCTGAAATAAACGAAGATTTCATGCCTCTGAATAGATGTGTCTTACCTGACCCGTTAGGTCCAAGTACTACGCTAAACGGGCTGTTAATTGTCACATCGCGCAAGATTTGGCCGTTGTGGCTTTGGATTTCTGATTTGATGTGAAGCGGAAAGAGGGGGGTGTTTTGAACTGGTTCCATTTCTTGCTTTTTGCAGAGAAGTAACACTGCGGGAAGCAGAAAAGATCTGAAGTAGGTCTCGGACAACTTGCCAGAGCAAGGCGAGGCGGTGGCAATTGATAATGTTCGCTATAGACCCACCGCTGACGAATAGAGCCGGACATGCTGGAACCACCCCCAAATGCAGACATTCAGTGCGATAGCCCGAGGTTTGCTTTCGGACACTGGTTCGGCAAATTTCAATGACTGGGTTTAAGGCGCAATCCAGCCGCGCAAAACGGGGTATCTTATATGAGGAGGCAAAATTTGCCGCCCCCTCCCCCCCCTGAAGCTCTCGGACGACCTCCGGGGGCTTTTCATTTGGAGAGATACTCATGCTCGTACTGACCTCGGCGAGGGCGACCCGCCACGCCGCCATCTGCTGCGCCCAGAGCCGGCCAGAGAGCCGCCTGGAGCACTACGCTGCTCTGCTGGATGCCGAGCCCATCGCGTGGCTCTTCGTGGCCCAGCCGGGCGACACGCTGGCCCTCCTGGCCGCGTTACGGGGGAGGCCCTTCGAAGACCCGGAGTTCATCCGCTTAGAGGGCGGCTGGTACGAGGCCGTATTCGTTCTGAGCGATGACGGGTTCGGCCACGTTGTCTTCGTTCCTGACCAGCCGGACATTGATCGAGAGCTGCTCGGCCTCTGTAAAGCCAGCCTGACCTAACACCACCACACCCAACCGAAACCAAGCGTCCAGGCAATCCGCCTCGGGCGCATTTTTTATGTCCGAAAGGAATTTACCCATGATCGATCTACCCACCATCGAAGCACTACGTGCCGTGCTCGACCAGCCGCTCAATCCGAACCTTAAGATCCTGCTGAGCGATCGGCTGGCAGATACGCTGCACTGCGGCTTGCAGGACCTCACCCACGTGCTTGTGATCGAAGCCAACGATCAAGAGGCCGAAGTTGTCGAAGCTGTAGGGTTCTCCCCGCTGCGCTCTCGAATTGACGACCAGCCGACGTCACCCGACTGGGACTAGCTTGAGCGCCACGACGGTTGGTGGGAGGCGCTCTATTGCGTCGGCGACAGTGGTTTTGCCTTTATCCTGCTGATCGAGGATGCCGACACATCACCCTTCGCGCAGCTTTGCAGTGAAGGGCAGGGCGCATGAGGGCGCTGTGCTTCATCATGGGGGCGGCTCTGGCTTTGGCCGCCCTCAAGGTCGCCGTGCAGGTCAGCATCATCATACTACTGATCATGTTGGTGGCTGCGCTCATTATCGATCCAATCGGGACGCTTATCCGGCTGGGAGGGGCGACGGTGTTTGCCGTTTTCCTGATTAGCCCCGTGGCGGCGCTGCTGCTGCTCAATGCGCTGCTGCTGGCCGGTATGATTGCGACCTATGCTGCCGACTCAAGTCGCTGATACTCAGCCGCACATGCATTGTAGCGGGCAATGAAAGCCGGACGGTAGGACTCTGGGACACGATAGAACATGTGGGCACACCAGCGCGCGTATCGCTCGAGGTAATCCTTATGCGCTTCTCGCATAGAATCGTCGTTGGGTGGGGTCTTCTTGACCGGCTTAGTGGATGCGGCACCTTGGCGCGTTGATGCGGCTTGCGAGGCCTCGTGTGTTCTGCATAACGTAAGTATGTCTCGTGCTAGGGTGACGGTGGCTTGGCCACGACGCGTAATCCGAGAGGGCTCTGATCTCGCATAAATCGGATGCCCAAACGCCTCTTCGAGCTTCGTGATCGAGCGCGAAATTGATGATTGGTTCCGGCCAAGCTTAGCTGCGGCACTTTGCTGCGAGCCCTCGTCGGAGCGGCTCACTAGGGCCTGAAAGTCAGCGATCTTCAAATTTCTGGACCGAAGTTCAGACATGGCGTTCTCCTATCTTCGCCTCTTGCCCGACACGAGAAACCGGTCGTGAATTGCGGGCGCAATGTCAAGCGGAACGCGTGATGCGCCTTCGGCATATTCTCCAATTCCCCCCTTCAGAACCCGCATACTTTGTAGAGGCATACGAAATTCCCGGCGAAGTCTTTTCGTCCCCGATGAAGGCTCACTCCTCATTCGAGGGCACTACGAAAAGGATATGGAATGGAACTACAAGCCAAAGAACTTGGTTCGGATGGGGGCACTTTTGCGAATGCCGCAACACCCATCGACGCCAAGACACTCGTCCCACCCCCGGCGGCAAAAGGGGGAGAAGGAGGTGAAGGGGGCAAACCCACCCCCTCTACCGTCTTTACCCCCTCCAACCGGGCCTTCCTGGAGAAAATCTTCGCCGAGTTGCCGGAAGGAGCGCGGGTGGCCGTCACAGCGAAACCGGGCGATCCGCAGGCAGGAGGTTGGCCAGCTTTCGACGGAAAGGAAGTCGATGACCGCTGCGCACCAGACCTCAATACCTACATCAACTGCGCGTCATTCTGGCTTGGTGACGAGGGCTTTCAGGCCCGAAATGAAAACTGCGCCGCCTATCATGCTCTCGTCCTCGACGATGTGGGAACGAAGGTTGACCACGACCTGCTCGGCGACACGGAGCCCACCTGGGAGTTAGAAACCAGCCCGGGCAACTATCAAGTCGGCTATCGCATCAGTCCACCTTTGAGCGACCCAGCCGAAGTGCAAGCACTTCAGCAGGCGATCAAAGCCGCTGGCTTGACCGATAAGGGGGCAATGGGGATGAACCGCTGGGTCCGACTGCCGAACGGGATTAATGGCAAGCCTAAGTAC
>JAYPMZ010000010.1:5284-10357 GCA_038130205.1 Erythrobacteraceae bacterium | reverse complement strand
AGTGTACACCGCCGAGCATCTGGAGCGGGAGCTCGTCTCGGACCTTGCCGGGCAAGTGCACCCCTTCCGAACTTCTAGTGCTCCTGAAGCGCTCAAGCCGCGCTCGCCGTATGGCGTATTTCGACCGGGCAGCGAGGAGAGCCCCGTGGTTTCGGCCTTCAAGCATCGGAAGCTCTACAAAAGGCTGTTGGCACCAGGCAGGCACGACGTCATCTGTCCTTGGGTAAGTGAACACACCGATCAACGCGATACCGGGACCGCGTACTTTGAACCGAGCGAGGAGTACCCCGATGGTGGCTTCGTCTGTCAGCACTCGCACAAAGATACCTACCACCTACGCGAGCTGTTGGATCACTTCGGCCTGACAAAACAGGAGGCACGAAACCGGCCAACCATCCGGATCGTCAGTGGCGAGATTCCCGCCATACTCGCCGCTGCGGAGCGACAGTTGGCCAAGCGCGAAGATCTGTACCATGCGGGCAATGTGATCGTTACAGTGCGAAAGGACCATGCGACTGGCGATATGCAAGTGGTCCCTCTGAGCGAGCCAGCACTCACTTTAGCCCTGTCGAAGGCAGCGGATTGGGAGAAGTTCGACGGTCGCTCGAAAGAGTGGAAGCGATGCGATCCGCCGCCACGGCACGTCAGCCTACTATACAAGGCACAAGAGTATCCCTTCTTGCCCGAACTGCGGGGTCTGGCACGGCAGCCCTACTTCGATGACAAAGGGCACCTTGTCACCGATCCCGGCTACAACCCAAAAACGCTAAGGCTTGGGATCTTCCCAGCCGATAGATTTGCCGCGATCGAGAAGACGAAACAGGCTGCAGAGCAAGCGCTGACTTCGTTGCGAGAGCTCCTGGCCGAATTTCACTTTGCCGGAGAGGTCGACGAGGCAGCAACGCTCGCCGCTATCCTCACAGCGGTCGTTCGCCCTTCCTTGCCGGTTGCCCCCGCTTTCCATGTTTCCGCCCCGAGCTCAGGCTCAGGCAAGTCCTATTTATGCGAGGTGATCGCACTGTTCGCCGGACCTGGAGGAGCGGTACGGGTGAGCTATCCGCGCACGTCGGAAGAGGCGACCAAGAGCATGCTTTCGGTCCTCATGCCGAACCCGCCAGTCGTAGAGTTTGATGACATGGACTGCGACTGGCTGCCGCATGGTGCGATCAATCGGATGCTGACATCGTCAAGGATTACCGATCGCGTGCTAGGGGTGTCGAAGGTGGCGACGGTGGGCACGCAGACGCTTGTGCTTGGGTCCGGCAACAATGTGGGGCCGATCAAGGACATGCTCCGTAGAGTTGTGACAATCCGCCTGAACTCGCGCACTGAGGTGCCCGGTACGATCACTTACAAGGGCAACCCGGTTGCAGCGCTGAAGAAGGAGCGCGAGCGCTACGTCTCTGCCGCGTTGACCATTGTCGAGGCCTGGAAGGCTACAGGCTGTCCGAAGACGAATGTCCCGTCGATCGCGAGCTACGGCGGCGAGTGGGCGGACTATTGTAGGCATCCGCTCATCTGGCTTGGTCTGGCCGACCCTGCCACCTCGTTGCTCGAACAGATGAAAACCGATCCGGATGCAGACAACCTGCGCAGGCTTCTGGAGGCATGGCATGAAACGCATGGGGACCGAACGCTAACGATCCGAAGGCTGCTGACGGACCTTTACGAAGGTGATCTGTTCGACGCGCTAATGGAGCTGCCCGTCATCGACCGAGGGCAAATGAATCGTTCGAAACTGGGCCACTACTTCAAGCGAAGCCAGGACCGCGTCGTCGGCGGTCTAGTCCTGCAAAAGGTCGAAAACGCTGAACGTAATGCATGGCGCGTCGTGAAGGCCCTGCCTCAATCGACCGGTGATATGCCACTCGCGAGCGCCGACGTGCGAGCGGAGCTTTCAGCCCCGCCCTGATGAGCACCGTAGAGCCGTTCTAAGCCCGCTTGCGGCGCTATCATCAACCACCACTGCCGAGACCTAGCGGCACCGCTCAGCGGCGGCTGGTCCCGCTCGCCCCCAATCCTTGCCCCCTAACCTTCGAAAGGAAATACCTATGCCGAGACGCAAACTCGATGCGGCCTTTTGTGCCGCAGCCGCATGCCCTCCGGGAAAGAAGAGGGTCGACTACTACGACACTGTAACCACCGGCTTCGTGCTCGAGTGCCGTCGGAATAGTGGCAAAACATATTACCTCCGTTACACCGACCCTAACGGTCGGCAGCGGCAAACCAAGATCACCGCGTTCAACGACGTCACCTTCGCGCAGGCGCGAGACAAGGCGAAGAAGCTGCGCGCCGAAGTGGTCATGGAAGGCGATCCAGCCGGCCGGAAGAAGCGCAAGAAAGCGGTGCCACTGTATGCCGAACTCGCTCAGCGCCACATCGACTACGCCGAGAGTTCGTTGAAGCGCCCGGAGAACGTTGCAGCTGTCATCAACAATCATCTCGTCCCGAAGTGGGGCAAGCTCCGGCTAGACGAGATCACCGAGGAGGCCATCTCCCGGTGGCTCGGCGAGAAGCGTCAGACCCTCGCTCCGGCCACGGTTGAGAAGTATCGCGTTACCCTCAACCGCTCCTTCGAGTTGGCACGCCGCTGGCAGGTCCCTGGGGCCGAGGTCAACCCGGTGAAGGGCGTGCCCCGGTTCCGGTTCGACAACGCACGAGAACGCTTCCTGTCGCCCGCTGAGGCACAGCGGCTGATCGCTGCCTGCGAGGGGTCGAGCAACCCGCAGCTGAAGTCTATCGTGCAACTGCTGCTCTTGACGGGATCGCGCAAGACCGAACTTCTGACGGCGAAGTGGGAGCACGTGAGCCTCGAGCAACGGTTCTGGTTGATCCCGGACAGCAAGACCGGGAAAGCGCGCCGGGTGTCACTCTCCGAGGACGCTGTGGCGGTTGTCGAAGGGCTGGTGGAGATCGACGGGTGTCCTTGGCTCTTGCCCAACCCGCTCACGCTGAAGCCGTACAGCTGCATCAAGCGGGCATTTTCGACCGCGCGAGAAGAGGCCAAGCTACCGGGCCTTCGCCTCCACGACCTGCGGCACAGTGCAGCCTCCTTCATGATCAATGCCGGGGTCGATCTGTTCACCGTGGGGCGCATCTTGGGGCACGCGGATCATCAGTCGACGATGAGGTATGCCCACCTCGCGAACGACACGTTGAAGGCCGCTGTAGAGGCCGGGGCGGCCAATATGAAATCCTGAACCACGTTCCTCTCTCGGTCTGTTGTGGATCGAGAGGGGGATCCTTTTTTATTTTTTGGAGCATCACTTATGACTGAACCACACATCGAATGGACGACACTCGACCGCTGGCAAACCGTAAACCTTGTCGGGTTCAAACAGCCGGGGCTTATCCGCTTCCTGCTGGACGGTGAGGTCGTATTCATCGCCTACGCCGCCTCGCCGGAGACAGGTGTCGGTGCCCGCATTGGGGCCTACCGCCGCTGTGGAGCTGGGAAGGACTTGGTCGAACGAAGGATCGCCAGGCACAGGGACGATCTCGACCTTCAGTTCTGCTTCCTCGACCAGCCGCGAGACCGCATACGTGCGCTTCGTGACCAGCTGGTGAAGCGGGACAAGCCAGCGTGGAACACTCCGAACGGTTATCGCGGGCGGATTTGAGCATCGATCCACCCTCGTCCGGTTCGCGCCGGGCGGGGGTGGGCCTTTTCTTATTGTTTTTCCGAACTGGGCAGCCTTTCAAGCGAGAGGATATTTCAACGCGTCGTCGTCGACCCGCTTGAAGCTCAGTTTAACGTCGCCACGATAGCTTACCCGGTAGGCTCGACTATCTGCGTCAGGCCCAACGGCCCAGAATAGAGGTGGCTGTCGTTTCCGCAGCGCTACAACCTTCTTAAACGCATTGCGTCGCTTGTCGGATGGCGGAGGGCATTCCGCATTCGGTTTCGGCCCGAACTCGATCATGAGGGTCATCAGATCGTCGACCTCTTTAGACGACTTCTTCACCTCGCCCGCAATGTGCTCAGAGGCTTGGTTGGGCAGCATAGCGACTAAGTCAAAGGCCCAATCAGGCGACTGTGTACCAATGCGCTCGCTTGGCCACTCGAGGTCGAAATGAAGCCGGGCCAAGGCCGCCAGAGTGATCACAGGCTCAAGCCAAAGCGTAAAGGGCCTTGGCGATGCAGCCTTCGGGCCCTCCCAGAAGAATTGCTCTGTCGCGTTGCTCTTGGCCGCTGAGTAAATCCCTCTTCCCTGATGCTCTATGAGCCCAGCGTGAAAACCCGCGAGAAAGAGCCTCGCATCGAACTTGGACACCTGCACAGATTCACGCCTGAAGCTTGACGGTTCAAGGCGGCGAGCCGGGGCACTGCAAAACTCAGGAACTAGCCTTTCGTAGAGGAGCTTCTCAAAATCCGATCTAGCCTGGCCCATGTGGAGAAGTGGACCATGGATTGAGCATCGAAGCAATGTGAAGCTTCAAGCACAGGCCGATCCGACTTATGGCTTCACTTACTTCAGTGAAGCAGAACGGCTAAGCTTGCCGTTAATTTGGACTGGCGGCCCGGGCAGATCAGTCTGTTCGCTATGAGCTTGCCGAGGAGACGAATGGAGCAATGACAGTTCAGAAGTTTGGCGAGCTTGCGGATGTGCCGATCCGTGAGGCTTGGAGCCACGAAGCTCATCGTTTCACACCATGGCTGGCGGAGAATCTGGATCGCCTGAGCGCTGCCATTGGCATTCCACTAGAGCTAACCGGCACCGAGATGCGGTGTGGTCCCTTCAGCGCCGACATTATTGCGCGCAACGCCCTCGATGACAGTGTGGTGCTCGTCGAAAATCAGCTTGAGACATCCGATCATACGCACCTCGGCCAGATCATGACTTACCTTGCCGGGCTGCAAACTCACACGATGGTTTGGGTCGCTCCGGAGTTCCGCGAGGAGCACCTCTCAGCCATTCGTTGGCTTAATGAGCATACGGTCGACCCATTCTCTTTCTTTGCCCTTCGCCTGCGCGTTGTGCGTATTGGAGATTCTCCGCTCGCTCCTCTTTTTGAAGTCATCGAAAGGCCGAACAACTGGGATCGGCAAGTGGCCGCAGCAAAAAAAGAAAA
>JAYPMZ010000010.1:0-5274 GCA_038130205.1 Erythrobacteraceae bacterium | reverse complement strand
AAAACACAGGCGAGCTGTCGGAGATCGGTCGGTTCAGGCTGGAGTTTTGGACACAGTTCTCAGAGCTCTACCCTGATGTAGCATCGCCCTTGGCGACGAGTGCTCAGTGGCTCGACTTACAGGACACCGAAGCGGTGCTTGCTATGTACCTCGCGAGCCGTGGCGTTGGAGCTTATGTTCGCCCGGCTAGAGGCCAGAGTGAAGAGGATCTTCGAGCAGAATTCGAACCCTTTGCCAGTCAACTTGAGGCTGAACTCGCGACTGCTATTGGCGACGGGAAGTACATGTTCAGCAAGCAATTGGATCTCGACATGGCCGATCGTGACAACTGGCCTGAGGCCTGTAGCTGGCTTCGGCAGACCACTGATCGATATCTGGGTGCTTTCGAGAAGGCCATGGCGGGGGGATGAGTTTACGGGTTGGGACATGGAATGTCGCCTGGAAGCCTCCTTCGCGCTCGGCTGGTCGGAGGATGCGTGAGCGCCTGCTTGCGGAAGACCCGGAGATCCTTTGCATTACAGAAGCGGATGCCGAGTTCATGGGCTCGCTTGGCCATACGATCTGCGCTGAAGCCGACTACGGCTATCCGCTGAAGGGCAACCGAAGGAAGGTGCTGCTGTGGAGCAAGAAGCCTTGGCTTACCCATGATATGTTGGGTGATCCAGCCCTACCGCCGGGCCGCTTCGTGGCGGGGCGAACAACAACCAGTGCAGGCCCGCTTCTAGTTGTCGGCTTGTGTATCCCGTGGGCCGCCGCGCATGTCAGCACAGGTCGAAAGGACAGGGCGCGCTGGGAGGACCACTTGGCCTATCTCGGGGGCCTACAGACGTATCTCTCAAAGCTGGATGAGCCGTTCCTGCTCATAGGCGACTTCAATCAGGCCGTTCCCCGCCGCACAGCTCCACAGCATGTGTTTGATGCCCTAGAACGGACCGTCCTTGATCGAGTCGAGCTCTTCACAGGGGGCGAGTTTGACGATGGCGGGTATTCGATCGATCACATCGCCGGGTCAAAGGGGGCGCGTTGCAGATGGCGAAAAGGGTTGTCTGCCCTCGGGACGGGAGGTGAGATCTTAAGTGACCACTTCGGCATCATCGCAGATTGGGATTGGAGCTGAAGCAAGTCGCATTGACCTCGAACTTAGCGGGGCATTAGCTCAACTGGCTTCAGGCAAACAGCCGTGCGATCTCAGCCGCCGGAATCCTCATCTAATTGGTGGGAAATACCCTATTTCTAGCTCTCCATAGCTCCTCGCCAGTGCGCTACTCAACCGTTTCCTCGTAGACAGACTCACAGCCAATATCTTTAAGGTAGTCCAGATTGGCGCGCCCGGCTTCCGTTACTGCGCTGCAGTCGTAGTCCGGAGAAACCGATTTGCTGGACTCCTGGGCGCTCTCGATGGGCTCTGGGGTCTCACTTTGGATCGGCTGGATTATCGGGGAGCTTTCGAAAACGATTTGGCTGTCATCTGTCTGGTCCAAAGAATTTGTACTGCTGTCCATGATTTCAGTCTCTGAGTTCGCTGTTGTACCCGTCTCTTTGCTGGAAAGAAAATCAACGTCTTGAGCCGTGTCTCCTGTTGCTGACGGCGTTTCATTTTCTCCGCTCTGCGAGCCAAGCGCCACCAGCAAAACCGCCGCACCAGCCGCCCATCCCCAGAAGCCCAAGCCTTCTTTGTCAGATTTTGGCGCACGGCATCCTTTGCAAACCCAAACGTCCTGAATCTTGTAGTTCCGACGCGTACTGCGGCTCGACTTACTAGAGTTTCTATTCTTGGATTTTGAGTAGCTCGTTCCCGAGCTAGACGAGGAGCCATGCGAGATGCTCGCTAGCCGTTTAACCCGAACCTGACGCATATCAGATTTTGGGCGAATAGCTGAACAAGTTGCGCATTCCGCTTCCGCGTATTTTACCATTGGCATCCTTTCAGATCGAAAAGCTGACCTCGTAAATGGTGGTTGTCAATTCTTGGGATTGCTCAAATCGAGATAGCCCTGCAGCTACATCTTCAGTTTAGCAGCCGTACCCTGAACCCCGCGGATGAATTCGGCTTCGTGCTCTTGGTAGTTTGGAACAAAAGCGACCCAATTACCGTATCCCCAATAGCCGGCTGCGTGGTCGGTGAGCCTTCGAAAACTGCGATAAAGGACGGCATCAGTGATACTAGGTTCTAGTGCCTGCTTGGAGACTATGCGCCACTTGTGACCTTCCGTGCCGTCGGCCAGAGCAACCCGTTCCCAGCGATCGACGACCATAACTGAGCGCGCGATTCCGTCAGAAAGTCCGATCGCAATAGGCTTTTTTGACGCATCAAGTTTCTTGGTCAGTTCTCGAATTTCGGTACCCACGAGCCAAGCCTCCCGAGTAGCTTCCTCATAGGCTAGCGTTTCCGTCGCAAATTTGCCGCGATTGGCCTGCGCTGCATTCTTGATGTTGAATAGAAGGATGGGGCGACCGTCGAGAGGTTTGGCGGATCCCAGGTCAAACGGCTTCGCTGCCGAAGCAAACACATCGGATGGCGTGGCGAGCATGCCGAGGTGGCTGGAGTAGTGGCCGCCCTGTTCATTTGTCAGGTCGAAGCCTGTCGCTTTGAGCACATCGATCGTCGCACACTCCAGTGCGAATGCGGTGGCCTCATCGGATATTTGTCGGCGAAGGACGAACCACGTCACGTCGCCGCGAGTCCAAACCTCGTGGATCTTGTTTACTTTGCGAGATTTGCCACTCGAAGACGGTGGGATGTTTCTAGCTTCCTCGAAGTGAGCGGCTAGGCGCTTATTGCCAGAGCCTGTCTTGCCGCCACCTTTCCCGACGTAGAAGGGGGTGCTGCCATCGCACAAGACGTAAATGTAATGGCCGAGGCTTTCTTCGACCAAAGCATCGAATTCTGGATGGACATTGCGCTTAGAAAATTCTCTCATCGGTGCTCTCCTCTGCTGATGCGTCAAAGAGTATCGAAATCTCTGCAACAGGGGGATTTGCTCGGAGTTTTCCGCGCTAAGTGCATCAACGGACGCTCATTTGAGGAACTTCCTGAGATTGTCTCCGGTCCAGGGCCTGCCTGTCTTGGTCTTAATTCCCTCTTCGTTGAGGCAGTGCGCAATTTCTGGATATTTTTTGCCTTGTCCTTGAAGCTCATCCGCTCGCTTTCTTGCCTGGGTAATCCTCTCTCCCCGGGTCTCTAGCCAATCCTTGTAGTCTTGACGCCATCCAGAAAAATGCTGTGCGAACCGTTCTGCCTCTGACGCGTGCAGAGCGACGGCCTCAAACGGCTCTTCCGATCCCGCTAAATTGCGAAGAAGGATGTGCTGCCTCCAACCAATCTCCTGACTGAAATCTACAAACAGTATGGAGGCGTCAGTTTCTCTGGCTAGCTCTGCAAGCCCTTTCAGCTCATCCTCCACATACGGCAGCACTCTGTCGGGCTGCAGCTCCAGGTAGGCCTGCTCCTTGATGATCTCATAGCCATTTTCCCTCGCCCAGCGCTGTACTGCCTCGCGTTGCCAAGCGAGCGTTTTGCTCCGTTGCGCGGCTTTCTCGATGTCGCTGACATCTGGGACAGGGACGTCGCGCCAGGTAACCGGCAACGTCCAATAGAACCCGATCGCTTTCTTCTTCTCCAACGGCTTCCCCCCTACCCGGAAAATTCCGACGGGCACCCTTCCGCGCTCCTGCTCCTTCTAAGGTCTGTTTGAGACATGAAGGAGATTCAGCTTATGAAGCGAACCAGTAGGTCCCACCCCCTGAAGATTGCAAGTGTGCACGCTGATGCAATAGTCGGACGTATTGGCATCACATTCTGCCCCGGCAAGAAACAGACCCACGCGGCAAGCGGTTCATGGGATCGAGATTTGGACCTTGATCTCGATAGCGTACGTGACTGGGGAGCCCGTGCAGTAGTCACGTTAATTGAAGACCATGAGCTGAAAGAGCTCGCTGTTGATCGCATGGGCGAGGCGGTACGTGATCGCCATATGGTATGGTATCATTTGCCCATTCGAGATGCGAGTGTCCCAGACTCAGCTTTTGAAGCGAAGTGGGCTCGACAAGGTCAAGAACTCAGGGCGCTCTTGGCGCGCGGCTTTAACATCGTCGTGCATTGCAAAGGTGGACTTGGTCGCGCGGGAACCATCGCAGCGAAATTGCTCGCCGAACTCGGTGACGAGCCCGCACACGCGATCTCCAAAGTCCGCCAAACTCGCCCAGGAGCGATCGAGACTTTTGCGCAGGAACAGTATGTCCTCAGCATACAACGCTTGCCTATCTTGGAAGGTTGCAGGGGGCAGTCACCTGCGGATCGCTTGGTGGGAGCGATGGCTGGACTAGCAGTTGGCGATGCGGTCGGCACAACGCTCGAGTTCAAGTCTCGCGACAGTTATCCAATTCTCACGGACATGGTTGGCGGAGGGTCGTTCAATCTCGGACCAGGCCAGTGGACGGATGACACTGCTATGGCGTTGGCATTGGCAGCAAGCATCATCGAGAATGGCGAGCTCGATCAGCGCGATCTCATGGATAAGTTTGCAAGCTGGCGCGACCAAGGGCGCTTTTCTTGCACTGGGAAGTGCTTCGACATCGGCATCACCACATCGAGCGCTATCGACCGTTACCTAAAGACTGGAAACCCGAAAGCGGGTTCGACTTCCCCCAATACAGCAGGGAATGGTAGCTTGATGCGATTGGCCCCGGTTGTCTTGGCCTTCACGAAGGACCGTGCTGCGCTTGCCCAGGCCGCAAGAGAACAGAGTTCGACCACGCATGGCGCACCTGCCGCCGTGTCGGCTTGTGCCGAATTCGCTCTCCTTATTGCGGACGTCTGCGAGGGTTATGATCTCGATGCAGCCTTGTCGAAGCTAGAAAGCAGAGCAGGCAGCATTGAGGCCCCTGAGATTACCACAATCGCTGCTGGAAGTTGGAGAGGCAAACACCGAAGGCAAATCAATAGTTCAGGCTATGTGGTGGACTCCCTCGAAGCCGCCATCTGGTGCGTCGCAACGACCAGCAGTGTCGAAAATGCAGTCCTTCTCGCCGCCAATCTGGGGGCGGATGCCGACACAACTGCAGCCATCACAGGGCAACTGGCAGGGGCTGTCTATGGTCTATCCGGAATACCCAATCGATGGTTGGAGGTGCTCTCATGGAGAGATGAGATCATTGGCCAGGCGAATGCCTTAATCGAACTCTCAGAACTCGTTGAAGGAGAACGAGCATGACCGCAAACCTTGATCTTACCCCAAAGGCATTGGTCGAAGTTCTGGAGGCTCAGGACATCTC
>JAYPMZ010000009.1:35375-39537 GCA_038130205.1 Erythrobacteraceae bacterium | reverse complement strand
CAGCACGGTCTATCCGATGCTTTCGGGCATGACCAAACTGGATTCGGAAATCGATGATGTGCGCCAGCATTTCGGTGCGCTGGGCCTCAATGGCTGGACAGCCTTGTGCGGACTGGTGGACGTTATGGACATCAAACCGGGCGAGACCGTTCTGGTATCCGCTGCTGCCGGAGCCACCGGAAGTGTCGCCTGCCAGATCGCGCGCAACATGGGCTGCCGCGTGATCGGAATCGCCGGATCGGGTGATAAGTGCCGCTATCTCACCGACGAACTGGGGATCGATGCTGCGATCAATTACAAGACGCAGGATGTCGAGGCCGAGCTCCAGAAACTGGGCAGCAATATCGACGCCTATTTCGAAAACGTCGGCGGCAAGATCCTCGACGCGGCGCTGCCCAACATGACGTTGTACGGCAAGATCGGCATTTGCGGTTTGATCGGCGGCTACACCAGCGACAGCGGGCTTCCCGGCCCTGCTCGCTTCGACCAGATTTTGATGAAACGCCTGACAATAAAGGGAATTTTCCTGCCCGATTTCATGGCTCAGGGTAAAGACTACTACCCTGCGCTCAAGCGCTGGTATCTCGAAGGCCGGATGCAGCTCGGCTTCGATGAAACCGTCGGGATCGAAAACGTGCTCGATTCCTTCACGCGCCTGATGACCGGCAAGAATACCGGCAAGGTCATCGTCGACGTCCGCAGCTAGAGCCGGAGGGCGCCGTGCCGACAGTCGATTATCGCTCTCCCATCCAATGCCTCGCAGCCGTGCGCGGGCATCCGTTCGATCGCAACGGCTTTGCCGCGCTGTTCGAAGGGATGGAGGGCATCGCCGTGACCATGGTCGATCAACCGGCTGCTGCACGCCTGATGACCCCCGAAGGCATGGCCGGGTTTGATGTCCTGATCCTCTACGACATGCCCGGCCTCGATTTCGATGCTCCCGACAATCCGCCGCAATATGTCGATCCCCCTGCCGGTCTGCGAGAGGGCATCACCGCTCTGTGCGAACAGGGGACGGGAATTCTCGCGCTTCATCACGCGCTTGCCGGTTGGCCTGCCTGGCCCGGCTATGGCGAGATGCTGGGCGGGCGTTTCTTCTACCATCCGGACGAATGGCACGGGCAACAGGTGCTCGACAGCGGCTATGCCCATGAGGTCGATTATGAGCTGGAGGTCGTGGCCGATCACCCCGTGACCCAAGGCGTTTCGCCGCGCTTCGCAATCACTGACGAGCCCTATCTGGCTGAGATTGATGAAGCCGGTGTAACCCCGCTGCTACGTTCGTCCCACAGCTACTCGCGCGACAATTTCTACAGCGCAGACCTTGCGGTGCGCGGGTCGATGTATTCGCGTGAAGGATGGGACCATCCGGCAGGATCGAACCTCGCCTGCTGGACCAAGAAGGCGAGCAATAGCGATCTGGTTTACCTTCAACCCGGCGACAGCCCGCAGGTGTTCCAGCATCCCGATTACCGGCGGCTGGTGGAGAATGCGATCCGCTGGCTCGCATCCTCCTGACCTTACATCGCGGTAACGCCGCCATCGACGGTGAATTCGCCGCCCGTGATATAGCCTGCCTCGTCGCTTGCGAGGAACAGCACCATGTTCGCGATGTCGAGCGGATCGCCCATGCGCTGCATCGGTATGCCCTTGACGATTTCCTTGAACCCTTCGGGATTGTCGCGCCGCGCCACGTCCTGCATCGCGGTCTCGATCATGCCGGGATGTACGGAGTTGCAGCGAATGTTCTCCGCGGCACATTCCATTGCAACCGCCTTCGAGAAAATGCGCACGCCGCCCTTGGCTGCGCCATAGGCGGTGCTGGCAGGCACGCCGACAAGCCCGCCGATCGACGACAGGTTGATGATCGAGCCGCCCTCGCCGACTTTGCGCATGAGCTTGATCGCGCCCTGCGTGCCGTAGAACACGCTGTCTAGGTTGACGCTGAGCTGCTTCGACCAGTCGGCAGCGGACAAATCGCCAATCATCTTGAGCACCGCGATGCCGGCATTGTTGACGATCACGTCAAGACGGCCGTGCTCAGCCTCGATCCGCTCGAACAGCGCGTCCCATTGGCCGGTGTCGGTTACATCCTGGACCACCGCGTGCGCCGTACCGCCCTTGGCGTTGATTGCATTGACGACGCCTTCCAGACCCTCACCATCGAGATCGGTCGCGTAAACGACAGCGCCTTCCTCGGCGAAGCGATGCGCCATCGCCGCGCCGAGCCCGCGATCGGAACCGCAACCGGTTACCAGAGTGATTTTGCCTTGAAGTCGTCCAGCCATTGCAGCTCTCCTTGATCCAGAAATGGAAAGGGGCCGGAGAAACGCTTGTTCGCCCCGGCCCCTTCAAAGTTTATCGTTCAAATGCAAGGCTTCAGTATTTGAAGCCGAGCGTCGCACCATAGGCACGCGGTTCGCGCGCCGTACCGAATGACCACAGACCGGCGACGGTGAAGCCGTGGGTCGGGCCACGGTCGTCGAGCAGGTTGCGACCGAAGAGCACGAGGTAGGCCTCGCTGTCGCCCATTTCGAAGTTGAACCGCAGGCTCGCATCGAGCAGCTGCTGCGAGTCCGTGCGAACGCGCGGGTCGTTGCCCGTCACGATGATCGGGCCATTGGTGAGGTCACCCGAAAGGCCACCCACCGAGATTTGCTGGTCATAGGCGCCGATGTAGCGGAAGCCGACATTGGCAGCGACTTCACCGAAGCTGGTCGGCACTTCGTAGTCAGCTGCGATCGAAGCAGTGACGTCCGGGTTGTAGATCAGGTCATTGCCCGAATAGTCGAACGGCACGACAAGGCCGGTGACCGGCGACAGGCCGCCGACGATGAAGCCCTTGAAGTTCGAGTCGAGCACGCCGAGCGCACCGGAGAATGTAAGTTCGTCCGTAGCCCGCGCGGTAAAGTCGACCTCGATGCCCTTGACCGTTGCCGAACCCACGTTCGAAGTGATGGTTTCATTCTGCGTGGCACAGGTTGCGCAGAACAGCGTGTTGTTCTGCTGCAGATCATCATACTTCGACACGAAGCCGGCGATGTTGAGCTGCATGATGCCGTTGAACAGGTCGAACTTGCCGCCCACTTCGTAGGAGTCGACAACTTCGGGGCCGTAGGACTGGCTGGCGCTCGCAGCCGAACCTGCGCGCGGGCTGAAACCGCCGGAACGATAGCCCTGCGACCACGAGGCGTAGAGCATCATGTCGTCGTTGGGGCGGTAATCAAGGCCGATCTTGGGCGTGAATTTCTTGAAGGTGTCTTCGCCGCGACCGATCTCGACCCCGCCAAAAGCGTTGACGAGTGACTTCTTGTCACGGGTGTAACGACCACCGAAGGACAGGCGGAAATCATCCGCGAACGCCCAGTTGAAGTCACCGAACAAGGCGACGCTTTCGGTCGAACCGCTGACCTGCTGGGGGTTGGTGTCGAAATCAGCGGGATCGACCGCCGGGTTGAATGCAAACAGTCTGGTAAACTGCACCAGATCGTAGTCGGATTCGAAATAGTACGCACCCACGACATAGTCGAAGGTCGCACCCAGATCACCGGCGAGGCGCAATTCCTGACTGAACTGCTCATAGGTCTGTTCGCGGCGGGTAAAGTAGAGGTCGACCGAGGAACCATCAAAGTCCTGTGTCTGGCTCTCCTTCATCCGGCGGCTGCCGGTGACCGAAGTCAGCGTGACGCCGCCGAGGTCGAGGTTCATCTCCGCAGTGACTGACGGCGCCGAATAGTTCGATTCATTCGGCAGCGTGAAGACGGTGTAGAGGTCTTCCTGATTGTTGCGGTTGACCTCGACTGCGGGAATGAAGCCGGCAAACAGTTCGGTGGTATTGGTAAGGTTCGAAACGACCGGATCCATACGCTGGATCTGCTTTTCGATCGTCACCACGATATCGAGCGGCGAACCGGCCGGTTCGAGCTTGATCGCGGCACCGAAGTTTTCATTATTGCTGTAACCGCGCGGCGCGCCGGTCTGGGCCTGCGTGTACCAGCCGTCGGTTTCATTGTGGAAATAGAAGCCCTTGACCGCGAGGCCGATTTCCTCGTCGATGGGCACATTCACAACCGCGCGGGTCGCCAGCGTGTCGAAGCGGCCATAGGAGACCTCGGCCTTGACCGAGAATTCGTCCTTGGGACGGGTGCGGCGGATATTGATA
>JAYPMZ010000009.1:16037-35365 GCA_038130205.1 Erythrobacteraceae bacterium | reverse complement strand
GTGTTGCGACCGAAGAGCGTGCCCTGCGGACCGCGCAGAACTTCGAGCTGTTCGATATCGAAGAAGTCGAAATACTGGCCGGTAGAGGTGCCGATGAAAACGCCATCGACCACGACGCCGACGGTCGGCTCCTGCGACTTTTCGATGTCGGCATAGGTCAGGCCGCGGATCGAGAGGTTGGCCGCAGCCGCGCCCGAATTCTGGTTGGTGATAAGAATGTTCGGCGCAGAGCCGGTGAGATCGCCGATTGTGAGCGCAGCCTTGCTCTCCAGCATGGCGGCGTTGATCGCGGTCACTGCAACCGGCGTGTCTTGCAGTGCTTCGTTGCGGCGACGTGCCGAGACGATGATTTCACCGCCATCGGTCGTGTTCTCGGCACTTGCCTCGTCGGCATCCTGCGCCATTGCGGGCACGGCCCAGCAAAGCGTTGCACCTGCCAGCGCGGTCCCGACAAGATTGCGGGTGATCACAGCTTTCATAAATTCCTCCCAAACGCGGGGCCATGCGATGGCCCTCGTCGATTGACCTATCGGTCAACTTCTCAATTTCGCCCACTGCACTTTTTCATAGGTGTCACAGAGAAGGGGTGCAGCGACGATAAGGTCCGAATGAGAGGAGTTACCTAATGCCTGAGAACCGCCGCTTCCTGCTCAAACGCCGCCCAGAGGGCGAACCTGTTCCCGCCGATTTCGATCTGGTTAGCGAGCCTGTGCCCGAAGCGCCTGCGGGTGGCTTCGTCGTGCGCAACCACTTCGCCTCGCTCGATCCCGCCCAGCGTGGCTGGATGGATGATGTTCCCAGCTACATGCCGCCGATTGCGCTCGGCGATGCGGTGCGCGCTACAACCGTTGGCCGGGTCCACACCTCGGACAACGCCGATTTCAAGCCGGGCGACTGGGTCATGGGATTGAACGCGCTTGAAGACTATTCGCCGGTCATGCCCGGCGGTTTTACCAGCGCGATTGACGTAAGTCTGGTGGACAGGCCGTCGCGCTTCCTTTCGGCAATGGGCGCGGTTGGTCTGACCGCCTATTTCGGATTGCTCGAAGTCGCAAAGCCGCAGGAAGGCGAAACCTTGCTGGTGTCGGGCGCAGCAGGTGCAGTCGGATCGGTGGTCGGGCAGATCGGCAAGATCAAAGGCTGCCGTACAATCGGCATCGCTGGCGGGCCCGACAAATGCCGCAAGCTGACCGAACGCTACGGCTATGACATCGCGATCGACTACAAGGGCAAGGACGTCGATACGCTCGCGGCGGAGATCCGCGCTGCGGCTCCCGATGGTGTGAACATGATCTTCGAGAATGTCGGCGGCGATGTGATGGATGCCGAGCTTATGAACCTCGCCAAGCACGCCCGGATCGTGCTGTGCGGTCTCATCAGTGAATACAATTCGCCCGAGAAACTCGGCGTGCGGAATCTCTGGCAGGTGCTGGCGCAGGAGGCGACCATTCACGGTTATCTGATCAGTGCCTATGTCGATCGCTTTGCCGAAGGTGGCGCGCAAATGGCCAAGTGGATGGCCGCAGGAAGAGTCGTGATGGACGAAGATGTCCAGGAGGGACTCGAAAACGCCTATCCTGCCTTCATGCGGCTGTTCTCGGGTGCCAACACGGGCAAGCTCGTGCTGAAGATTGCAGAATGAGCGGGCGGCTCGAAGGGCGCAGAGCGCTGGTCACAGGCGCAGGCTCAGGCATCGGCGAGGCGATTGTCGAAAGGCTCGCCCGCGACGGCGCGCGGGTCTTCACCGTGGACCTTCAGGGCCAAGTTGACCGTCTGGCCGACGTTACCGGGGACGGCATCAACACGGCTCTGGTGGAAGAGGCTGTCGAGGCGCTTGGAGGGCTCGATATTGTCGTCCCCTGCGCAGGGATTACAGGCTTCATGCCGCTCGAAGGGCATGAGGATGATTTCATGCGCCGCGTGTTCGAGGTGAACGTCTTTGCGGTCCTGCGCCTCATTCGTGATGCGCTTCCACATCTGAAAGACTCGCCTGCGGGGAGGATCGTCACCATCGGTTCGACCACTTCGCGTTTTGGCGACGAAGGGCTGACAGCCTACGGGGCGTCAAAGCATGCGGTGTTGGGGATGACCCGCAGCATCGCGGCAGAGGTTGGCAAGTTCGGAATAACCGCAAACTGCCTGCAACCCGGCGCTATCGACACGCCCATGACGGCCCCTGCCTTTACCGACATGCCCGAATTCAAGGAATTCTGGATCAACAAGGCCGCGCTCGGTCGGCTCGGCCAGCCCGAAGACATTGCAGACGTCGTCGCTTTTTTGTGCAGCGACGACGCCCGCTTTATGTCAGGTCAGGGTTTCTTCGTGGATGGCGGTGCCATGCAGCGCCACTGAAGCCGGTTAGAACTGCACCCGCTTGGTGAAGCCGCCGTCGACGACGAGGTTTGCACCCGTCATCGCCTTGCAGGTGGGTGACGCGACGAAAGCAATCGTCTTCGCCATTTCCTCACCGTCGGTCAGGCGACCGATCGGAATTTGCGCGAGAATGCCTTCGTAGAATTCGGGCATGCTGTCCTTGATACCTGCCCACGGACCGTCCTCGGTCATTACCGGACCGGGCGTGATGCAGTTCACGCGAATGCCCTTGGCGGCGAGGTTTTGCGACAGACCGGCCGAATAAACCATCACCGCAGCCTTGAGCGCATTGTAGGGCTGCACACCCATGAATTCCTCGACAGCGCCGGTCGAGCTCATGCAGATGATCGAGCCGTTGTCCGACTTTTCGAGGAACGGCATAGCGGCCGCAATGCCGCGGCGCATCGGCAGGATGTCGGCATTCATCACCGCTTCCCAACCGGCATCGCTATCTTCGCCCAGATTGGCGGAGGTGAAGCTGATGAAGATATCACAGCCGCCCAGTTCGCCCGCTGCCTTCTCGACAAATGCGGGCACAGCCGCAGCATCGGTCACATCGAGGCTTTCGGCGTAGACCGGGACGCCGGTGTCGCGGAGTTGGGAACGCGCGGGGTGGACTTTGTCCTGCGAGCGGCCGCAAATCGCGACGTTGCAACCCTCGGCTGCCAATGCGTGTGCGACCTTGCGACCAATGCCGCCATTGGCCCCCACGAGAATGGCTTTAAGCCCTTTCAGTCCGAGATCCATGCGAAACGTTCCTTTCCTAGTTTCCCCCAAACTGCGGCATTGGAGGGGGAGTGGCCACTGTGCTTTTCTACAGGCCCTCTCGCGCTCGCGGAATGTTACCCAAGCAGCGAAGGAGAGGCAAAATGGGCAGATTGCAAGGCAAAAGCGCGCTCATTCTCGGTGCCAGCAGCACCGGCAATATGGGCCAGGTGATGGCGCGGCGCTATCTCGACGAGGGCGCGAAAGTCATGGTGTCCGGCCGAAAACAGGCAGAGCTTGAAGAGTTTGCCAACGAAACCGGCTGCGAGTGGGCGACCTGTGACATCACCGACGAAGCCAGCGTCAACGCGCTTTCCGATGTCGCGAATGAAAAGCTGGGCGGTATCGACATTGCCGTGAACTCAACCGGCTGGGGCCTTCTCACCCCCTTCCTCGACAACACCCGCGAAGAGCTGGAAGCCATGAGCGCGCTGCAATTCGTCGGGCCGTTCCAGTTCTTTCAGGCAATGCTGCGCAAAATGGCAAAAAGCCGCGGCGGACGCGGCGGATCGCTGATCCAGATCAGCTCTGCGACCTCGGTTATCATGCTCAACAACCACGCCGCCTACATGGGCACGAAAGCAGGCATGGATCACGTTATCCGCTGCATCGCGCATGAGTTCGGCGAGGAAGGCGTGCGCGCCAACACGATTTCGCCCGGCCTCACTGACACGCCGATGAACGCCGAAGCCAAACAAGTCCCCGGCCTGTTTGAAAGCTTCCGCGAAAGCTATCCGCTGGGACGTTGGGGAACGTCGGAAGATGTTGCCGCAGCTGCCGTTTTTCTCGCTGAAGACGAATGTTTCATGACCGGCGAGAACCTGCAGGTGAACGGCGGTCTGACGCTGCGCCGCAATCCCACAGCCAAGGAAATGGACGCAGCGGTAGCCGCTGCAACCGAGTCAAAATGAGCGAGCTCGATATTCCCGAAGCGATAGCCGCAGACACTGTCGACCAATGGGATCGCAGTTGCGATGTATTGGTGATCGGACAAGGTGTCGCAGGCTGCTGCGCGGCACTCGAAGCGCATCGCGCAGGTTCCGACGTATTGATCGTCGAACGCGCCAGCGGCGGCGGCGGGGCAAGCGCGGTATCCTCGGGTATCTATTACCTCGGCGGCGGGACCGCGGTGCAAGAAGCGCTCGGTCACGAGGACAGCCCCGATGAAATGGCCGCCTATATGATGGCGAGCTGCGACCCGCTCGATCCGCTGGCGGTGCGCAAATTCTGCGATGACAGCGCCAGCCATTTTGCCTGGCTTGAAGAACAGGGCCTGCCGTTCGAGCGCACCCAGCATCTCGAAAAGGCGGTATTCCTCGATACCACCGAATGCCTGATGTACACCGGCAACGAAAAGCTGTGGCCCTATCGCGAAGTCGCCAAGGCCGCGCCGCGCGGGCACAAAGTTGCAGGGACCGGCGAGAACGCGGGTTCGGTCGGCATGGCACCGCTACTTTCCCGCTGCGAGGAAGAGGGCGTGCCTGCGATCTACGATAGCGCAGTAACCAATCTGGTCCGCAACGCCGATGGCCGTATTGTCGGTGTGCGGATCAAGCAATCGGGCGGCACAATCCATGTCGAAGCGCGGCGCGGCGTCATCATCGCGGCGGGCAGCTTCAACATGAACAGCGAGATGATCGCCAAGAATATCCCGCTGTTGGGCGAAACCTCCGAACCGCTCGGTATTCCTTCCAATGACGGCGCCGGCGTCCGGCTCGGCGTCTCGGTCGGCACCGCCACCAGCGCGATGGACGGCGTTATCCCGACCGCGTCGATCTATCCGCCCGCGCAGCTTATCAAGGGGATCATCGTCAACAAGCGCGGCGAGCGGTTCGTGGCCGAAGACAGCTATCATGGCCGGACCGGCAATTTCATTATGGAACAGCCCGACCAGAAGGCATGGCTGATCGTCGATCAGGACATCTTCGCTTATCCGGAAATCCCGACCGCCCATCACAGCTTCGTCGATGGCTGGGAAAGCATCGAGGAGATGGAAGGCGGGCTCGATCTGCCTGCCGGATCGCTGGTGCGAACCATGGCGCAATACAATGCCAACGCCGCCGAAGGGCGCGATCCGGTGCTGTTCAAATCGTCCGAATGGCTCAAGCCGCTCGATCAGGGGCCCTATGCGGCGTTCGACATTTCCTTCGACCGTTCGACCTATCTCTTCATCACGCTAGGCGGGCTGAAAACGGGCGCGAATGGCGAATGTCTTGATGCGCGGTGCGAACCGGTCCCGAGTCTTTATGCCGCAGGAGCGAGCGCCGCGCACATCCCGCGCAGCGGTAAAAGCTATGCCAGCGGTATGAGCCTTGGGCCGGGCAGCTATTTCGGTCGCCGCGCCGGTCGCCATGCAGCCGGAGCGAACTGGGCGGGCTAACCCCCGCCCTCGACCTTTGCCTTCACGTCAGCGCGCAACTGGTCCTTGCGAATCTTGCCGCTGGCTGTGCGCGGGTAATCGTCGACGAATTCCCAGCGTTCGGGAATCTTCTGCTTGGCCAGCCCGCTTGCAATCACGTGGTCGATCAGGGATTGCGCGTCCGGCTGACCGCCTTCGCAGATGATGTAGGCGCACACCCCCTCGCCCAACCGTTCGTGCGGCATGGCCACAACGCTCGCATCGCGCACTTGCGCGTGGGTCCGCAGCACGTCCTCGATCTCGACCGCGCTGATGTTCTCGCCGCCGCGAATGATGAGGTCTTTCTTGCGACCGGTGATGGTTAGCGCCCCGCTGGCATCGAGAGTGCCGAGGTCGCCGGTGAGAAAGAAGCCGTCCCTGGTGATGGCCGCCTCGCTTTGTGCCTTGTCGGCATAGCCCAGCATCATCGCTGGCCCTTTGGCGAGGATTTCACCTTCGCTGCCCTCCGGCACTTCACGCCCGTCCTCGTCGACGATGCGGACCTCGTAATCGACCACTTCGCCGTCGGTGGTCGCGGCCAGCGCTTCATCCTGCGGCCAGCCATAGGTCACCAGCGGCACTTCGGAAGCGCCGAACACGCGGAACGCCCTGAGATTTTCGAACGCACCATTGGCGGCCGGGATCAGCTCGGGCGGAACAGCTGCCCCGCCGCAGGCGAAGAAGCGCATGGTTGGCAGGCGCTTTCCGGCAGCCCGGGCACGGTCTGCCAGCTCGACAAGAAACGGGGTCGCGGCAACTGTTCCCACCACACCATATTCTTCGATCAGGCCGAGCGCCTCGTCCGCGTTCCACGCTTCCATAAGGATCGTGCGCGTGCCTGCCACGAGCGGCATTTCAAGGCCGTTGGCATAGCCCGAGATATGCGTGACCGGCGACGGCATGATCGCACTGTCTCCGGCCTCGATGCCCCAATGCGCGGCGCTGCGGCGCAGGGTGAATTCGAGCGTCGAGTGCGAATGCAGCACGCCTTTGGGTCGCCCCGTCGTCCCAGAAGTGTAGAGCACCATCTTCACCCCGAACGGATCGACATCGACCGGTTCGAACGAACGGCCCCGGCCTTCTTCGAGTAGGCTCGCAAAATCGTCCCCGCCCTCGCCGCGAACGGTAAAGGCGAATTCGAGCGCAGGCAGTTCAGGCAACAGCCGCTGCGCCATTTCGGCAAAGTCGAAGCGGCGGAAAGAGGTGCAGGTGAAGATCGCCCGCGCACCGCAGTCGCCCAGCATCTGGCGCACTTCGGCGTCGCGGTAGATCGGGACGATCGGATTGACGACCAGCCCCGCCATGGCAGCGGCAAGGTTGATGACCGCAGCCTCGTGCCAATTGGGCAGCTGGAACGCGACCGCATCGCCCTGCTCCAGACCCCTGCCCTGCAATGCAGCGGCAAGCGCACGCGCCTCGTCTAGCCACTCGCGCCGGGTCATGCTGCGCACACCGTCGACAATCGCGACAAAGTCCGGGTCCTCCGTCACGCGGGTCTCGGCGAGCGTCGCAATGGTCTCGCGGCGCCAGTCCGAAAGTGCGTGATCGCGGTGATGTGCAGGTGGCTGTTCGAGCCAGTTCCAAGGCGCAGTTTTACCCATTTCGGCTATCCTCCAGCGCCCTGCCTAGTCAGATGCTCCTGCCGCGACACCTCTCACCTGTGACAGCTTGCGAAGGCTTGGTGGGTCGGTCAGAAAAGGCAACATATTGGGAGAATATGCACACCATGACCAAGGTTGAACGGATCGAATCCATCGGCAACGCCGCAGAGGCGATGATCGACTTTGTCGAGAACAAGCACACCCAGCTGACTGACAGCGTGATGCGAATTCCCGCCGATGCCTATAGCGATCCCGAGCAGTGGCAGCGCGAGATCGACGTTATCTTTAAAAAGCTACCGCTGATGCTGGCCTTCACTGCCGAATTGAAGGAGCCGGGCAGCTACAAGGCGATGGAAGCGGTCGGCATGCCGATCCTCGTCACCCGCGACAAACAGGGCAAGGCGCATGCTTTCCTCAACGTCTGCTCGCACCGCGGCGCGCCGGTTGCCGAGGATGGTCGCGGCAAATGCTCGCGCTTCGTGTGTCCCTATCACGCATGGACTTACGGCCTCGACGGCAAGCTGCTGGCGGTGGCTGAAAAGGAATTGTTCGGTGACGTCGACAAGAAAGAGCGCGCGCTGCGTGAACTGCCTTGCGAAGAGCACGCGGGCATGATCTTCGTTTGCCTCGACCCCGAAGGCTCGATTGACATCGACGAATATTTTCAAGGCGCGCTTGGCGATTACGAAGATCTCGACCTTGCCAATTGGAGCTACCTTGGCAGCCACGAAATTCACGGTGCCAACTGGAAGATCGCCTATGACGGCTATCTCGAAGGCTACCACTTCGCCGCGCTCCACCCCGATACGGTCCACCCGCGCACACCGTCGAACCGTATGAGCTTCGACTTTTTCGGCCCGCATATGCGTATCGGCTTTCCGCATCACGCGATTGCCGAAAACCTGAAGGATGTCCCGCGCGAAGAGTGGGGAACACAGGAGAACAACGGCTTCGACTTCGTGCGTATCCTGTTCCCCAATGTCTCCAGCTTCATCGCGCCCGAGATCACCCAGATCGCCCAGCTGTTCCCCGGGCCGACGCCCGACAAGAACCGCACCGTGCTCAACTATCTGCGGCGCGAGCCCTACAAGGACGACGCCGATCGCGAGGCGACCGAGGGTTTCATCACCTTCTTCCGCGATGTGACCTATCAGGAAGACTATCTGATGGGTGACGCGATCCAGAAAGGTGTCGAGACCAGCGCGCACAAGGAACTGGTGTTCGGTCGGAATGAAGTCGGCAACCAGCACTTCCACAAATGGCTGACCTGGTATCTCGAAGAGAACCCAGACGCGCCACAGCCTGTATCTTGAGCGTCACTCTGATCACCCTGCTCAAACGCCGCGAGGGTATGAGTAAGGCGGACTTCACCGCCTATTACGAGGCGAACCACCGCGTGATCGGTGAACAGGTGCTGGCCGGCTATGCCACGAGCTATGTCCGCAAGCACCTGTACCCGCTCGATGGCGAGACGCAGGATTTAGACGCTGACGTGGTGCTGCAAATCACGTTCCCCGACGAGGAGAGGATGCAGGCTTTTTTCGAGCATGCGGGCAAACCCGACATTGCAACGATGATTGCCGAGGACGAGGAAAAGCTCTTCGACCGTTCACGCATCCGCGTATTCACAGTCGAAGAGCATGAATCCCGATTGCCGCCGCCGGGCTGAACTCAGCCGCGCTGTTCGTGGATGATGCGATAGGCGCGGTGAACGAACAACCACTGGCCGTCGCGCTTCTCCAGCCTGTCGTCATACCGGCCTGCACCGCGCACGAGTTGTCCGTTGTTGTGCGGATCCTCATATACTTCGTGGGTGTAACCTACCGAGGTCGCAGTATCGCCATCAACCTCGATTGCGCCGGGTTCCATGAAGTAGACCATCGGCTTTTCCATGTTGGATGTGCCGTAGGCTTTCATGGATTCGATCCAGTTGGCGACGATGGTCTTCTTGCCTTCGAACACGCCGAGGTCGGGGTATTCGGGCAGTTCCCACGATGCATCGTCGGCCCAGATAGAACCCCAGATGTCGGGGTCCTTGCTCATCACGCCGTGCGCGTGGGTGTTCATCAGCTCGCGAATGGCGATGCGGTCTTCGATCGGTCCAGTGAAGGCCATTGTCTATTCTCCCTTACCAGGCGTGGCGTTCGCCGTTCCAATTGAAGAAATCGCCGCTGTCCTCGATCGTCAGGCGATCGGCGAGCGCAATCGTGCCGCTGACGCTTTCCTCTGTTGTGATGTCGGCATCGGGTCCGCCCATGTCGGTCGTGACCCAGCCCGGATGCAGCGTGATCACAATGATCCCGCGCTCTTTCACATCAATGGCGACCGAGCGCATCATGCGGTTGAGCCCGTTTTTCATCGTGCCATAGGCATACATGCCGCCATAGGGCCACGTCGAAGCCGCCAGCTGGCTGGAGTAATTTATAACCTTTGTGCCTTCGTGCATCGCGGGCAGAAAGGCCTTGAACACGGCCAGAGGTCCCTTGACCATGATCGCAAAGGCCTGATCCCAGAGATCCCAATCGATCTCGCTTTCAAGCTCATTATTGGTCGGGCCCGTCACCCCTGCAACGGTGTAGAGATAGTCGACCGTCTCTCCGCCCGCATTGGCGGCAGCTTGTGTGACCGAGGCAGGATCGCCGATATCCATCGCGTGGACAGAGATTGCACCTGCGCTTTCACCGGCGGCTTCGGTCAGTTCGCCAGCGCTCTCGGGATTGCGCACAAATGCGAATACGCGGTCCCCTCGCGCTGCGTGGCTACGCGCCAGTTCCAGTCCGATACCGCGCGATGCGCCAATTACAAATACGTTCGCCATTACGGCTTTCTCCCTTCAATCCAGTCGTTGAGCACTTCATGGAAAAAGCGCACCTTTGTCTCCTGTGAAGAGAGATAGGCATCGCAATATCCACGCGAGTGCATGCCGGCCTGCATCCCTTCGGCAAGCTCCATGTCCTGAAACACAATCTGCCCCGCCAATTCGGGAATTCCGCGCCCCTGATCGAAGTCGCGGTGCTCGCACTCTGCCGCCTCACGGAGCGGCCGGACGCCAGCCATGATCGATTCCACCTCTTTCTGGCCTTCGACCGGGAAAGCCATGCACCACAGGTCGAAATAGCATTTCTCGGGATCTTCCGGGTGCGGCTCGCTGCGGAAGAAAACCAGATTGTCCGGCAGGAAGCTGATCGTGACATTGGGGAACATCACCGTGTGCGGGCTGTCGGTGATCTCTTCATCGTTGAGGTGTTCGTAGTGGAGATAGCCCTTCTCCTTCCACAGCTTGCGCTTGGCCGCCTTCAGGTCTTTCCAGCCCTGAATGGCGAACTCCTCATAGCTTTCGTAGCTATCGGGATCGATGTCCCATTTGCGCAATTCGGCTTCGAACATCGCATTCCCGCCGCCATCCGGGCGGTCTGTCAGCGAGGGACGCATGGGCTGAACCGTGCGCCCAAGGCCATTGGGCCAGATTTCGAGCCGTGCGGAATCGACATCCTGATCGATCCACGGCGGCACTTGCGGGTGCGCGGTGCGGGTGTGATAGCTTTCCGAGAAATTGTCGGTGACGAATTTCCAGTTGGCGTTGAGCGCAATGCGGTACCACGCGACGCGCACCGCCGTATCCATCGCGTAGCGCTGGTACACTTCCATCATCGGATAGAGATAGTCGTGCAGGCTCGGCGCATTGTCGTCCATCGTGTACCACACGAAGCCCCCCCAGACCTCGCAACGCAGTTCCTTGAGCTTGCGCTTGCCGCAGGGGCTGCCTTGCGTGAAATCCTCGGGGTCCTGCGCAAATTCGACCACGCCATCGAGCCCATGCCTCCAGCCGTGATAGGGGCAGGTAAAGGCATCGACCGAGGAGGATTCGTTGACCAGCCGCATCCCGCGGTGGGCACAGGAATTGTAGAAGGCCTTCACCGATCCATCGTGCTGGCGCACGCAGATCACCGATTCCTTCATGAAGTTGTGAACCACGAAGTCGCCGGCCTCTTCTAGCTCGGCGGTGCGTCCGGCGACGTGCCAGATCTTGGTCCAGAGGTGGTCCCACTCCTTTTGAGCGAACTCTTTGGAGTGATAACGCTCGCCAGTGATCGGATCACCGCGAAGGTTCGATGGATCGCGGCCGTTCATGGGCGGCGGAGTGGTGGCCTGCTTGTTCATGGCTTCGTCTCCCAAACGAATTCCACGTATAATGCATCGCGCAAGGCAGGAAGCCACCTATCACTTTCGCCAGAAATCCGGCAACTTTGCCGGTTTTTTTCAGCCCTGCTCGGCGTATATCTGTTCGACCACCGCAATCAGCTTTTGTCGCACCGCGCTCCTGCGCTCGGGGTCGCCCAGAAACGGCCGGTTCATCAGCAGGCCCAGATGCAGAGCGGCCGCAAAATCGCTGGCGAGATGCAGCGCCTCGTGCCGTCCGTCCCACTGGGGGAACGCCTTTTCCATCTCGTCCATCCATTCCTTGTCGAAAGCTTTGGTCGCAGGAACCAGCAGATCGGCCAGTTCGGCATCGGTCCGTGCCGCCATGGCGAGTTCGAGATAGGCTGAGTATTCGGGCGTCAGAACGCTCTGCCAGTGCATTTCCGTGGCAAGGCGGATCGCCTCGCTCGGCTCGGCATCGCGCAAGGAAGCGAGATATTCGCCAAGGAAGAATTCCAGTCGCCGGTGCAGCACGAAGTCGATCAGCGCCGCGACCAGTTCGGCGCGATTGGCAAAGTGATGGTGCATGGCCCCGCGCGAGATCGCAGCGCGCTTGGTAACTTCAATCGTCGTCAGGCCGGAATAGCCCAATTCGACAAGGCATTCGGTCGCAGCTTTCAGGATCGATTCGCGCGTCATCGCCGATTTGCGCTGCTGCCAGCGCATTTCGCCATCGCCGTCGGTCGTTTCAGAAGGTGGGACAAGCCGTTTCACTGCCACCGCCTTAGCCCGCCAAACGCCGAGGCGCAAAGCCCGCCTATTCAAAGTCGCAGTATCGCTGCGCAAAATCCCGCGTCAATAAAACCGGCACATCAGCCGGTTTCTTCGACGACTCCGGCCAATTCAACGCCAAAAAGGCGAACGGCCGGAAAACCGGTCGATATACAGGGAGAGTGGACGATGCGTGTAGCGACCAGATTGCTTGTCGGAATTTCCATGGCTGCGCTGGGCACAGGACAGGCCTTTGCGCAGGACAATGAAATGGCCGAGGAAGAAAATTCCAACGTCATTTTGGTTACGGCGCAGAAGAAAGCCGAGAACATTCAGGATGTGCCGATTTCGATCACTGCGATTGGCGGCGAACAGCTTGCCGAGATGCAGGTAACGACGCTCCAGTCGCTTCAGGGCAGCGTCCCCAATGTCCAGATCGACAACTTCTCCAACACTCCGAACAACGCGGTTTTCACGATCCGCGGCATCGGCGTGATCGAACCCGACCCTTACGCCGGTAACACCGTGTCGATCGTAGTCGACGGTGTGCCGCAGTTCTTCTCGATGGGCGCTCTGCTCGACACCTATGATGTCGAACGGGTCGAAATCCTGCGCGGTCCGCAGGGCACATTGTTCGGCGCGAACACCACCGGCGGTGTCGTCAACGTGGTCACCCGCCAGCCGACCGGCGAATTCGGCGGCTATGTCCGCGCCTCCTACGGCAATTGGGATCGCTTCGACCTTTCGGCCTCCATCGAAGTGCCGCTTGCCGAAGACGTCGCCTCTTTCAAGCTTGCGGGCATTCACACGGAGCGTTCGGGCTGGATCACGAATGTGTGGGACGGCTCCGACATGGGCAGCAAGAACGTCGACGCGGTGCGCGGCCAGTTGCTTCTGACTCCGAATCCCGACCTAGAGATCACGCTGCAGGGCGAATATGTCGCTGCGCGCAACGGAGCCCCCGTCGTCGTCAACGGCGGTCTGCCGGGTGAAGCCAACTACGTCGCCCCGAGCACTTTCTTCAACGGCGCGGTTTTCCCGACGTACGAGAGCCCGTGCCGCGTGGCCGGTCAGCGCTGCGTCGCGCCCGACCGCTATTTTTCGGGCAATAACGAAGTGCCCGACCAGTCGGACATGGATACATTCCTCGGCATCGGGACGATCAATCTTTCGAACACCGCGCTCGGCGACATCACATCGATCACCGGCTACAAGCACTTTACGCTGTTCGAATACACCGACCAGGACGGGACGGCGGCGACCAACAACGCAACCCGTCGCCGCACCGAAGGCTGGCAGTTCAGTCAGGAGCTGCGCACCGCATTCGACATCGGCGACAGCGCGTCGGCAGTGGCAGGCGTCTTCTATCTGAAGACGCATTACGACCACTACCAGATGTACCACCTCGACTTCGCGCTGCCCGGTCTCGCGCAATTGAACCTGCAGGATCAGGACACCGAAAGTTTCTCGGCCTTTGTCCAGACCTATGTCGATCTCACCGATGATCTGCAGCTGTCGGCGGGCCTGCGCTACACGCATGATTCCATCGATGCGCGCTCGCAGCTCGACACCGGTTTCTACGCCGCCGCGCTGACGGCTACGAATTGGGACGAATTCACCGTCGTCTTCCCCGGCAGCCTCGATGTGGGCGGGTCGGAAAGCTGGGACAATGTCGGCTGGAAGCTGGGCCTCGATTACAAGGCCAATGACGATGTGCTGCTCTACGCCAGCTGGGCGCGTGGTTTCAAATCGGGCGGTTTCACTGGCCGTATCGGCGTCGCGGCAGATGGTGACACGCCCTTCAATCCGGAAGAAGTCGATACCATCGAAGTGGGCGTAAAAGCCGATTTCGCTAATGGGATGGTGCGCACCAATCTGGCCGCGTTCTACACCGACTACCGCGATATGCAGCTTGCACAGATCTATTTCGATCCGGCGACCAATGTGCAGGGCAACCGCATCCTCAACGCCGCGAAATCGGAGATCAAGGGGATTGAGTTCGAAACCACCGTGATGCCTGCTGACGGCTTCACCCTGCGCGGCACGATTGCCTATCTCGATGCGGCATATAAGGAATTCATCTACGGCGATCCTGTCTCGGGTGCGTTCTTCGACCTCGAAGGCTTCCCGCTCCAGAATGCGCCCGAATGGCAGGCGACGCTGGGCGCGAATTACGAGCACGTGCTGAACGACGGCGCGCGCATCGTGGCCGATGTTTCTTGGATGTACACTGACGAGAAATATTACACCGCGATCCTCGACACACCGCGTTCGCTGGTCCAGTCGATGAACCTCGTCGACGGCCTTCTGACCTATTATTCGGCTGATGATCGGTGGTCGGTCGGGCTCTGGGCCAAGAACCTGTTCGACAAGCGCTACATCAACACCTCCTACGATTCGCCCGGCTATATGGCGATCGTCGGCTACGCCCCGCCCCGCCAGTTCGGTGCCTCGGCGCAGATCAACTTCTGATGGTGACGGGCGGATCATTCCTTGCTGAATCGTCCGCCCGCCCCTTCTCGAAAAGGAGCGTGTAATGGGTAAAATGGATGGGCGCGTTGCGCTGATCACGGGCGGAGCGTCGGGTCTCGGGTTGGAAGATGCGCGCGTGCTCGCTTCCGAAGGCGCGAAGGTCGTCATCACCGACGTGCAAGACGATCTGGGCGAACAGGCCGCTGCCGAAATTTCCGGCGTCACCTATTTCAACCATGACGTGCGCGACGAAGCCCGCTGGGAAGAGGTGATCGCCGAAGCACTCGACCAGTTCGGTCGACTCGATACGCTGGTCAACAACGCCGGGCTGGTTCGTTTCGCCAATGTCGAAGAGCTCGACTATGATGATTTCCGCCTTCAGACCGAAGTGATGCTGAACGGCACCTTTTTGGGCTGCAAGGCGGCCATCCCGCACATGTCGCGCGATGGTTCGGGGTCGATCATCAACCTTGCATCGGTTGCAGGGCTGAAAGGGATCAGTGCGATTCCGGCCTATACTGCGGCGAAGGCTGGCATCATCGGCATGACACGTTCGATTGCGGTGCACTGCCGCGAGCAGAAGTACCGCATCCGCTGCAACGCCATCGCACCGGGCGGGATCGTCACGCCGATGACCGCACAGGCGCTGGCAGAAATGCCCGAAGGGAACGCCGGACTGGATCAGGTCACCAATCACGGCATGGGTCAACCTATCGATGTGGCCAACATGGTCCTGTATCTTGCCTGCGACGATGGACGGCACATCACCGGAACCACCATCACCATCGACAACGGCGAAACGATGGAATGACGGTTTTCTCTTCCCAAATTTGTCCGGGCCATGAGCAGGCGCGCAGCGAAGTCGCGATCGCCCGGCTGTGCCTTCAGTGGAGTTCCTCATGAGCGAAACCACACGCGAAGGGGGCTGCCTGTGCGGAGCCGTGCGCTATGAAACGCCGTGGCCACCAGCGATGCTGCTCACCTGCGCCTGCACCAATTGTCAGAAGCAGTCGGGCGGTGCGATTTCCGTCGTGGCAGCGCTCGCTCGCGACGGTCTGAAGTGCACCGGCACGCTCAAGACCTATACCGACACATGGGCGAGCGGAAAGAACGTCTATCGCGAATTCTGCCCCGACTGCGGCTCGGCCGTGCTGACCGACACCGACGCGGCGCGCGAAGGCGGTATGATTTTCCTCAAGGCGGGCACGCTCGATGAAACCCGCGACCTCAAGCCAACGATCCACTGCTGGTCGATCAGCGGTCAGGAGTGGCTCACCTACCCCGAAGGCGATACGGTGATGGAAAAACAGGAAGGTTTGGGATGACTAATAAATTCGATCTGGAAGCCGAAGTGCGCGATCTCGCCGCGCGGCGCGACATTACCCTTGCGGTGCAGCGCTATATGCGCGGGCTCGACCGGCTCGACCGCGATCTGTTGGTGAGCGCCTTTCATGAAGACGCCTTTGTCGATGCCGGATTGGAAGCAGGCCCGCCCGGCCCCTACGCCGATTTCTGCATCGAATTTCTGGGGCAGCTGGGCGGATCGCACCACTTTCTGGGGCAGGTCCAGATCGAGCTTCACGGCCCCGACGCCGCCAGCGGTGAATGTTATTTTCAGGCCTGGCACGAATCCTTCGATGAAGACGGCGGATCGCGCGATCTGTTCATCGCGGGCCGCTATATCGACGAATATGCCTGTCGGAATGGTGAGTGGCGGATCGCCAAGCGGCGACTTATCACTGACTGGGTGACCGACCTTCCGGCGAACCATGCGTTTTTAGATAACCCGGGTATCCACCGGGGCGCTCGCCGGGGTGAGGACTTCAGCCAGCAACGCGACTGGCCCCGGAACCAAGACTGAGAGGCATTGCCATGAACGCCGAATCCAACGTTTCCCGCTATTCCCCCGAGTTCGATCAGCCGGTGCGCGGAGATACCATCACCGCCGACCGCTACATCTCTAAAGAGTGGATGGACAAGGAGAATGAAAACCTCTGGCCCAAGGTCTGGCACCTTGGCGCGGTCCTCGCCGAATTCGAAGAGCCGGGCGACATCGTGCGCCACAATTTCGGCAAGGAATCGGTCATCATGGTCATGCAGGACGATGGCTCGATCAAGGCGTTCTTCAACACCTGCCCGCACCGCGGGAACCGGCTCGTGCTTGGCGATGTGGCGAGCGTGCCCAAGATCAAATGCGGCTATCACAGCTGGACCTTCGACTATGACGGCGTGCTTTCGTCAGTTCAGGACGAACATGACTTCGAAGGCGGCAGCCCGTGCGGCAAGGTCAGGCTGTCCGAAGTGCGCTGCGAGACCTGGGGGCCGTTCGTGTTCTGGTGCATGGACGACGATGTAAAGCCGCTGCTCGAATGGCTCGAACCCTATCCTGAGCGCCTCAAGAACTACGGCCTCGAAAACTGGGTGCGCGTGCTCAACCTGTCGGCGGATGCGGACTTCAACTGGAAGATCATCCGCGACAATTTCAACGAGAGCTACCACCTCCCCACCATCCACCCAGAACTGGCAACCTTCATCAATGACGGCCTGCCGACCACGCTGTTCGAAATGTATCCCTCTGGCCACAATGCAATGTGGATGATCGGCCACCAGGCAACGACGCGGGTGGACTACCACTCCGCCGAAGTGCCTGCCCCGCTCGATGACATCGCGCGCGCATGGGGAATCAATCCCGAGGATTACAACGGCCACACCGGCGACATTCGTCAGGCGGTGATTGATGCCAAGCGCAAGCTGGGGCCCGAGCGCGGCTACACCAATTATCCCGACATGACCGACCAGCAACTGGTCGATTATTTCCATTGCACGTTGTTCCCGAACCTGACGATCACGATGTCGCCGGAACAGTGCCAGATCCTGCGCACCGAGCCGCATCCCACCGACCCGGAAAAGTGCATCTTCCAGCACTGGTGCCTCTACCCGCCGGTCGAAGGCATGAAGGAGGTCGTGACCCCGATCGGCCCGGTCAAGCTGGCGCATGACGCCGCGCATTATCACACCCGCTATGGCGAAGGCGTGACGCTCGGCTTTGTTGCCGACCAGGACCTCTCGATCGGTACCAGCCAGCAACAGGGCCTCAACTCGCGCGGCTTCAAGGGCTGCATTCTTCCCGGGCAGGAAAAGCGCATCCAGCGCTTCCACGAGCTGCTCAACGACATGGTGCTGGGCGAACCGACGCCCAAAGCGCCGCCGATTGGCGAATAGAGAGAGAGACTGCCGTGACAGCGATGCCCGAAACCGTCCTCCGCGCAATCAAGGATCTGATGGCGGAATATTCGCACAATCTCGATGCGATGGAGGACGCGGAAAAGGTCGTCGCGATTTTCACGCCTGATGCGGTCGTCGATTTCTCGGCCGTCGGCTTTCCGGCAATGAACGGCGAAGACGAGATACGCGGCTTTTTCGCGGGTCTTTTCCCCGCAATGGCCGGCCAGTTCCACGACATGGCGAACTTTCGCCCCGCCTCCTGGGACGACGAGGTGGCCATTGTCGAGACTTACGTCATCGGCATGGGCCAGCCCAAGGACGGCGATCTTATCCATGTGCAGGTCAAATACCGCTGGGAATGCATCGAAACCGCGAATGGCTGGCGATGCCGCCACTTCACTCTCAAGCCGATGATGCCGGCCTGAGCGCAGATCAAACACACAAGAGGATGACCCGATGACCAGCATGCCCGAAAACGTTCGCACCTCGCTCGAACGCCATATGATCGAATATTGCTATGCCGTGGACGGGCTTGAGGATGTGCAGCCGCTGCTCGATCTCTTCACCGACGATGCGGTAGCTGATCTGACCGCGATCGGGCTGCCGATGATGAACGGCAAGGGCGACATCAAGGCATTCTTCGACGGTGTGTTCGAAGGCATGAGCCACCACTTCCATTTTATCTCGAACTTTCGCCCCGTCTCGTGGGACGGGACCGAGGGCGCGATGGACGCCTATGTGATCGGCATGGGCCGCGCCAAGGACGGCAACACGGTTGAGGTGCAGGTCAAATACCGCATGGTCTGCCTGCAACAGAACGGCGCGTGGAAGTGCCGCCACTACACCATCACTCCGATGATGCCGCTGCCCGGCTCGCTCGACGAAATCCACGGCGAGCACTGATAATCCGAACGGAGACCTGATCATGGCCACCCAGCTCAAGACCGAGGGAGAACGCCCGCTCTACCCTACTCATCCCGACGCCGAGACGCCCAAGGCGCGCGGCGACAAGATCACCGGCGAACGCTATTGGTCGAAGGACTTCGCGCAAGCCGAATGGGAGCATATGTGGAAGAAGGTCTGGCACGTGGGTGGCCGCGTCAGCCAGCTCGAGGAACCGGGCGATTTCATCACGCATGAATTCATGCATGAATCGGTGATGATGGTGAAACAGGAAGACGGTTCGATCAAAGCCTTCTTCAATGTTTGCATGCACCGCGGCAACCGGCTCGTGAACGTCGAGGAAGGCGGGGTGATGGATGCCTTCACCTGCCCCTACCACGGCTGGAAATGGGGCCTCGACGGCGAGCTCAACGAAGTGCAGGACGAAGAGGACTTCCCGCAAGGCAGCCCTTGCGGGAAACTGCGCCTGAAAGAACTGAAGTGCGACACTTGGGGTGGTTTCATATTCTGGAGCTTCAATCCGGACGCAAAGCCGCTGCTCGAATATCTCCACCCGATCCCCGAATTGCTCGCCAATCGCGATCTGGAAAGTCACAAGCGCGTCGTGTGGATGACCTTGCGGGTCAACACCAACTGGAAATTCGCCTCGGACAATTTCAACGAGGCCTATCACATTCCGG
>JAYPMZ010000009.1:10964-16027 GCA_038130205.1 Erythrobacteraceae bacterium | reverse complement strand
CACCCGCAGTTCATGCCGATGATCGACGATCACTATTCGACCACGATCTTCGAAATGTATCCGAGCGGTCACAACCGCATGATCGAGAAATTGCAGCCGTCTTCGCGCGTGGACGCTTCGCACTCGGTCGAACCACTATGGGCCGATGTGCTGAGCGCATGGGATCTCAATCCCGAGGATTTCCAAGGCCGCGCACAGGAAGGTCGCGATGCCTTGCAAAAGGCCCGGCGCGAAAAGGGGCCGGAGCGCGGCTACAAATATGCCGACAAGCTGACCGATCACGAGTTGACCGACCAGTTCCACCACACGCTGTTCCCCAACCTCACGCTGACCGGCACGTTCGAAGGCCTGCACGTCTTCCGTACCGAACCTGACCCCGAAGACCCCAACTGGTCGACTTTCGATTATTGGTATCTCGCCCCCGAGGTCGAGGGCGAAACCGAGGTGGCAACGCTTTCGGGCATGCGTCCGTTTGCAGAAGCCGAGCACGAAACCGGCAGTTACAAAGACTATCACGCCGAAATCGCGCAGGGTGATTTCCTGACGCAAGACCTCTCGCTGGCTGAAACCCAGCAGAAGGGATTGCGCTCCATGGCCTTTACAGACGCCTATCTCGCCGGGCAGGAAACCCGCGTTCGCCGCTTCCATGAAGTGCTGAACGATTATCTGGAGGGTCGGCGCTGACGTTTCGCCTAATACCTCCGCGCCAAACTGGCGGGAGATAGTATCGTGCCATTGATTGTCGACAAGGCCGAGAGGCGCGCCATGGTGGCGCGCGTCGCCTTCGATCTCGTGGCCGATACCGGCATTGGCGCGGTGACCTTCCGGCAGGTTGCCGAGGCGACCGGCTATTCGACCGCTATCGTCACCAACTACTTTGCCGACAAGAACGACCTGCTTTTCGAGGTGTATCGTATAGCCAATCGCCGCGCGATGGAGCGGCTGGCGGCTGCCTTCGACGATGGAGAGGACTTGATCGATGTCCTCACACGCGTCTTGCCCGCAACCGAAGAGATGGTGCGCAATTGGCGGGTCTGGATGGCGTTCTGGGGCCTCTCGCACAGCGATCCCGAATTTCGCGAAGAAACCGCCGCAAATGCGAGAGCCAGCGTCGACCTCTATTCGCGTATGCTACGCCAACGCTACAAGGCCTATCCGCAGCTGACCATGACCGAAATCGACGACATGTCGATGCGTCTGATCGCCAGCGTCGGCGGTTCCGGCATGCAAGGCTGCCTTGCTCCCGGCGATTGGCCGCTCGAACGCCTGCGAGCCATTATTGCAGCGGAAATTGCGGTGCTCGACGCTGAAGTCGGGATCGGCTGATACATCCTACCTGCTTAATGTGACAGTCGTCATTTATCCCATTCGGGCGCAGTCTTGCTCGAAAGAGGGAGAAAGACGTGACTCAAGGCAATCAGGGAATGAGCCGCCGCGGCATGCTGGCAGGGTCGGGCGCTGTTGCTGTCGCAGGGACGCTCGCGGCATGCTCGCGCAATTCGTCAGCGGATAGCGAACATTGGGACGAAACCTGCGATGTTCTGTGCGTAGGCAGCGGCGCAGCCGGCGCAACGGCCGCGATTGCCGCGGCCGAAAATGGCGCGAAGGTTCTGGTTCTTGAGAAAATGCCGGTCGCGGGCGGGACCACCGCCAAATCAGGCGGCGTGGCGTGGATATTCAACCACTTCATCCTGCAGGAACAGGGGATCGAGGACCGCAAGCAAGACGCGCTGAAATACGCCGTTCGCTATGGCTTTTCGCGCGAATACGATCCCGCCAGCTCCACTCTGGGTCTCGACGAAACCCGCTTCGGAGTGATCGAGGCGTTCTACGACAAGGGCTCCGAAGCGATCGATTTCCTGCGCGAGACAGGTGCGGTCCAGTTCAAGCAATTCCGTATGTATCAGGTCGACAAGCCCGCGCCCGATTATGCCGACCACTTGCCCGAAAACAAGGTGCCGACAGGCCGCTGCCTGGAACCGGCGGTCGGCTCGGGCTCAACCGCTGGCGGTGGCAGCCTTGCCATGCAACTGTCCGATTACCTCGCCAGCAAGAACGTGCCGGTGTGGCTCGACACCAAGGCAACCCGGATCGTCAGGGATGGCGAAGGGCATGTCGTCGGGGTCGAGGCAGAGCGTGAGGGCGAGCCTATCCGTATCCGTGCGACGAAGGGTGTCGTCTTCGCAAGCGGCGGATACTCGCACAATGTCGAATTGTGCAACCTGCACCAGCCGAGCGTTTATGGCAGTTGCTCGATGCCAGGCTCGACCGGAGACTTCATTCCGCTTGCCCAAGCTGCGGGCGCGAAGATGGGCAATCTGTCCTACGCCTGGCGCAGTCAGGTGGTTCTGGGCGAAGCTCTTGCCGATCGCGGGGTCGGCCTCGGCGCGTTTGTCTTACCCGGGGATTCGATGATCCTCGTCAACAAATACGGCAAGCGCATCGTCAATGAAAAGCGCGACTACAACGACCGCACCCAGTCGCACTTCCCCTACGATCCGGGGCGCGAGGAATACCCCAATCACTTGCAGCTGATGCTGTTCGATGCGCGCTCGCTCGACGCATTCGGCGGGGCCTTCCCCCTTCCCGCGCCCGGCGCGAGGCAGCCCTATATGATCGAGGGCACAAGCTGGGCCGACCTCGCAACGAAGGTCGACGCGCAATTGGCCGAATGGGCACCGAGGACTGGCGGAGTGAAACTCGACGCGTCCTTCGTGCCGAACCTCAATGATACGATCAGCCGCTTCAATGGCTATGCCGAAGACGGCGAGGACCCCGAATTCAATCGCGGCCGATATCTCTACGATCGCGAATGGCATCTGCTGTTTTCATCGCGGCGGGAGGGGACATCGCAGCCCGAGAACCCCTACCCCAATCTGACGATGCACCCGTTTGCACAAAACGGTCCCTATTATGCGATTGTCCTTGCGGCGGGAACGCTCGACACCGCCGGCGGTCCGCAGATCAATGCCAATGCACAGGTGCTTGGCCCGGACAACGCACCGATCCCGGGCCTCTATGCCGCTGGCAATTGCATCTCTTCGCCCACCGGCCAGGCCTATCTTGGAGCGGGCGGCACAATCGGACCGGCATTGGCGTTTGGCTACATCGCCGGTCAGCACGCGTCAGTGGCGTGATGCGCTCGGCTTCGGTAGCCACATACCGAACCGCTAGAATTAAGAAAAAAAGGCCGCCGGGGAGAGAGAGACCCGGCGGCCTTTTCAGTGATCGGTCGGTCCAATCAGACCTGGCTAAAGCCGCCGTCGATCACCAGTTCATCGCAGGTCATGAAGCTCGCCGCGTCCGAACACAGGAAGACGACCCCACCACCCATCTCATCGGGACGGCCCATGCGTCCAATCGGATGGCGCGCGGCGGTCCCTGCAATCGCAGTTTCGACATCGGGCGCAGCGCCCAGTTCGACATAGCGGGCAAAGATCGATTCCAGCATCGGCGTTTCCACGCCGCCGGGATGCAGGCTGTTCACGCGAATGTTGTATCCCAGAGCGGCAAACTCCGCGCCGAGGCACTTGCTCAACATCTTCACCGCTGCCTTGCTGGTGCAATAGGCTGCGTTGAAAGCCGCCCCGCGCAAGCCTCCGACGCTGGAGAAATTGACGACGCTTGCGCCACCCTTGCGCGCCTTGCCGCCTTCCTTGAGCATCGGCAGGAGGGCCTGCACTCCGATCACCACGCTATCGACATTCACTGCATTGACGCGGTGAAATTCGCTTAGCGGTGTATCCTCCATCTTGGTCACGATGGAGATGCCGGCATTGTTCACGAGCGCATCGAGGCGGCCATAGTTCTGCTGGACAAATTCGGCGAGCTTGGCCCAGTCATCGGCATTGGTGACGTCATGGCGGAAGTAATGATCGGCACCGCCGTGGTCCCCGTCTTCGCCCAGATCGGTCGCTATGACGGTCGCATTGGCGGCCTTCATAGCCTTTACGATCTCGCGGCCGATCCCGCCGGTTGCGCCGGTGACCAGCGCGACGACATTGTCGAGTGCGATCGTCATTGCGCTGTATACCCCCCGTCCACCACAATCTCGGAGCCGGTCATGTAGCTGCTGTCTTCGCTCGCTAGGAAGAACGCGGCGCTGGCGATTTCTTCGGGCTGCGCGAGCCTGCCGATGGGCGTATTGCCCGCCACCATTGCGACGAGGTCCTCCGGCTTCTCAGCGACACCGCTATCGACCCAGCGTTGGAAACCGGCATTGAGCAGCGGAGTGAAGACGAACCCGGGGTGCAGCGAATTGGCGCGGATTGGCATCTGCTTGGTCGCAAACTCTACCGCGATCCCCTTGGTGAACAGCCGCACGGCGCCTTTGCTGGCGTTGTAGGCAGACACTTCGTTCATCCCCACCAGCCCCATGATCGAGCTGACGTTGATGATGCTGGAGCCGCCTTTCACATCCTTGCCGCTCTCCGCCATAAGCGGGACGAGATGCTTGGTGCCGAGGAACACGCCATCGACATTGATGGCCATGATCCGCCGCCACGCTTCCATGGAAAGCGTTTCGACCGGCCCGGTCAGATCGGTACCAGCGTTGTTGACGAGAATGTGCAACTTGCCGTGACGCTGCGTGACGTGATCGGCGACGCGTTGCCAGTCGGCCTCCTCGGTCACATTGGCGCGCAGATAGCTTGCGCTGTTGCCGATCCGGCCCAGCACCTCTTTCACAGCGTCGCTGCCTTCGTCGTCGAGGTCGGTGAGGACAACCTCGGCGCCTTCTGCGACATAGCGTTCGACGGTTGAAAGACCGATCCCGCGCAGACCGCCCGAAACCACCGCAACACGGCCTTCGAGCCGGCGATTACCCAGATTGCTCATACGCCCATCATCCCTGCAGTGGTTGCACCGTCGATCACAATTTCGGAGCCGGAAATGAACGCTGCCTCGTCCGATCCCAGATAGGCGACCAGCCCTGCGATTTCCTCGACCTCACCCATGCGGTTGAGCGGGGCCATGCCTTCGTAAATTGCACGGGTTCCGGCTTCGTCACCCGATGCTTCGAGGATGCCGCGGATCATCGCGGTTTCGACCACGCCCGGGAGGAT
>JAYPMZ010000009.1:3458-10954 GCA_038130205.1 Erythrobacteraceae bacterium | reverse complement strand
CTTGTAACCCTGGTTGCCGCAGTGGATCGCCGCTGACTTCGCAAGCGCGACCGCCGCCGCCTTGGTGACCGAATAGGACACGTAATTGCCCATGGCGCGGTGCGCGTTCATGGAGGAGTTGATGATGACCGATCCGGTCGCGCCGCCAGGATTGTTCTTCATCATGCGGATTGCGTGCTGGACGGTCAGCATGGCGCCGGTCTGGTTCACGCCGACAATTGCGTTCCAGTTCTCGACGGTGACTTCCTCGACGCTGGCATCGCCGTGTTCGGTGCCTGCATTTGCAAAAGCGATGTCGAGCCTGCCGTGCTTGCTGGCGATGTGCTCCATCACACCGGCCCAACCTTCGGCATCGTCGACAGTGTGCTTGACGAAGGTCGCACCGGTCGCATCGCAGATCGACTTTGCGGCGTCTTCGTTGCGGCCCGTGAAGACGACATTCGCCCCTTCGGATGCGAGCCGCTCGACCGTTCCTGCGCCAATACCGCTGGTTCCGCCGGTAACCAGCGCAACCTTACCCTCCAGCCTGTTTGCCAAGCCACCTCTCCTCGTTCAATTTCGACCAAACTGGCCCAGTTTAGCTCTCAAGTAACCTATGCTTTCGGCAAGGTGACTCTAACAGTTGTATCCGCCACAAATTGTCCAGATAAAGCTGGCGAGAGGACTATCTGACATGGCCGAGAAGGACCCTGAAATCCAACCGGGTGAAGACCGCAGCGAAGGCATTAGCTGGAATGAGCTGATGGACCGGGATTCAAAGCCCGCGCCCGACTTCCTCAAGGAAGAAGCCTACGAATTCCGTGGCTCCGATCCGATCCCGACCTCGCGCTACACCAGCGAGGAATTTGCCGCGCTCGAGCGCGAGAAGATGTGGCCCTATGTGTGGCAGTTCGCTGCGCGCGAGGAAGACCTGCCCGATCCCGGCGATTTCGTCGTCTATGAAATGGCCGGGCGCTCCTATCTGGTCGTGCGTCAGGACGACGGCTCGGTTCGCGCGATGCACAATGTCTGCCTTCATCGCGGCCGCAAGCTGCGCACAGAGGATGGGTGCGCGGACAAATTCGTCTGCCCGTTCCACGCCTTTACGTGGAACAAGGACGGAAGCTTCGACCATGCTCCTTGCGAATGGGATTTCCCGCATCTGAAGGAAAAGAAGATGGACCTGCCCGACCTCGAGGTCGGCCAATGGCAGGGCTATATCTTCATCCGCGAAGAAAGCGGCGGACCGAGCCTCGAGGAATTTCTCGCCCCGCTGCCCGACCACTTCAAGCGCTGGAACCATGACGAATGCGTCACCGTGATGCGCGTGGCGAAAGAGGTTCCGGCGAACTGGAAGGTCACGATGGAGGCCTTCATGGAATCCTGGCATACCATCGTCACCCACCCGCAGCTGCTGCCGTTTACCGGCGACTGCAACGCCGCCTACCGGATCTGGGGCGACCATGTGAACGTGAACCTTGTTCCGTTTGGCGTCATGAGCCCGCACCTTCCCGAAGGTAAGGGCGAACAATGGATCGTTGACGAATTCATCAAATATAACGGTCGCAGCTCGGACAATTACGATCCCGATGGCGATCCGATGGCGATCAACGTCCCCGAAGGCAAAACCGCGCGCGAAGCGCTGGGCGACCAGATGCGCAAGGTCTATTCCGAACAGGCTGGCTACAGCCTGATGGATGCAACCGACGCCGAAGTTCTCGACGCGCTCGTTTACAACGTATTTCCCAATTTCGCGCCCTGGGGCGGCTATATGCCGAACATCGTCTATCGCTGGTTCCCCGGCAAAACGCCCGATACCTGCGTGATGGAAGTCCGCATCCTTGCCCGCATCAAGCGCGGCGATCCCAAGCCGCGCGGAGTGGAAGAGACCTTCCTTACGCTCGACCAGAAATGGACCGAAGCACCGCAACTGGGCGGCCTTGGTGACGTGTTCGAGCAGGACATGGACAATCTGCCTTATGTTCAAGACGGCCTTCACGCTTCGAAGAACGGCGAAGTGCAACTCGCCAATTATCAGGAAATCCGTATTCGCCAGTTCCAGGATACGCTGATGAAATATATCGAAGGCGAACTGGGAGCCACAAAGTGAGTGCGGCTCCGTCCGACCCCTCGACCTGGACTGATGAGAACCACCCGCCGCGCGTCGATTGCGTGCTCATTTGCGGCGGCGTGTGGCACGATATGGACTTTGCGCGACTGGAGCTTCTGAAGCTCCTCGCCGAAGACCCGCGCGTGCGTACCCGCGTTTTCGAGGATTACGAGAATATCGAGGCGATCAAGGCCGCCGATATCATCATCACCTATACCTGCGACGTTACCCCTTCGCTGCGCGCGCAAGAGGCCTTGCGCGACTGGGTCGAGGCGGGCGGTCGCTGGTATGCGCTGCACGGGACCAATTCAGTACTGCGCTTGATGGATGACGGCATCTGGGATGCGCCGCGCTGGGCGCCGCTGTTCATGGAACTGGTGGGAAGCCAGTTCCTCACCCACCCGCCAATCGCACCCTACACGGTGACAGTAGCAGACCCCGAGCATCCGCTGGTGGAGGGGGTGGAGCCGTTCGAGACAACCGACGAACTTTATCATTTGGAAACCCACGGCGATCTGCACGTGCTGCTCGAAACCGATTGCACCGAAGAAGGCACGGGTTTCCGCGAAGCCGCCGATGCGATCGGGACCCAGCCGGTGTTCTACATCAAATCCCGCGGCAAGGGCGCGGTGCTTTACAACACGCTGGGTCACTGCCGCGGTCATTACGACCTGCAACCAATGGCGGACTGGTGGCCTACGGTTGATCGCTGTGCATGGGATTTGCCGGTCTTCTACGACCTGCTGCGCCGCGGAATTGGCTGGATCAAGGATCGCGAGCCGGCCGCAAGCTGAACGGATAGCGGGTCAGGCACGCGCCAGACCCGCTTCCCTACTTCCAATCAACTCGCTTCGATGTAGCGGTCGAGCGCGGCCTCGGCATTGTCGGGCCAGCGTGAGATTACCAGCAGGCGCTTGTGCCCCTGACCGATGGCGAGTTCCTCGGTAATGCCCATGCCGCCGTGCAGCTGGATCGCTTCATGGCCCAGATTAATGCCGGCTTCTGCGATGAACGCGCGCGCACCGGCCACCGCCTGCGCGAAATTGTCACCGTCAGCAGACACGACCGCCAGTTCGAGCAGCGCCCGCGCCTGTTCGATCTCGGCATATTGCGCCGCGAGGCGATGCTGGATCGCCTGAAACTTGCCAATCGGAGTGCCGAATTGTTCGCGCTGTCGAACATAGTCGAGCGTTTCGGCAAACAACCGCTCCATTATGCCGAGCGCCTCTGCACTGCGAGCAAGCGAAGCGCGTGTTTCGGCTGATGCGAGCACCGCGGGACCATTGCTCAATTCATTTTCGGGCGGGACAGAGACATTTTCCAGCGAAAGAGAGACGGCAATCGAACCGTCCGCCATCCGCCAGCTGGATTGCGAGAGCCCTTCTGCATCAGCCGGTACGAAATAAAGCGACCACCCGTCGGTGTCGCCCGGTTCGCCCGTGTGGCGGGCGCTGACGATAAAGCCGTCTGCGCCATGCCCGGCGGTGACGTAAGGCTTGGAGCCGTTGAGGATCAGTCCCGAGCCGTTCTTGCGCAGCTGCGTTTCGATCCACACCGAGCCGCCCCGGCTGCCCTTTTCATGATGCGCCAAGGCCACCCGCTTCTCGCCGCGCGCGAGCGGTTCCGACCACTGTTCGGCCAGTGCGTCATCGGCACCTGCGAAAAACAGCGGAGCGGAAAAGAAAGCGCTTTCAATGACCGGCTCCACCACCATGCCATTGCCGAGCGCCTCGCTCACGACAGCAACGCTCGTCGGACCGAGATCGAGCCCGCCAGCATCTTCGGGCAAAGCCGCTGCAAGAATGCCCAATTCGCCAAGCAGCGCCCAGTTCTCTTTCGAAAAACCAGTGCTTTCCGCTAGGTAGGCGCGGCGTGTCTCGGTGTCGTATCGATCCTGCACAAACCTTTCGGTCATGCTCTTGAGCATCGATTCATCTTCGGTCAGGTCAAAATTCACAGGTTCCCTCACTTCTCGTGAAGAGAGGTAACAGCAATTTCAGCCAAATCCCGCTGAGCAAAAGGCTAGGCGCAAAGACTGCGAGACATTGAACCGGAGGCGCAAGCCGCTATGGTCAGAACTGGGAGACAGAACGATGGCTGAGATCAAGATCAAGGACCTTGATACGGTCCGGATCAATACCGAGGAAGAGATCAGCACTGCCGCGCGCGCGCTGCACGAGATTTCGATGAAAGCCGGTTTCCGGGCCGCACCTGCGCACGACATCGCGGACAAGCGCACGCCGGTCGATCACGAAGGCAACGTGCTTGCGAATTCCGTCTTCGGATGGGGCGATGATGAGAGCGCCTGGTGGCGCAATTCGCGGATTGCGCTCGATTCGCCCATCACAAGCGCGTGCCGCTTCGAAAGCGAGCCGTTCTGGGTGAATGAAGACGGGTTTCGCACCAAGGTGCCGAACCGCTATATAGACGGAGTTGACCTCAAGAACTTCGCTACCCGCGCAATGACCCCCGCCGCGATCGTGGTCCCGATCCACATGGCGTTCGGCAAGATCGGTGCGGTCAGTTTCAACCCGCTCGACACCGACATCACCGATCTGACAGCGCTTTATGCCAAGCATGCCGACTTCTTGGGCATTTATGCGCGTACTTTTATCGTAAGCTATGTTCAGGTGATGGGTGCAAAGCAGGCGTTGCCGCCCGGCTCGCGCCTTTCGAAACGTGAGGTCGAGTGCCTGCGCTGGGCCGCGATCGGCAAGACCGATCTGGAGATTAGCATGATCATGTCGCGCAGTCGGGCGACCGTGCGGTTTCACATTCACAATGCCTCGACAAAGCTCGATGCGGTGAACCGCAGCCAAACCGTCTTTAAAGCAGCGCAATTGGGCTACATCTCGCTCAACAACTAGAGGCTGCAAGCCAAGCGATCTCTCCAAATAGCCAGTTGCGCTCCTCCGGCAGAAGGGCAAATTACGTCTATGGCAAATCAGGAATTCGACCCGTTTCGCGCTTGGCAGGATCTCGTCCAGAAATGGGAGATCGAGATCAATGAATGGTCAGGCAAGATGACCGAAAACGATCAGTTCAGCGCGATGATGGGGCAGGCGACGAAGATGAATCTCGTCGCGCAGAAGGCCTGGGCCGAGCGGATGGAGACGATGCTTGCCACGCTCAACATGCCGACGAAGAGCCAGGTTGAGGACATCACCGAGCGGCTTGACCGGATCGAGGACAATATCGAGCGGATGCGTCTGGCGATGGAACAGTCGGGCAAACCGCAAGCCAGACCGGAACCCAGCCGGACCAGAAAAGCACCGAAGAAGCCAAAGTGAGCGATACACCGCCAACCATCCCTTCGCAGGACGAGGTTTCCGACCGAGTCCGCAAAGAGGTCCAGCGCGCTTATCAGCGCCGGATCAAGGGACTGGATTTTCTTCTTGCCGAACGCGTCCATGTCGGCGCGATGGAAAAGGAAGTCGTCTATCGCGACGGGACGGCGATGCTCTATCGCTATCTGCCGGTCGAAGACGAGATTTACCGCGTTCCGCTGATGATCGTCACGCCGCCCAGCAACAAGGGTTATATCTTCGACCTTGCGAGCGGTCAGAGCTTTGTCGAGTTCATGCTCCAGCGCGGCTATGACGTTTACATTCTCGACTGGAACTCGCCGCGCAAGGACGAAGCTTCGCTCGACATCGCTGACTACGTCGACGACTTCATCGCCGGTTCGATCGCAAAAATCTGCGAGATCACCGGCGAGGAGGAGGTCACGCTGGGCGGCTATTGCATGGGGGGCGTGCTCGCGCTCATCTATACGGCGCTCAACTCGCCGGGCCCGGTGAAGAATTTCGTGTCTTTCGCAACTCCTGTCGATTTCACTCACATGCATCTGTTCCAGGCATGGGCGAACAGGGACCATTTCGACGTCGACGAACTGGTCGAGGAGCTTGGCCTGATTCCGCCGGAACTGATGCTGGGTGCCTTCGACCTTGCGCGTCCAGCCAATCGCACCGCGGGCCAGATCAACCTGTGGACCAATATGTGGAGCGAGGATTTCGTCAAATCCTACCGCATGTTCGATCGTTGGGCGGCCGAAACCCTGCCCGTTCCCGGCGCATACTTCCGCACCCAGATCAAAGAATTGATGTGGAAGAACGCCCTGCCCGCAGGCGAATTGCAGATCGGCGGTCGCACGGTAGACCTTGGCAGCATCACCGCCCCCGTCCTCAATATTGTGGCCATGCACGATCACATCGTGAGCCACGAAGCCACCCAGCCCCTGATGACCCAGACAGGATCGAGTGACCGCAAGGAGATTGTCTCCAAGGGTGGTCATGTCAGCCTCGTCGCAGGCCCCGCAGCATTGCGGCGAGTGTGGCCGCTGATCGATGACTGGCTGGCAGAGAGATCGACCTGATGAGCAAGAATGACATTCCCCACAATGAGTTGAAGGCCGACGGGCGCACGATCCGGTTGCGCTATATGGCGCCGGGCGATGCGGAAGGCGTTCTTGCCTTTGCCAAGAGCCTGCCTGCGCATGATCTGCTGTTTCTCAACCGCGACATCCGCAATCCCAAGGTGATCGACGCCTGGCTAGAACAGATCGAACAGGGGCTGATCCGCAGCCTCGTCGCGGTCGAGGGCGATACGGTTGTCGGCTGCAACGCCATGGTGCGAGACGAGCTCAGCTGGTCACCGCATGTGGCGGATATCAGGATTCTCGTTTCGGAAGATTGCCGCGGGCTTGGCCTCGGGCGGTTGCTGGCGCTGCACACATTGCACCGCGCGCGGGTCGATGGCGTGCTCAAGCTGACCGTGCGCATGACCCCCGATCAGGGCGGCGCGCTCAAGCTGTTCGAAGAAATGGGTTTCCGTCCCGAAGCCCTGCTACGCGACCACGTCCGCGACGCCGATGGCGAGACCCACGATCTTGCGGTCATGGCGCTCGATGTGGATCGCCACCTTGCCAAGCAGCGCGCCTACGGCCTTTGATCTGTCAGGCGAAGAAGTGGCGGAACGGTCCCGAAGGCTCGAACTTCTTCCACTTCCCTGCCTCAAGAGCGAGACGATCGGCAATTGCAAAGAAGACCGCAGGATTTGCGACAAACCCGAAGTGGCTCGAAATGACCTCAATATTTTCATTGATGGCATCGGTTTTCCCGAAGCAATTGCGCCATGAAGTTATGCCGTCCAGCTTGCTGTAGATCGCAGAACTGGGCACAGGCAGCAGCTCGCTACCCTCGGCATAGCGGGCCTTTGACTTTTCGGACGTGAAATCATTGCCGGTCGCCGCCTGATAGACGTTGGAGAGGCTGGTCGCATAAGGGTTGCCCGTGAACGGACTGCCCAGCGTGACAACCTGCCGGATATCGTCGGGGTCGCGGCGCGCAGCTTCGCGGGCGATCACTCCGCCCAAACTCCAGCCGACAAGGCTTACCGTCTTGCCCGT
>JAYPMZ010000009.1:0-3448 GCA_038130205.1 Erythrobacteraceae bacterium | reverse complement strand
GGGGTTGCAAAGACACGGACGGCGACGGCTGGTCGGATTTGGGCGATGCGTTCAGCGACATGCTCGCCATTTTCGCCAACGGTGTGCTGGTCGAAATTCCAGCCGAGGTCGAGAGGATAGACGTCATAGCGCAGCTGCATCAGAAAGCTGCGCAGGAGAACGGTCATCTGGTCGTTGGTCGCAAATCCGGGCAGCACCATGACGGGGTGGCGATCACCGCGCGGCGCTCTGGCCAATAGGGGTGACAGCATGAACAGCGACATAGTTTCGCTCATCAGGCGTAGCGGCTCCGACATCGTGAGCGCGAGCGAGGGTGCTGTGATCTCTTCCGGGTCGCCCGAAAATCCTGTCATCGCTAGTCCGAGGCTGGCCAATCTATAATTCCTTGCTCAAAATCGCGTCCCGAACGCATGTCGCGCATCTCAAAATGCAGACTGACAGAGTTTGCGCAAGCCACACCCTAGCGTTTTGATGAGTCGGAATGCGCGCCAAGGCAGGCTTAAAGGTTGAATATACCAAAGCGATTCCATTGCAGGACGGACATGCACCCTATTGCCGACGGCCTTTTCACACCCAGCAATCCGCCCCGACTGATCGGCGGGCGCGATGTTGCGAGCGGCCGGATCGTCTTCCCCTGCCCCGAAAACGACCGTTTCGAACCAGTGCCGTTGAGCAGTGAGGGCACTTTGTGGTCCTACACGATCCAGCGTTTCCGGCCCAAGAGCCCGCCCTATGCCGGGCCTGAAGATTTCTGCCCCTGGGCCATCGGCTATGTCGAACTGCCCGGCGAGACCATTGTCGAGGCACGCATCACCAATGTCGATTTCGACGATATCGAGATCGGTATGGAGCTTCGCCTGACCGCGGTTCCGCTCGACCCCGATGACCAGAGTTCGCCAGCGATCCCCGCATTCGAACCGATTGGAGCTGCCGCATGAGCGACGTGTGCATCATTGGAGCGGGCATCCATCGCTTTGGCCGGACTGACGGAATGACTGGCGTCGATCAGGGTGTTTTCGCTGTGCGCGAAGCTCTGAAAGATGCAGGCGCCGAATGGAACGACATCCAGTTTGCCTATGGCAGCTCGGATGCGGCCGGCAATCCCGACACAATGGTGGACCAGCTCGGCCTAACCGGCGTGCAGTTTATCAACGTCCGCAATGGCTGCGCGGCAGGCGGTTCCGCGCTGTTCTCTGCGCAGATGGCTATCAAGTCGGGCGAATACGACATCGGCATTGCCGTCGGCTTCGACAAGCACCCGCGCGGCGCTTTCGATGCCAAGCCGAGCGAATACAATTTGCCCGAATGGTATGGCGATGCCGGCTATATGGTGACGACGCAATTCTTCGCGATGAAGATCCAGCGTTACATGCACCTGTATGGTATTTCGCGCGAGACGCTTGGGCGAATTGCCGAAAAGGCATTCCGCAACGGCGCGCTTACCCCGCACGCATGGCGCCGCGATCCGGTTGCGCTCGACACCATTCTAGACGCACCGATGATCAGCGATCCCTATTCGAAATTCATGTTCTGCTCGCCCGGCGAAGGCGGCGTTGCGCTGATCCTTGCAAGCGAGAAGAAGGCCCGCGAACTGGGCAAGCCGCTGGTGCGGCTGAAGTCGGCCACCATGCGCACGCGCCCTCCAGGCAGTTTCGAAGTGTTCGCCCCGTCGATCGACGTGGAGCGCGGCGGCTCGGCAACCAATATCGCCAGCCGCGACGCGTTCGAGATGGCAGGCATCGGGCCGCAGGACATTTCGGTCGCGCAATTGCAGGACACCGAATGCGGCGCGGAAATCATGCACATGGCCGAAAACGGTTTTTGCGCCGATGGCGATCAGGAAAAATGGATTGCCGAAGGTCTGACCGAGATCGGCGGCAAGCTGCCGGTCAACACCGATGGCGGCTGCCTTGCCTGCGGTGAACCGATTGGCGCCTCGGGTCTGCGGCAAGTCTATGAAAATGTAATCCAGCTGCGCGGTGATGCCGGTGACCGGCAAGTGCCCGGCAACCCCCGCACGGCCTACAGCCACGTCTATGGCGCCCCGGGCGTCTCGGCCGTCACCATCATGGAAATCTGAGCCATGGATATCGAGCTTTCCCCCGAAGACATCGCCTTCCGCGACGAAGTGCGCGCCTTCCTCGCGGCCAATCTGCCCGCCAAGGTAAAGCGCGGCGCGGCAAGCTCGCCGACCGTATTTGTCGAACCCGATATCGGGCAGGACTGGAACGCTATCCTGCAAGACAAGGGCTGGCTGAGCTATCAATGGCCCGAAGAAGTCGGCGGCACGGGCTGGACTCCGGTCCAGCGCTATCTGTTCGAAAAGGAATGTGCGCTCGCCGGTGCGCCCAATCTCACCGTGCTCGGCCTCAAGCTGGTCGCGCCGGTGATCTATTCCTTCGGTACGCCGGAACAGAAAGCCTATTACCTTCCGCGTATTCTTTCCGGTGAGGACTACTGGTGTCAGGGCTTCTCCGAGCCCGGTGCCGGCTCGGACCTCGCCTCGCTCAAGACCCAGGCCGTGCGCGATGGCGATCGCTATATCGTCAACGGTTCGAAAATGTGGACCACCCATGCGCATTGGGCGAACAAGATCTTCTGCCTTGTGCGCACCGACAATGAAGTGCGCAAACAGGCCGGAATTTCCTTCCTGCTGATCGATATGGACCAGCCGGGCATCTCGGTTCGCCCGATCCTGACGCTGGCGGGCGATCACGAAGTGAACCAGGTGTTCTTCGAGGACGTCTCGGTGCCGGTCGAAAACCTCGTCGGCGAGGAAGGGCAAGGCTGGGGCATCGCTAAGTTCCTGCTCGAAAACGAGCGCGGGGGATCGTGCCACGCGCCAAAGCTGCTCTACGATCTCGATACAATCGCCGAAGCCGCTGCCGACCAGCCCGACGGGCGCGGCGGCAAGCTGGCGGATGACCGCGACTGGAAACGCCGTCTGGGCAAGCTGAAACTGCGCGCGCAGGCGCTCGAAATGATCGAGCTCAAGATTCTGGCCGAAATCGCCAGCGGTCGCGCGCCCGGACCGCAAACATCGCTGACGAAGATGCTTGCTTCGAACCTGCGGCAAGATGTCGATCTGCTCGCGGTCGATCTATACGGCGCTGCCGGACTGGAGCTTGACCGCGCGCGGCCGCTTTACGGCGACAACGCCCCTGCCCCGCTCGAAAGCCCGCAGTCGCAAGTGGCCTCGGCGCGCTATCTCAACAGCCGGGCGTGGACTATATTCGGCGGCACCAACGAGGTGCAGGCCACAATCATAGCAAAAACAGTGCTCGGCCTTTGAGCCGGCCCCTTGTCACCGTGGAGAGGATCTAATGCAGCTTAGCCGTGAACAACTTGTGCAGGCGTTTCGGCGATTGTTCAAAATCCGGGCTTTCGAAGAACGCCTGCACGATGAAATCGCAACCGGCGAGATCGCCGGCTTCACCCACCTCTATTG
>JAYPMZ010000008.1:33636-40115 GCA_038130205.1 Erythrobacteraceae bacterium | reverse complement strand
CTCATCAGCATGATGATCCACTCGCCCGCGATGAACCAGATGCGGCCCGAGGAGTTCATCGGCAATCTGGTGTTGCTGATCGTCGGCGGGAACGACACCACGCGCAACTCCATGAGCGGTTTCGTCCATGCGCTCGACAAGTTCCCCGACCAGCGCAAACTGTTCGAGGAAAACCCCGAAATCATCCCCAATGCCGTGCAGGAAATGCTGCGGATGCAGACCCCGCTCGCGCATATGCGCCGCACCTGCACCGAAGATACCGAAGTCTTCGGCCAGACCATCAAGAAGGGCGACAAGGTGGTGCTGTGGTATCTTGCCGCGAACCACGAGGAAGAGATCTTCCCCGATCCGCACAAGCTTGACCTCACGCGCGAAAATGCGCGGCGGCACATTGCGTTCGGCTATGGCATCCACCGCTGCGTCGGCGCGCGTCTGGCCGAGCTGCAACTGCGCGTGCTGCTTGAGGAAATGCACAAGCGCCGGATGCGGGTGCATGTTGCGGGCGATGTCGAGCGCGTGCGCGCCAATTTCGTCCACGGCTTCCGCAAGCTCGAAGTCGAGATCACAGAGTTCTGATTTCTCCTCAGGATGAAACCTTTCAGGGCCTTGCTGCGTAAATAAGTGTAGGAAGCACCGATTTTACGAAAGGGGCCACCATGCCTTTCAGCCTGACCAACCGCCGCAATTTTGTTGCGATGACCGGCCTTGCGGCCGTCATGCCGTGGCTCGCAAGCTGCGGTGGCAGTGCCGCCAATGCGCGCGATTCGGGCAGTTTCCCGATCAGGCGCACCGAGGCCCAATGGCGCCGCCAGCTGTCGCGTCAGGAGTATTTCGTTCTGCGCGATGCCGGGACCGAGCGCGCCTTCACCTCCCCGCTCAATGACGAGAAGCGTCGCGGGACTTTCGTCTGCGCAGGCTGCACAAACAGGCTCTATTCCTCGGTCCACAAATACGACAGCGGCACGGGCTGGCCGAGTTTCTGGCAGCAGATCGACAGCAGGGCCGTGGGCACGTCGACCGATTACAAGATCGGCTATCCGCGCACCGAAGTGCATTGCGCCGATTGCGGCGGGCATTTGGGGCATATTTTCGGAGACGGCCCGCGCCCGACGGGCAAGCGGCACTGCATCAACGGCGCGGCGCTCGATTTCGTGCCCGCCTGAGGCGGGGGGATATCATTCCGGCTTGATGCGCCACATCTGAAGGCCTGACGATCTGTCTACCTCTACCGGTTCGAGCCAGTCCGGCGCCTCGCCTTTGACCAGCGCGTCCACAAATCCCTGCGGCGCGATCTTGGCATACATGCGCGCTTCGCCAAGGCTGGGGCAGATCGCGACATAATCCGTACCGCGTGCAGCGAGCGTGGCATGCGCTTCGGCTTCGGGTGCGAGGGCTGTTTCGAGTAGCACTTTCATCGCCTCATGGCCGCGGTGATGCCCCGTGGCGACGACGGTGTGGTCGCTCACCAGCAGCAATTCGGGCGCGATATCGAACGGCGCGTAAATCTCGCCTTTCGGCAGGTTCGCGAGCGCAGCGCCGCTGTCCTGCACGCGGCAATCGGCGGCCTTGATCGGTGCATCGGGCGCTCCCCCGAGCGAAGCGCGCGCGGGCATGGCGCTGGCGAGCAACATCGCCGGAAAAGCGGGAAGCAGCGCGCAGCATACACCTGCCATGGCGGCAAGACGGGGCGCGGGGCGCTCCATCGTGCGGATCGCGCGCAGCCACCCGCGCAACTGCCATGCAAGGGGCGGTGCGGCGAGCACACAGGCCACAGCGCCCGCACGGCTGACGAAAACGGCAACCAGCAACGAACCTCCGAGGATAACCGCGTAGTCCGCCCAGAACTGGCGCAACCAGTCGTGCGAGCGGTTTGCCAGCCTCATTGCAGCAACCAGCGCTATCAGCGGCGTGACGGCGTATTGGAGCGCGGTGGTCAGCGACTGTCGCCAGATCGGCATGCCTTCGAGCACATTAGCGTGCCAATAGCGCGCGACCAGCGGATCGAGCGCGGCAAACCCGCCGCCTGCGACACATTGGGGGGCGGCAAAGAGCATCAGCCCGACCGCGCCTGCGCCCGTGAGGGCAAATCCGGCGAGGATGACCCCGCGCGGCGCAGGCTCGAAGCGCGCGAGAAAGGTTAGGACCACGGCACCCCAGGCAAAAACCGCCAGATGCACTGGGCTGATCGCGTCACAGAAGGTCGCAAGCTCGCCAATGCCGCGCGTGAGACCGAAAAGTGCTGCACTGACCAGTGCGAGCGACTGGATCGCGCCAATCGCCCACAGCCGCTCGTTGCGATTGCGCAACCAGCGCAAACCCAGCACACCGAAGAACACCGCCGCGAGCGGCAGTCCTTCGACCGAAATAGATAGCCAGAAAGCCAGCGCCGCGCCGATGACCCAGCCGCCCAGCTTCGGCGAACGCGCCATCAGTCCGTTCACCGCGACCAGCGCGCAAACAATTTGCCAGCCATGGTGATCGACCCGCAACGGCCCCAGCTGGAACAAGGCGGGGATCGAAAGCGCGACCACAAGCGAAGTCAGCGTCGCTTCTTCGTCACCCAAAAGCCGCCATGCAATGCGCGCGGCGAGCAGCATGACTATGCCGAGCGTAATAAATGGCACGATGATCAACGCCACCGTCTCGGCCGCTCCTGCGCCCACAAACGGCGTCAGCACCGCGATCACGAGGACCAGCGGCAAATCGACCAGCCGCGACCAATGCATCGCCACGCCGCCATTTGCGGCATCGACACGGTATTGCGTGAGATCGAACCAGCCCTGACCCGCGATGAGATCGCGCACCTGCACCAGTCGCATAATATCGTCGGGGTCGGGGAAGCGCTGCTGGGAGATCGCACCCCAGTTAACTGCTAGAAGCAGCGCGCAGACGATCGCCCAGGCCATGCCGACCCGGGCGAGAAAATCCTTGGGAAAGGCAGAACGGCGCCGATCGACCAGCAAGGGGTTATTCTCCCTCGCTGCGGAACACGATGCGGCTGCGGATCAGCCATGTCACCAGAAAGCTGACCATGATCGCCAGCGCCTTTGCGATCCGCGGATCGAAACCGCTCCAGTCGGCGACACCGACAATCGCGGTCGTCAGGGCAAGCCCGATCAGCGCGGAGATTACGAACAGCGCCTTTTGCCGGGTACGCGCCATCCCGCCTTCGGCAACGGTTTCGTGGAACACCGCGCGGCTCGACATCAGCCAATGCGCGACAATTCCGAGCGAGTACCCGATTGCCGAGGCCGGAGCAGCGGCCACACCCAATGCCAGCAGAGCGAGAAAGCTCCCCACGTCCACAGCCAAAGCGCCAACGCTTGCCAGCACATAGCGGATGAAGCGGCGGTCGCGCAGTTGAGCCAGGAAAAGGGTGGCGGAGACGAACATCGGATCAGGCCCGCTTGCGAAGCTCTTCTGCCGGTTCGTCAGCTATCCGTTCGGGCACACCACGGATCGAAGTGAGCGCCGCCACCTGATCTTCGTTGAGCGGCTTGGCATCCACTTCGCGGGCAGGCAGCGCATTGTCCGCACCTTCATCGCCCGCTTCGTGATATTCGGCGTCCTCGTTGACACACCAGATGTCATAGACGCGCTTGCCGGCGAGGATGTTTTCGACCGTCAGCATCGCGGTCATCATCGCGTGGTCCTGATTGTTGTAGCGGTGCATGCCATTGCGACCGACGAGGTGCAGCGAGGGATGCTTTTCCTCCAGCTCGATGCGCATGGCATCGACATTGGCGGCATAGGTTTCGTCATAGACCGGATAGGCCTTTTCCTGACGCACGACCGCGCCCGATTTCACCTTGCGGCGATCGACCAGTCCGAGAATTTCCATCTCGTCGGTGGCGAGCGCGACGAGATCGTCGTCGCTCATCGACCACAGGCCGTCACCTTCGAAGCAGAAATATTCGAGCCCGACACAGGCCATGTTCTCGTCCGGGATCATTTCGGGCGACCAGCTACGGAAGTTCTGCACGCGGCCGACCTTCACCTTGCTGTCGTGGATGTAGATCCAGTTGTCGGGGAACAGATCCTCGCCCTCGACCATCAGCGCGACAGTGAGGAAATCGCGATATTTGAGGTCATTGGCCTGAAGCGTGCTCGCCGGAAGCGGGTGGAGCCGCTTCGACAGTTCGCGCATTGGGGCGGAGCTGATGACGTCTTTGGCGCGGATGGTTGCCGTACCATCGGGGCCGTTTGCGGTCATCGTCCAGCCGTTGCCGTCGTCGGACACGCGTTCGAGCGCGTGGCCCATCAACACCTGACCCTTGCCGCTCGCCACGATCTTGTCGCGCGCTGCGTCCCACATCATGCCGGGGCCGAGGCGCGGATAGCGAAAGGTTTCGAGCAGCGTCTTTACCGCCTGCCCGTCATTCGGCTTTTTGTTTAGGCCGAGCGAGCGCTTTAGGCCGTCGGTAACGGCACCCCAAAGCGACAGCCCCTTGATGCGCTGGGCCGCCCAGTCTGCGCTCATCTCGTCGCACGGCATGCCCCACACCTTCTCGGTGTAGGTTTTGAAGAAGATCGAATAGAGCCGCTTGCCGAACTGGTTGGTGGTCCAGTCCTCGAAGCTTTTGATGTTACGATTGGGGAAGGCCTTCGCCCAGAGATAGCTCGCCATGCACAGAGCGGAACGGAACACGCCCAGGTTCCACAGCGCCTCGAATGCGCGCAGCGGGTAAGAGTAGAACTTGCCCTCGTAATAGATACGGCTCATGCGCGGACGCTGGATGAAATCGTCGGGCAGGATCTCGTTCCAGAGATCGACCACCTGCTGCGATTTCGAAAAGAAGCGATGCCCGCCAATGTCGAACCGGTAACCTTCGTGTTCGACCGTGCGGCTGATGCCGCCCACATAGGTGGCGTCTTTTTCGATGATCGCGACACTCTTGCCGGCCTTGGTCAGCAGATAACCTGCGGTCAGACCCGCAGGGCCTGCGCCGATGATCGCCACGTCACAATCGATAAATCCCGGTTGCGTATCGCCAACCTTGTTCATTTAGGCCCCCAATTTCTTCGGCGTCCTGCCGGCCAGTCGCTGGCTCTTTGTCGGGAGTGAAGGAAATTGGTTAGCGAGCGGTAAACGCTCCCGCTTAATTGCCTTAAAAACGCGCGGACTCAGCGCAATTGCCTGAAACCCGAGCAGGGCAGCGACTCAGTCGAGCACCTTGGGGCACTGCAGGCGCGCCGCGAGCCGGGCGAAATCGCGCAGCGACAGCGTGTTTTCGAACACGACGCCATATTCATGATCGCGCCGCCAGCGCACCTTTGCGCGAATGTCGAAGAATTCGCCGCCCGCCTCGGGGCTTTCCAGCGTGAGCGTCTGATCGATTGCAAACAGACCGTCGCATTCGAACCGCGCACCTTGCTGCGAAAGGTTTTCGACCACGCCTTCGAATTTGCCGGTGAGCGTGCGTAGCTTGATCGGGAAGAAAACCCCCAGCCTCAAGCCGCGCTTGGGATAGGTTCCTGCTTCGTTGATAAGCCGCGAGACATCGACACTGCCGACGAATTCGAAACCGGCTTCATTGCGGCGTTCCCATACGAGGCGCAGCTCGTAAACACCGCCGCCGGGCATGTGCAGTTCGATCGGTTCGCCCGTCGGTACGCGATGGAAAAGGCGCACGCAAAGCCCGCTGTCGGATACGTCGCGCAGGATGCACACGAACTCGCCCTGCGATGTGACGAGTTTGGCGGCACGGATCAGCAATGTGTACCGTTGTGCGGCGCGAAGTTCCGAGCCGTCTTCGGCGTTTTCGTCGCCTGCTATTTCGCCGATTGCTTCGAGCGCGTCGACAGGTCCCGTGTCGGCGTGTTCCTCGTTACCGCAATCGACCTGCGGAATGTTCGATGCATTATCCATGCTCTATTCGCTCGCCGCGCCCCTTGATGCGAGTACGGGGCATGCGTGAATCTGCCCCGGTAATCCAGTCAGCAGGATTACGGGAAATCAGTTAATCTCACGATAACGACAAAAAAGCGGCGCTCACGCCTTGGTGCGGGTGGCGGGACTCGAACCCGCACGATCAAGGATCAGGGGATTTTAAGTCCCCGGCGTCTACCATTCCGCCACACCCGCTGTCCGCGCGCGATAGCAGACGCAGGGTTTGGGGCAATATCGCGTAGCAGGCTGGATTGGTCGCTTGGATGTGGGCGCTCTTGCGCAGTAGGCCGGGGTGGCCCATTTGCATCCATCATTCAGCAATCTGAAATCGGGGGCCAGGTGGCAGGCGAAAGCGCACAAATTGTGGAAACCATCCAGCCCGCGATCACACTGCTGGGTCTGGGCATCGGCGCTGCATTGGTCTCGCGTGCCTGCCGCTTTAACCCGATCGTGGGCTATCTCGCGCTCGGTTTCGCGCTGGCGGTGCTTGGCTATGCGGACATGTTTTCCGGCCCTGTCGTTTCTGCCATGGCCGAGGCGGGGGTAATGTTCCTGCTGTTCAATCTCGGCCTGCATTTCTCCCTTGGAC
>JAYPMZ010000008.1:32292-33626 GCA_038130205.1 Erythrobacteraceae bacterium | reverse complement strand
ACGAGGCTGCGAATATTTTCGGTTTCGGTGCGCTCCAGATGCTGGTCGCTGGCGGTGGTTTTGCGCTGCTGTTCTACTGGATCGGGCTGCCGGTCGAGTTTGCGGTGATAGGCGGTTTTGCCATGGGGCTTTCCTCGACCGCAGTTGTCATTGGTCTGGTGCGGGAGCGTGACCAGCAAGATTGCCCGGTGGGCCGCGCCGCGCAATCGATCCTCATCTTTCAGGATATCGCCGCAATCGCGCTGCTGGTTGCGGCCGGATCGCTCGCTTCGGGTGGTGCGATAGGCCATGAATTGGCGATTGCGGGGCTGAAGGCCTTGGCCGCATTTGTTGTCGCGGTGCTTTTCGCACGCTTTCTCACCGAGCGCCTGTTCCGCCTGATCGCGCGGCTCGGCAGCAGCGAGGTCTACACTGCGACGGCTTTGTTCATCGCGCTCGCAGCGGGTTGGGCGACGGGTCTGATGGGGCTGTCGCTGACACTGGGCGCGTTTCTTGGTGGAATGGCAGTGGCCGATTCACGTTATCGCATCATGGTCGAGGCGGAGATCGATGCATTTCGCGGACTGTTCCTGAGCTTCTTCTTCATTTCGGTCGGGCTATCGATCAATCCTGCTATCGTCGCCGAGAACTGGGCTTTGGTGCTCGGCGCGGCGGTGCTTCTGATCGTTCTCAAATGCCTGTTCAACGTGATTGCAGGCCTCGCCAATCGCTGGTCGGTGCCGGGGTCGATCCAGCTGGGGTTCCTGCTCGGACAGGGGAGCGAATTTGCACTTGTCATCTTTGCGCTTCCGGCGGTGTACGGCTTCGTCGAGCCAGTCGATCCGCGCCTGATCCCCGTCCTGATCAGCGCGATAGCAATCAGTCTTGCGGTCACTCCGCTGGTTTCGAACATCGGCCGCAAGCTCGCGGGCAAGCTGCGCCGCGGCCCCGCTGATGAAAAGCTCGCTGGCGACAATGCGCCCGTGCTGATTGTCGGCCTCGGCCCGACCGGGCGCGCGGTCGCTGACGCTCTACACTTCAACAATATCGATTATCTGGGGGTCGAGCCCGATCCCGACCGGTTCGAGATCGCTTTGGCCGATGGCTATGATGTCCATCAGGCCAATCCCGGCGATCCGCGCAGTTGGGAGCCGCTGGGCATGGAGCGGCGCGAGGTGGTTGTGATTGCGACAGGCAAGCTGTCGGTCGCTCGCGAGGTCACACCGCTCGTGCAAGAGTTGGGTCGTGACTACACGCGCGTCATCGCCTTGCCGGGACCCGAAGGGTTGCGCGAATTCACCGAGCTGGGCCTAATTCCTGTAGACGTCACCGCGCCGAGAGGCACCGAACAGATC
>JAYPMZ010000008.1:18870-32282 GCA_038130205.1 Erythrobacteraceae bacterium | reverse complement strand
GTGTTCGATTCGCTAGGGCGCGAACGGCACCTGCCAGCTGCCGGAAAATTCGATGAGCGCCATGAGGAACAGCGCGAGCCGGAGGCCGCCTGAAGCCGTAACGCCTGCGCGTCTCAGCCTTCGTTGAGACGGCTGCGGATTTCCTTGCCCGCTTTGAAGTAAGGCACGCGCTTCGCAGGAACCTCTACCGCTTCGCCAGTGCGCGGGTTGCGGCCCGTGCGGGCTTCGCGTTCGCGCGTAGAGAAAGCGCCGAAGCCGCGCAGTTCAACGCGACCACCTTCGGCCAGCCGCTCTGCGATTTCATCGAAAAAGACGTCCACCACCTGCTCGATCTCTTCTGCTTTGAGATCGGGGTTGTCCTTGTGAAGCTCGTGCAACAATTCGGATCGTATCATTTCGCCCTCCCGGTGCTGTCGCAACCCCTGTCGCTGCTGCCCCACCGACGCGGAAACGTTTGCCGCTAATATCCACCAGCCCAGGACCCGTTGGGCTTCATTCGAGCGTCTTAAATGCCAGAAATCTGCGGTTTTTGCAAGAAGTGTGACGATTTATGTTAATCGAAAATCGACCAACGTCATTTGCGGGCGGATGTGGGTCGAGCAATCCCTACCATTCGGTCAGGCCTGTGCGACGAGATCTGCCGGATTGAGGCCGAGCCGCAAAATGCGCGCGCGGATTTCGGGCCACTCTTCGCGCAGGAAGGTGTCACGCTCTCGCTTGCGCAGAAGTTCGGCTGCGCCTGTGACGACATACATGCCCACACCGCGCTGCACCTCGACCAGACCATCGTTCTGGAACTGCTGATAAGCTTTTGCGACTGTCAGCGGGTTTGCACCCTGTTCCGCAGCGAGGGCGCGCACCGATGGCAGCATAGCGCCTTCGGGATAGTCGCCCTGAATAATTGCGGCCGCGATCTGGTCGCGCAGCTTGAGGTAAACGGGTCTTGCTTGGGTCATAATCAGTCTCTGCGTGAGGTGCATCAGTGCCATAATACACCCATGCGCGTCAAGGTCGCCCCACCCTCCCCGCCTAAGCAAGAATCTGCCCCTCTTGCGAAACAAAAGCTTCACACAGGCAATTTGCCCGTTAGTGTGCCGGACTTTGAAGCCCGGCACACGCGGGCACAATCGGGGACAATAGAAGACTTATGGTCGAGGGATTCATTTTCACATTCGACAGCGCATTCGAAATGTGGGCATTTCGCGGCGCAGCCGTCGCCTTGGCGGCGTTCCTTCTGGGCGGCGTGTTCCTGATCACCCGACCGACCGCTGAGTTCGTCGGCCACCCCAAGGGTCTGTTCCTCTTGTTCATGGCCGAGATGTGGGAGCGTTTCTCCTACTACGGCATGCGCGCGCTGCTGATCTTCTATCTCATCCAGCACTGGATGTTCGCAGAAGAGAAAGCCTACGTCATCTACGGGGCCTACACCGCGCTGGTGTATATCGCCCCTGTGGTGGGCGGCTATCTCGCCGACCAGTTCATCGGACAGCGCAAGGCCGTTCTGTTCGGCGCTGTGCTCCTGACCTTCGGCCACTTCTTCATGGCGTTCGAAGGTGACGCGGCGCTTGGCCAGGCCAACCCGCTCATCAACGTATTCTGGCTCGCACTGGCGCTGATCATTGTCGGTTCGGGCTTCCTAAAGGCCAATATTTCGGTCCTTGTCGGTCAGCTTTACGAGCGCACTGATATCCGCCGCGATCCGGCCTACACCATCTTCTACATGGGTATTAACGTCGGTGCGGCGACCGCTTCGATCATCTGCGGCTATCTGGGCCAGAGCCCCGAGTGGGGCTGGAGCTGGGGCTTCGGTCTTGCAGGCGCAGGCATGCTGCTTGGCCTCGTCTTCTTCATCCTCGGCAAGCCGCTCCTGCTCGGTAAGGGCGAGCCCAAGGATCCGGCCCGTATCGCCGGTGGCAAAGAGTGGCTGATCTACGGTGCCGGCCTTGCCATGGTCGCACTGTGCTGGGCAGCTATCCAGTATCAGGAACTGGTCGGATCGGTTCTCGGCCTGTTTGGCGGCGCACTGGTCATCTACGTGCTCTTCACCGCGGTGACGAAACTGCAGCCCGAAGAACGCGATCGCATCTTTGCCGCGATGTTCCTGATCCTTGTCTCGATCGTCTTTTGGGCGCTGTTCGAACAAGCCGGTTCGTCGCTCAACGTCTTCACCGATCGTCACGTCGATACGCAGGGCGTAAACGCCTCGATGTTCCAGTCGATCAACGCGATCTACATCGTGCTGCTCGCGCCGCTGTTCGCAATGGTGTGGCAGGGCCTCGCCTCGAAGCGCATGGAGCCTTCGACGCCGATGAAGTTCGGCCTCGGCGTGGTTCAGGTGGGCCTCGGCTTCCTCGTGCTCGTCTGGGGTGCGACCAGCGTCGGCATCAATGTGCCGACGCCAGTGATCTTCATCTTCCTGATCTATCTGCTGCACACCACCGGCGAGCTTTGTCTTTCGCCGGTCGGCCTGTCGGCCATGAACCGCCTGAGCCCTGCCCATATGGCCTCGCTCATCATGGGTACGTGGTTCTTCGCTTCGGCAACGGGTAACTTTGCAGCCGGTCTGATCGCTTCGGCAACGGGCGGCGAAGGTGTCGGCGAAGAGGCTGGCAAGCAGGTCGTGCTCGATGTTTACAGCACGGTTGGCTGGTATGCCGTCATCATCGGTATCGGCGTGATGGTCATCAGCCCGCTGATCAAGAAGCTGATGCACCTCGACACGCTCAAGGATGACAACGCGCATATCGCCGGTGAAAGCGAAATCGGCGAGCCTGCGGCTGCCGGTGTCCATCCTGCCAAGCGGCTCGAAGACTAAGAAATCCGATCAGCGCAGATTGGCTGCGCATAGCGGTGGACATGCCCCCGATTACCCGTAGAACACGAGGTTCCAACGGGTAATCAGGGGACCACCAATGGCGGTTAAAAGTCGCACCGGACTTCGCACAAAACTCCGGGGAGCCGCCGTTCTGGCGCTCGCCAGTTCCATCGCTCTGGGCGCCTGCGCCACGACCGGCACGGCCAGTGCGGCAGACGATGACAAGGACGCACCGCGCTACGCGGCGCTGACCGAGGACCTCGGCCCCTTCCCCTCCACCTACAGCCGCTATCCCGGCCGCCCGACCGCGCTGGTCGGCGCGACCATCTATGATGGCACCGGCGGGATGATTGAGGGTGGCACCGTATTGTTCCGCGGCGGCGAGGTTGTCGCAATCGGTGGCAGCGACCTTTCGACCGACGGCTATGACGTGATCGATGCCAGCGGCAAGTTCGTCACTCCCGGCATCATCGACATTCACTCGCACCTCGGCGACTACCCGACACCGAGCGTGGATGCCCATTCCGATGGTAACGAGGCGACCAGCCCGACCACGCCCGAAGTCTGGGCCGAACATTCGGTCTGGCCGCAGGACCCCGGCTTTACCCGCGCGCTCGCCAATGGCGGGGTGACTGCGCTGCAAATCCTGCCCGGCTCGGCAAACCTGATGGGTGGCCGCGCGGTCACGCTCAAGAATGTTCCCGCGCGCACCGTACAGGGAATGAAGTTCCCCGGCGCGCCCTATGGTTTCAAAATGGCCTGCGGCGAAAATCCCAAGCGCGTCTATGGCAATCGCGGGCGCATGCCTTCGACCCGCATGGGCAATTTCGCGGTGAACCGCCAGACGTGGCTCGACGCAATTGACTACGCGAACAAGGAAGACGCCGACCGCGATCTTGCGATGGAAACGCTCGCAGGCGTGCTTGCAGGTGACATCCTCGTCCACAACCATTGCTACCGCGCCGATGAAATGGCGCTCGTGATGGATATGGCGAAAGAGATGGGATACCGCGTCTCGACCTTCCATCACGCGGTGGAGGCCTACAAGATCGGCGACCTGCTGCGCGAAAACGAAGTGTGCAGCGCGATCTGGGCCGACTGGTATGGCTTCAAGATGGAGGCCTATGACGGCATCCTCGAAAACGCCGCATTCCTGCAGCGCGAAGGTGCCTGCGTGGTCATCCACTCGGACGATGAAAATGGCATCCAGCGCCTGAACCAGGAAGCTGCCAAGGCACAGGCCGCAGGGGAACGCGTAGGGATCGACATCAGCGATGCAACGGTCATCAGCTGGATCACCCTCAACGCGGCAAAGGCTATGGGCATCGACGAGATGACCGGCAGCCTCGAACCCGGCAAAATGGCCGATGTGGTGCTGTGGAACGGCGATCCGCTCTCTGTTTATTCGCGCCCTGAGCGCGTGTGGATCGACGGCGCGCTGATGTATGACATGATGGACCGCTCGCGGCGGCCGGTGAGCGATTTCGAGCTGGGCCAGCCCGGCGAAGGAGATGTGAAATGAAGCGTCTTTTCGCACTAGCGGCTTCGGCCATCACCCTTTCCGCCGTTCCTGCCGCCGCGCAGGATATGGCCATCACCAACGCCACCCTTGTGCTGGGCGACGGCAGTGAGCCGATCGAGAACGGCACGATTGTCGTGCGCGGCGGCGAAGTCGTCGCCGCCGGAGCCGACGTGACCGCACCTGCGGGCGTGCCGACCGTCGATGCGGGCGATGCCTGGGTCACGCCCGGCCTGTTCGCCAGCGTCACCACGCTGGGCCTCTCCGATGTCGGCGCGGTGAGCGAATCGAACGACATTTCCGCTGGCGGCGCGCCGTTCAGCGCAGCGCTCGACGTGGCACCGATCGTGAACCCTTCCTCGCAGCACATCCTTGTGAGCCGCGCGGGCGGGATCACGCGGGCGGCGACCACGACGCTGCCGTCCGGCTCGATCTTCGGTGGCCATGGCGCGATCATCGACCTTGATGGTGATGCCAATCCGATCGTTGAATCGCGCGCGTTTCAGGTGGTCTTGCTCAACGAGCAGGGCGGACGGATCGCTGGCGGAAGCCGCGCTTCGGCCTTTGTGCTGCTTCGGAACGCCCTTTACGAAGCGCAGGCCCTGCGCGGTTCAACCGGCACGCCGCAAACCACGGAGATCGCCAAGGATGACGAGCTGTTCCTGAGCCGCTTCGACGCCGAAGCGCTGATTCCGGTGCTCAATGGCAGTGAGAAGCTGTTTGTCGTTGTCGACCGGGCAGCGGATATTCGCAGCGCTCTTGCCCTCAAAGGCGAATTTGCGCGGCTCGACATGGTGCTGGTCGGCGCAGGCGAAGGCTGGATGGTTGCCGACGAGATTGCGTCTGCTGGCGTGCCGGTGATCGCCGATGCGCTTGATGATCTGCCCAACACTTTCGAAGTGCTCGCCGCTACGCAAAGCAACGTCGGCCGCATGATGCGCGCCGGTGTGACCGTGGCGATCAGCGCCAATTCCGGCACCAATCCGCGCAATATGACACAAGCGGCGGGCAACCTCGTTGCGCTGTCCAAGATTCCGGGAGCCGCCGGGCTGAGCTGGGGTCAGGCCTTTGCCGCGATTTCCTCGGTTCCGGCTTCGATCAACGGATATGCCGGCAAGGGCGGCGTGCTGGCTCCGGGTGCCTGGGGCGACGTGGTGATCTGGGACGGCGATCCGCTTGAAGTCGGCTCGGTTCCGACCAAGGTCTATATCGGCGGCGTCGAGCAATCACTGGTCAACCACCAGAGCCGTCTGCGCGACCGCTATCTCGATCTCGACGAAAGCGATCTGCCCAAGGCTTTCGACTGGTGAGGCGGTTTCTGATCGGAGCGGCGCTGGCGAGTTTCGTCAGCGTCCCAACCTACGCGCAGGATGCCGAAGCAGCAGCCGAAGCAGCAGCCGCAGCCGAAGCCCATGCCGCAGCGCAGCAAGCCGAAGTCGCCCAGCGCGCCTATTTGAACGCGCAGCAGGCCTATTTGTCGGGTCTGATGGCCAGCGATGGTTGGTACACAGGCGAAGGCGGCTTGCGCTGGCGCTATCTCCGCTATCTCGGGACCGGAGACAGTCCATCGCGCACTGACACGGTGACGGTGAACTATGAAGGCTCCTTCATCGACGGGGAGGTGTTCGACAGCTCCTATCAGCGCGGCCAACCTGCCACATTTCCTTTGAGCGGACTGATCGATGCATGGGAGACTGCCATTCCGCAAATGCGGGTCGGCGAAACTATCGAACTCGCCGCGCCATCGACGCTCGCCTACGGGCCGAAGGGGCGCGGGCCGATACCGGGCGGCGCAACCCTTGTATTCAAGGTTGAGCTGATTTCGATCGGGGAACGCTAGGGAAACTCTTTCCCCAGTCGCGCGTGGTCTCGCCTTCTTCGAAAAGGTGCTGCGCGCCCCAGTCCGCCATTTCGCGATAGAGCGGCGCGAGATCGTGCCCGCTTTCTGTCAGGATATAGCGCGCGCGCTTTCCCTCGGGCGGGTCGCGGCGCATCAGGCCGGCCTCTTGCAAAATGCCGAGCCGCGAAGTCAGAGCCGCGCGGCTGATGCCCAGCGGCTCGATGAAATCCTCGAACCGCTCCGCGCCAAAAAAGGCCTCGCGCAAGATCAGCAGCACCCAGCGATCCCCCAGCACACGCGCTGCGCGGAAGATCGGGCACGGAGAACGGGAAGGCGTATAGGTTTTCATCGGGTTCCTCGAAGCCGTCTGTATAGCAGACTAACAGTGCTCTCTGGCAAGCCGGGCTTTCTGGCAATGGGCGCGGTGATCGGGTCCGCCCCGTCGGCTAGGCGTTTCGCCCGCGCGGTGGTATTATTGCGCCATGGACGAGAGCCTGCTTCTCCTTGCTGCGGCCAATGTGGCCTTCGTGGGCACGCATTTCGTGATGTCGCATCCGCTGCGAGCGGCAATGGTCCGCAAACTTGGCGCAACGGGGTTCCAACTGGTTTATTCGCTGGTGAGCCTTGCCACGCTCGCTCTCGTTTATTTTGCATTCAAAGCATCTCCGCCCGGTGATCTGCCCGGCTCGGGCGAATTGGGCTGGATCGTCGCCACGCTGCTGATGTTGCCCGCACTCGTGTTGCTTGCCGGCTCCTTTCTCGGCAATCCGGCGCTGCCGACGCCGATGGCCGAAAAACAGGCGCTGGCGGCCCCGCGCGGTGTCTTTCGCATCACCCGTCACCCGATGATGTGGGCTATTGCCCTGTGGGCGTTGGCGCACATCACGCTTCACTGGAGCTGGCGCACCACGATCACCGCCGCTGCCATGGGCGTGCTCGCGCTGGTGGGCGCGCATCTGCAGGACCGCAAGAAACGCGCGATCATGGGAGAGGCTTGGGCAGAGTGGCAGAGCAAGACCAGCTACTGGCCGCGCCTTTCAGGCTTCGCCAAAGCAGGCGCTCTGCCATGGGCAGTGGGCCTGATCCTATTTGTCTTCCTAAGCTGGCTGCACGTTCCGCTTGCAGGAATACAGGCGGGTATCTGGCGCTGGTTCTGACGCCGCCGAACAAGCGAGAGGGACGTTTTACCGCCCCTTGAAATCGGCAGCACGATTCTCGATCAGCGCGGCGACACCTTCTGCGTGATCTTCGGTCGTGTGCATCATCGCCTGCGTATTGGCCGCCATTTCGAGCGCGGTATCATAGCTCACCTGCTGGCCCTGCCGCAGCAGCATTTTCGACTGGCGCAGGCTATGCGGAGGCATGGCGGCGATCTTGTCGGCCAGTATGTGCGCCTCATCGAGCAGTGCGTCATGCGCGACCACGCGGCTGACGAGGCCCCAGTCCTCAGCCTTTTCGGCGCTGATCACATCGCCAGTGTAGAACAGTTCGGAAGCGCGGCTCATCCCAATGACGCGCGGCAGGATCCACGTTCCGCCGTCGCCGGGGATGATGCCGAGCTTCAGGAAAGTCACCCCGAACTTCGCCTTGTCGCTGGCGATACGGATATCAGCGAGGCAGGCGACATCGCAGCCGAGCCCGATCGCAGGGCCGTTGACCGCCGCGATCACCGGCACACGCAGCGAATGGAGTGCGCGCAGCATCATGTGGATATTGTCGCGATAGCCGTCCGAAATTGCAGGGGTGGTCCCGGCGAAGCTGCCCGTTTTGTCGCGCATCGCCTTGATATCGCCGCCTGCGGAAAAGGCCCGCCCAGCCCCCGTCAGGATGACGCAGCGCGTTTCCAGATCGCGGTTGATCGCGGTGCAGACCCGCGTGAACTCATCCCCGTCGCCAGGTGCGCCCAAGGGGTTCATCGTATCCGCCCGGTCGATCGTGAGCGTCGTGACAGGACCATTGCGTTCGATCTGGAGCAAAGACATAGGGATTTTCAGGCCTTCCTATTGTTTGATTATCTGCCAGAGGCCTTAGCAACTATCGGTAGCCAATGGGAATCTTGTTGAACCCATGCTACATATGCGCTGACTGGATAGGCCAGCCCAGAATGCCCGGAGAAATAGCATACCGCACGCTTCCCTGCTCGTAATGACATCACCGATGCTGCTTGGCCCGCTGCCGAGTGTCAGCATGGCCGAAGTGAGCGCCGCCGTTCCGCCGCCTGCCACCGCCGAAGCGGTTGTGAGCGAACCTGTCGAACTCCTGCAACTCGACTGGTCTTTGACCCACGGTCAGGAGCAGCCTCCCGAAAGCTCCACCAGTCCGCCCGAAGAGGAGGGGCAGACCAGCGAACCCAACGAAATCGTGGTCGAGGGTGAATACGGCCCTCCCGCGAATGATTCGCTCGGCGCGATCAACCAGACCAGTTTTGAAGTTACCCAGCGCATCGACTCGGTTCTCGTGGAGCCGGCTGCGAATGTGTATCGCGATGTCCTGCCCGATCCGCTGCGCGATGGCCTCGGCAATTTCGTGCGCAATCTGCGCGAGCCGTCGAATTTCCTCAATTACCTGCTGCAATTCAAGATCGGCGATGCGTTCGAAACGCTAGGCCGTTTCGCTATCAATTCGACCGTCGGGATCGGCGGTCTGATAGACGTGGCGGGCAGCGATGCGATTGGACTGCCCTATCGCCAGAACGGCTTTGCCAACACCATGGGCTATTACGGTGTCGGCAACGGGACCTATCTCTACCTGCCGATCACGGGGCCGACGACCTTGCGCGATCTGATCGGCAACACGCTCGATCAGGCGCTGGTTCCGACCATCGTCGGGCGGCCCTACACCTCGCCCGAATACGCGATTCCACTGTTCGTGGTCGCCAATCTCGATTCACGGCTCGAGATCGACGAGGAGCTTGAACGGATCGGCGAGACAGTCGATCCCTATGCAACCCGCCGTGACGTCTATCTGTGGCGGCGCGAGCGCGATATCGCGCTGCTCAAGGGACAAGAGCCCCCGCCTCGCCCCGACATCGTGATCGAAATCGAAGATGGCGTGGAAGCGCTGTATGAGGACGATCTGGATGGGGACGGTCTGGACGGGACGGACGGCACCAACGACACATCGGAAGCTTCGGACGCCCCGCAGATTTCCTATACCGAGACGATTGAATTGCCGTCGCTAGGTGCGGCGGTCGCGATCACGCAACCGCGCACACGCTGACTGTGTTTGAAGCGCGCTAGGCGCGCGCTTCCTCGACCCCGCTCGAATTGTGCTTCAGCGCCTTGAGCACCGTGTCGACGATGTGCGGTGCGGTGAGGCCTGCCTCTTCGTACTGCTTGTCCGGCGTTTCCTGGTCCTGGAACACATCGGGCAGGCGCATCGTGCGCACTTTTAACCCGCCATCGGTCAGCCCCTCATCCGAGGCATAAGTCAGCACATGCGCGCCGAGACCGCCGACCGCGCCTTCTTCGATGGTCACGACAATTTCATGCGTGCGCATCAGTCGGGCGATCAGGTCCTGGTCAAGCGGCTTGGCGAAGCGCATGTCGGCAACCGTGGTTGAAAGCCCCTTGGCCTCCAGCACATCGGCGGCTTTCTTCGCCTCCTCAAGCCGCGCACCTAGCGACAGGATCGCAACCTTGGACCCCTCGCGCACCACGCGGCCCTTGCCGATCTCGAGCTTTTGCGGCGTTTCAGGCAGCGGCACGCCGACGCCGTTCCCCCGCGGATAGCGGAAGGCGATGGGGCCATCGTCATACTCGGCAGCAGTGTAGGTCATGTGCGTCAGCTCGGCCTCGTCAGCCGCTGCCATCACTACCATGTTGGGCAGCGTCGCGAGATAGGTGATGTCGAACGAGCCTGCGTGTGTGCAGCCATCGGCGCCGACAAGTCCTGCACGGTCAATCGCGAAACGAACCGGAAGGTTCTGGATCGCCACGTCATGCACCACCTGATCGTAGGCGCGCTGGAGGAAAGTCGAATAGATCGCGGCGAACGGACGCATTCCCTGTGCCGCAAGGCCCGCGGCAAAGGTCACGCCATGCTGTTCGGCAATGCCGACGTCGAAGCTGCGGTCGGGGTGACGGGTCGCGAAGCGGTCCACGCCCGTGCCCGAAGGCATCGCAGCCGTAATCGCGCAGATCCGGCTGTCGGTGTCGGCCAGATCGGCAAGCGTATCGCCGAACACGTTCTGATAGGCGGGCGCGCCGGGCGAACCCTTCTGCTTTTCGCCGGTGATGACGTTGAACTTGGGCACGCCATGATATTTGTCGGCGCTTTCTTCGGCGGGCTTATAGCCCTTGCCCTTTTCGGTCACGACATGGACCAGAACCGGTCCTTCGGACGTATCGCGCACATTTTCGAGCACCGGGATCAGGTGGTCGAGATTGTGCCCATCGATCGGGCCCACATAGTAAAAGCCCAGTTCTTCGAACAAAGTGCCGCCGGTCACCATGCCGCGCGTGTATTCCTCGGCCTTGCCGAGTGCATCGTGCAGGCGGCGGCTCATCTTCTGGATGGTCCGGCTCGCAAGGCTGCGCAGGCCGAGATATTCGGAGGACGAAACCATGCGGGCAAGATAGGCCGACAGCCCGCCCACAGGCGGCGCAATCGACATGTCGTTGTCGTTGAGGATCACCACCAGCCGGTTGCCCGCCTGCGCGGCGTTGTTCATCGCCTCATAGGCCATCCCTGCGCTCATCGCGCCGTCGCCGATCACCGCAATGCCGCGACCCGGCTTGTCGTTGAGCTTGTTGGCGACCGCAAATCCGAGCGCAGCCGAGATCGAGGTCGAGCTGTGCGCCGCGCCGAAGGGATCGTATTCGCTCTCGGCGCGCTTGGTAAAGCCCGACAGACCGCCGCCCTGACGCAGCGTGCGAATGCGGTCGCGGCGGCCGGTAATAATCTTATGCGGGTAGCACTGATGCCCCACGTCCCAAATCAGTTTGTCATCGGGAGTGTTGAAAACATAGTGGATTGCAACGGTGAGCTCGACCACGCCCAAACCCGAGCCCAGATGGCCGCCAGACGTGCTGACGGCATCGATCATTTCGGCGCGCAGTTCATCGGAAAGCTGGCGCAGTTGTTCTGGCTTGAGCTTGCGAAGCTCGTCGGGTGTCGGAACGGTATCGAGCAGGGGTGTTTCTGGCGGTAGATTCATAGCTCTAGGCTCTACACCCAGATATCCGACCTGTCGATGAACGCTTTGACCTCAGGGCAGAGCTGCGGGCCTGCTCGATCCGAAGCGATTCCAGCCGAAGGTGAACCCGCCCAGATTGCTCTCGGTCGATTGCGTGTTGCGCCGTGCACAGCCGGGACCGCGGTAGGTTACGCGCTGTCCGCGATTGGAGATCAGCGTGACCTGTTGGCCGCGATCGAGGCAGATTTCGGACCCGGTCGCCACCCGTGTGCCAACCGGAAATTGATCGAGCACATTGCGCGTGCCCGCCGCCACGCGGAAACTTGGCGTTCTGGAGGCCGCCGCACGAGGTCGCGTGTTGCTTGTGGATACGCCCCGGGTGGTGCCTGTGCGCACTCTCGGTCGCTCCGCGACTCGTTCGACCACAATGGTGGCGACCTCGCTCGCATCGGCCACGCGCGTGCACAGCGCACCGCGCAGTTCCATCGAGGCGATATCGGAAGCGGGGCGGCCCAGCTGGACGCGCTCGCCTTCCTCAAGGCAGATTTCCTGTCCGGGGGCGAGCCATACTTCTCCGCCATAGAGGCCGAGAAAGCGGTCGCTTGCAGAGAGGATATAGGTCGGCTCCGGCTCAGCCGGTTCCTCGGTCATTGCTTCGGTAGCGTCGACAGTTTCGTCCGCCCCGACCACTTCTTCGAGCGTCGCCTCTCCGGTGTCCTGCGCATGGACAGCGGGAGCGGCAACAGCCCAAAGCACTGCGATCAACACGGCAAGTCTCGACATCATGGCACCATCTCCACATCGTCGCGGATGCCATGACTGTTGCGTCCGAAGGTAAACCCGCCCTGATTGGTCCCGCTCGGCGGAGCGGTGCGCTGCATGCAGCCGGGACCGCGATAGGACACCTGCTGGCCGTTCGAACCGGAGATCGTAATCTGCTCCCCTTCCGCCAGACAGATGCGGGTCGAGCGGGTCACTTCGCTGCCGCGCGGGAACTTCTGCAACACGGCGGGCGAACCGCTGCGCACCCGATAGACCGGCGGAGCCTGAACAGGAGCAGGTTCCGCCATAGGCGGCGGCGGGGCCATGACGGGCTCCATCATCGCATCCTGCTTCGCACAGGCGGCAAGACCAAGAGCGAGAACGCCGACCAGGGCCACGTTGCGCACCATCGAGGGCATTCTGGCGGCGGTGTCATTTCGATTGCAGGACATGCACTTCCCCTTTGCGAATTGCGTCCATGCGCGGCTCTAGCGCGTGGGCGGCACGATCATCGGGAGGCGCTCCCACGCGCGCGTCCCACGGCTCATCATTCCCGGCACCAAGCGCAGCGATAGCAGCATTCCATTGCCCGGCAAATCCGGCCAGATCCGGAGCGAGAGGCTCGTAAAGCGCGATCCCCGTCGCCACTCCCGACATCGCAATTCGGCCCAGCGAACGATAGGCGTGATCCGACGCTTCATCGCGCACGGCCTCTGAGACGAGGATATCGCTGCCGATCTGCTTGTTCGCGCTTTCAAGCCTCGCGGCGATGTTCATCGCATCGCCCATTGCGGTGTATTGCATACGATTGGTGCCGCCGAAATTGCCGACGATCACCGGACCACGGTGTATACCGATGCGGGTGCGGCCAAGCGCCACGCCATGTTCGGCCAGAGCCCTTTCGGTGATCCGCGCGCCCTCCGCCTGCATCGCCAATGCGCAAGCGACAGCCCTTTCGGTGTCGTCGGCGCTCGCAATCGGCGCTCCCCAGAAAGCGACGATCGCATCGCCGACATATTTGTCGAGCGTGCCACCGTGTTCGAGCACGATTGCCGTCATGGCGTCGAGATAGGCGTTGAGGATTTCCGCCGTCTGGCGCGGGTCGCGACCGTGGCAGAACTTGGTGAAGCCCTCGAGGTCGGTGAACATCAGCGTAAGCTCGCGCTCTTCGCCCTTGAGTTGCAGGCGCGCCGGGTCTTCGAGAATTTGCTCGGCGACGCGCGCGGGCACGAACCGGCCCAAAGCGCCGCGCGCGAAGGCCCGCTCCTCGGAAGACTGGTCGCGCCGCGCCGAGGCGACAGCGAAGTAGGCGAGAACCCATGCCAGACCGAGCCCGAAC
>JAYPMZ010000008.1:2541-18860 GCA_038130205.1 Erythrobacteraceae bacterium | reverse complement strand
AACAGGGGGAGCTTCAGATTATCCCAGCCAGCCGCGTCGATAGCAAAGGGCATGACGGCAAATCCGATGGCCTGCGCCACACCGATTGCGATCAGAAAGACGATCCGCCGCTCGATCAGGGCCGTTCCGCTGGCAAGCAGGATCGTGATCACGCTCAGCACGGCAATCCACGGCCAGCCCAACGGTGGGGGAAAGTCCCGCTCGAGCGCCTGCCGCAGCATTTGTGCGTGTACAGTAACTCCGGCGACACGCTCGAATTCCCCCATGCGGGTGATCGGGGTCGAGATTTGGTCTGCGCCAAAGGTGTCTGAACCAATCAAGACAAAGCGCCCTTCGAGTTCGGGCAGGAAATCGCCCGCAAACAACTCGTCTGCGAGCAGGTCGAGCGGATAGGCGGGGAACATGCCGTTGGCGACGTCGATATCGGTGCCGGCTTCTTCGAACACGGCCTTGTCGAGCACGCGATAGCGGATCGCCCCGCGATAGTGGCGTAGCTCTTCGGGAGTGCCCGACACGGCATGCGCAAGCAGCGGCGCGGTGCCGGGCAGCGTATCGGGCCAGCTGCGCCCGATGCGCGCAGGGCCGACGCCGATTGCGGGCGACACGCGGCGCGCCTCGCTGCCTTCGAGCGCTTGCCAGAAGCGGTCCTGATCTTCCCGCGCGAAGAGATCGATGGTGGGGTCCCAATAGACCCCGCGGTCGCCTTCGGGGTCGGCATAGACGATGTAGATGGGCACCTGGACTGCGCGGATAGCCTCGATCAGCGCTTGCGATTGGTCGGTTTCCTGCACGAAGGCCATGTCGAGGCCGATAGCGCGCGGACTGGCGCTGGCGATGGTGGTGATGGCTTGGCCGAGCAGCTCGCGATCGACCGGGCTGGTCTTCTGCGTCGTGCGCGCGACCTGATCGTCATAGACCACCAGCGCGATGTCGGGATCGTAGTCCACCTGCTCTGCAAGTTGGTAGCGATAGGCATCGTGGATGGTGCGTTCGAGGTCGGCAGTCGGCCCGATCAGCGGCGTCAGGAACGGCAGCGCCAGCGCGATTGCGAGCAGAATCGGCAGGCGCACCAGCCACTTGCTGTCTCGCTTGATCCGGATGTTCGCCCCTAGCACGCGGCTAGGGTTAGAACAGCAAGGTCAGATTGTCATGCGCACATCTTGCAGAGCCCGCGGATTTCGAGGACCGGGCGTTCGGCCTTGAACTCGCGCGCTGCCGCCAAGGCGCGGACAGCCTTGCTCACGCTTTCGTCATCGACATGGTCCGCCTCGCCGCATTCGTCGCAGACGAGGAAGATGCAGTCGTGCTCGCAACCCGGGTGGGTATTGGCGAGATAGGCGTTGGCGCTTTCGACCCGCAACGCGAGGTTGTTCGCCACAAACAGGTCGAGGATGCGATAGATCGAGTTGGGCGCCACCCGCTTACCGCGCAAACGCGAAAGGTTGTCGGCAATGTCATAAGCGCTTGCCGGACGTTCATGCTGGGCCAGCTCGGTGAACACGGCTTCGCGCATGCTCGTCCACTGTTCGCCCTGCGCTGTCAGCGCGCTGCGTGCAGCGGAGATCAGGTCTTCGCCCGAATGTTCGTGGTGAGCGTGGTGATGTGCGGTAGCCATAGGGCGGATATAGAGCTTTGGAGGAGGCTTTTCCAGTCGCGCGCTGCGGCTCAGCCGTCGCGCAGGAACTCGGCGCGATAGTCGCGCGGATACATCCGCCGCAGCGCCTCCACCTTGGGCATGTCCCAACGCAGGATGTACCCCGAGCGCGGGTTCTTCACCATGTAGTCCTGATGGTAGCGTTCAGCGGGATAGAAGGTCCCCAGCCGCTCGATCCGCGTCACGATCGGATCGCCCCAAACGCCCGAGGCACCCATCTGCGCAAGATAGGCCTGCGCGACCGCACGTTGTTCGACAGAGGTCGGAATCAGCGCTGCGCGGTATTGCGAGCCAATGTCGGGGCCCTGACGGTTGCTGAGCGTGGGGTCGGCACCCACAGAGAAGAAGATGCGCAGTAGTTCGTCATAACGGATGACGTAGGGGTCGTAAGTGATTCGCACCGCTTCGGCATGGCCCGTTCCGCCCGCGGATACGCGCGAATAGGTCGCGGTTGCGGCCGAGCCGCCGTGATAGCCGCTTTCGGCAGACTTCACGCCCTTGATGTGGCTGAAAATGCCCTCGATCCCCCAGAAGCACCCGCCTGCGAAGATCGCGGTCTTGGTTCCCGCACCCTCGCGCGCGATGCGCTGGGCGGCAGGAGCGTTTACGGGCTCATCGAGAGCCACAGCAGGAGCGGCAGGGAGCGGAAGGACGAGCGCGGCGGCGATCAGCGCGGCGAACCGCTTCAGCCCTCCGCCTCGACCGGCGCGATACGAAACTCGTCGGCCAATTCCGGCGCCGGCGTCGGCGCGGCGGCGTTCGCGGGCGGGGCTATCTCGTCGCTCCACTGGTCGAAGCTCGCGATTCCCATCATCAGCGTCCCGGCGGCGAAACCAAGCGCGAAATTGCGATAGAGGTCGGCTGTGAAGAGTTGCATCTGAAGTCTCTACGGGTCTGTCTGTCATCGGATTGCTGAAGCCTCTAAGAACGGCGCGCTTGCGCTCGAATTAACAGCGGGATCGTATGACAATTCGTTACAAAGCACGACGAAGTTACGAAGCCGCGCCGCGATAGATGCAATATGGGACCGCTTGGAACAGTGAACAGGGCCGTTTGAAAGCCTTTGCTTGGGCGCGACGTAGCTGAATTTGCAGGGCAATTTATCGCTGTGCGGGTTTGAAGTGTGACTTTCCATTTTGCCTGCTCGCGAGGTGTCAGTTTTCAGTGAGGTGCACGAGACTAGTCGCCTCGGCGCGAGTAGGAAAACGCGCGTTGTTTGTTTTCCGCACGCCATCCGGCGCGCGAAATCCTCGCTCACGCGCCCGACGGGCGCGTCGCTGCGGGCGGGCAGTCGCCCTTGCGGCGCTGCGCGCAGAAATCGTGCCATTGGCAATGGAGCCCAAAACGACGCCGCAGGCGTCGCAAGGCCACGCGGCCGCCCCGCAGGTGCCCGTAGCGTAGCGAAGGAATAGCACCGAGGACGCTCGCCCGGATGGGCGAGCGCACATAATCACGTCCTCAAGCAGCGCAGCGTTAGGACAGAATCAATGCCTGAAATGCCGCATTCCGGTGAATACCATGGCGAGGCCCGCCTCATCGGCAGCCGCGATCACTTCCTCGTCGCGGATCGAGCCGCCCGGCTGGATCACTGCGGTCGCGCCCGCTTCGGCGGCGGAAATCAGGCCGTCGGCAAAGGGGAAGAAGGCGTCGGACGCCACCGCGCTGCCCACGGTTTTGGCGTCAGCCCATTCATAGGTCTCTGCGGCTTCCTTGGCCTTGATCGCGGCGATGCGGGCCGAATCGCGGCGGTTCATCTGGCCTGCGCCGATACCCGCCGTCGCGCCGTCCTTGGCATAGACGATCGCGTTCGATTTGACGTGACGCGCCACGGTCCATGCGAACAAGCAGTCCTTCAACTCCTGATCGGTCGGCGCGCGCTTGGTGACGACCTTGAGATCGTCGAGCGTGACCGCGCCATTGTCGCGGCTCTGCACCAGCATACCGCCGGCAATCGTTTTGATCGCCAGCCCGCCGCGGCGCGGATCGGGCAGGCCGCCGCATTCGAGCAGGCGCAGGTTCTTCTTCCTGGCGAAGATCTCGCGCGCTTCGGCGCTGACCTTGGGCGCGATCACCACTTCGGTGAAGATGCTCGCAATCGCTTCTGCGGTCGCGCCATCCAGCTCGGTGTTGACCGCGACGATTCCGCCGAAAGCCGAGACGCTGTCGCATTGCAGCGCGTCGTTCCATGCGTCGAGCAGCGAGGCCCCTTGCGCCACGCCGCAGGGGTTGGCGTGCTTGACGATCACCACTGCGGGGTCCTGCCCGCCAAACTCTGCCGCCAGCTCAAGCGCCGCGTCTGCATCGTTCAGATTGTTGTAGGAGAGCGCCTTGCCCTGCAGTTGTTCGGCTTGCGCCACGCCGGCGACATGCGGGCCGCTGGGGGTGTAGAACGCCGCCATCTGGTGCGGGTTCTCGCCATAGCGCAGCACTTCGGGGTTCTTGCCGTTTACCGCGAGGAATTCGGGGAACATCTTTTGCTGGTCGGCAAAGCCGAACCACTGGCTGATCATCGAATCATAGGATGCCGTCGCGGCAAAGGCGCGCGCCGCCATCGCCTTGCGAAACTCCAGCGTCGTTTCGCCATTGTTGGCTTCCATCTCGGCGAGCAAGGTCGGATAATCGGCAGGATCGGTGACGATGGTGACGAAACCGTGGTTCTTCGCCGCCGAGCGAACCATCGAAGGGCCGCCAATGTCGATGTTCTCGATGATTTCGGGGCGGTCCGCGCCCTTCGCAACGGTTGCTTCGAACGGGTAGAGATTGACCACCACCAGATCGATCTCGCCAATCTCGTGCTCCTGCATCGAGGCGACGTGATCGGCATTGTCGCGCAGCGCGAGCAGGCCGCCGTGAACCTTGGGGTGGAGTGTCTTCACCCGCCCGTCCATCATCTCGGGAAAGCCGGTAAGGTCGGAGACATCGCGCACCTCAAGACCCGCTTCGCGCAGCGCCTTGGCCGTGCCGCCGGTGGACACCAGCTCCACGCCGCGTGCGGCAAGTGCCTGCCCCAGTTCAACCAAACCGCTCTTGTCGGACACTGACAGCAGAGCCCGTTTGATCGTCATCGATGTCATTTTTGGATCACCTACATTTTTTTGAAGAGCCAGGAGAATTGTCCCCCGCCGCGCGATGTCAGACCCTCTATCACCAATTGTTCGGATGCGTGAGGGCGTCCTTCACCGTCCACCCACAGGCTGTCTTCGCAGCTTAGTTTCACATCGGCTGCGCCCGCCGCATCGCCGCGCAGGCGGAACTGCCACAGTTTGCCGTCGCTGGTGAGCAGGCTTGCGCCGCGCCCGTCTTCGGAAAGGCGGGTTTCGACCCCGCGTCCGAGGTGGAAACGGATAGCAAAGCCAATCTTGCCGCGCTTGCCCTTGCGCGACACGGGGACGAGCAAATCCTCGCCCGCCAGCTCGGCGCCGTCGCCGCTCAGCGTCAGGATACGGCTATGGGTCAGGCCGAAGCGCGCAGCGTAGCCGTCATGGCTGGCCTCGACCCGCGTGGCCTCGCGGCCCTTGCGCGTGATCGTGCGGCGTTCGACTTCGACCGTTTCGGCCCCTTTGCCGAGCTTGCCGTGGAGCATGACCGCGGTTGAATTGGCATCGTCGAGCACCAGCGTGGAATGTGCTGCCGTGGCGCGCAGACCCTGGCCGATTCGCGCCGGAACCAGCCCGCCTGCAATCGCAGCGCCGCCGCAATTGACGATCAGGCGCGATGCGCCGTCGGACATTTCGAACGCCAGCGTCGAGGCGCAGCCGGTGCGCGTGTGGCGTGCACGCGGCGGCGGGCCTGCGTCGAACTGCACCTGCGTCTTGCCGCCACGCAGCCGCTGGAAGCCCCAGTGCTGCGGATCGTTGATCGCGCGGGTGCGGATGCCGGTCGCAGCGATCAGGCTCGCTACCCTGTCGGCCGAAATCGCGCTTTGGCCCTGCCAGCTACCGAGCGCTCCGTCGCCGTGACGCAGCGCCAGAAGCGGCGGGACGAGCAACTCGCGCATCACCCACAGTGCGTCGGGCGCTTCGAGATCGACGGCTTCGTAACAGGCGATCAGATCGGTGAGGATACGGATCGCGTCCATCTGCGCTGCCGGACAGCGCGACAGATTGCCGCCATCTTCGGCAACCAGCTCGCCCAGCGACTTGATCAGCGCGGCCTCGCCATAGAGGCGGCGCGGGCGGCCCTCGGGGAGCAGCAGACCCGCAGCCGTGACCGCCGCCCATCCGGCAACCTGCCCCAGACCGGCGCCATGACGGACAGTCTTGCGGTCGAGCCACTCGGCGGTTTCGGCAATCGCGGTCAGCAGGCGCGGCTTGAGCGCGCCGTCCTGTCCGGCCAGCACGAGCGGCGCGTGGACCAGCCATGCAAGCAGGCGAAGCCCCGCGTGTTCGACATCCCATGCCGGGCTCTTGGCCGCGCCCTTCGCAGGCACGGCATTGGCATCGAGCCACAGGCCGGTGATCCGCTCGGCCACCGTAATGCAATCCTCGCGCGGCGCACTGGCTGCAAGGTCTGCCAGCCACGAGAAACTGTGCACACAGCGCTCGATCCCCGGCGCAACCCGCGTTTGGCCTTCGAAATCGAGCGTGGAAATCGGTTGTTTGACCCCGTGGACGAGGAAGTGGCCTGCCCTCAATGCAATACCCGCCGCGCGGTCGCCCGGCACAGGGCTTTCGACAGTGGCAAGCACGCGCATGGCCGAAGGGCGGCGGAAAGGCGCGGCAAGCGCGTGGCCGGGCACACCCATCCGATAGGCAAGCCGGATCAGCGCCTCGCCGGGACGCGCGCGCGGTGCAATCACGTCGGTCAGTTGCAGCGCTCGCGAAGGCTCTACATTGTCGCCGCCTTCGCTATCGGCAGGCTCTTCGCGCAGCGGTTCGTCACCCGAAGCGAGGCCGAAAATCGGCCTTTCCTCGGAAAGTTCTTCGAACTCGGCCTCGACCTCGTCCTTGGTGAAAAGGGTCGCCATCAGCCCTCGCCCTTCAACGCCGCGATATTCGCCGCATAGCGATCGGGGCCGCCCTTGAAGGTGGCCGAGCCTGCAACCAGCACATCGGCACCCGCTTCGACGCAGAGCTTGGCGGTTTCAGGGTTCACGCCGCCGTCCACTTCGAGGTGGATCTCGCGTCCGCTGGCCTCGATCATGGCGCGCACGCGGCTGATCTTGTCGAGTTGCGAATGGATGAAGCTTTGCCCCCCGAACCCGGGATTGACGCTCATCACGAGCACCAGATCGACGAGGTCCATGAGGTTGTCGAGCACTTCGACCGGCGTACCCGGATTGATCACCGCACCCGCCTTCTTGCCGAGCGAACGGATTGCTTGCAGCGTGCGGTGGATGTGCGGGCCGGCCTCGGGGTGGACGGTGATGATATCCGCCCCCGCCTCGGCAAAGGCTTCGAGATAGGGATCGACAGGCGAGATCATCAGATGAACGTCGAAGGTTTTGTCCGAATGCGGGCGCAAGGCCTTCACGACGTCGGGTCCGATGGTGATATTCGGCACGAAATGCCCGTCCATCACATCGATATGGATCCAGTCCGCGCCTGCGGCATCGACAGCGCGCACCTCTTCACCCAACCGGGCAAAGTCGGCAGACAGGATTGAAGGAGAGATCAGCGGCGTCGGCATGGTTAAGGGCGTGCCTTTTTAGTTTGCCAATCCCTTACAAGCAGCGCGAATCACGCAGCAAGCGGTGACGAAGGGCTTTTCCCCGCTCTTTTGTGAATAGTTTTCGGGTAAAACCTTCAGTTCAGCCGCAATTCAGCACGCAAATGTCATTTAGACGCCATATTCTTGCGGCGAAACAGGCCGTGCTCAGACTAATGAATGGCGGAATACACATGGCTTCGAATTCGAAGGTAAAACAGATTGCTTGCGCTGCATCGGCAGCCGCTCTTGTTGCGCTCGCCGGCGTGGCGCCTAGCGCACCGGCTTTCGCGCAGGCGTCGTCGAACAGCGACTATCGCAATGTCATCAGCAACAACATGCGCTCCTGCGCGCCGGGTGCAGGCCCGGCGGTGCGGGTGACGATCAATGGCGTCAAGGCGTCTTCGGGCAAGGTCCGCGTGCAGGTTTACAACGGCACGCGCGCCGATTGGCTCGAAAGCGGACGCTGGCTCAACCGCGTCGAACTGCCTGCGCGTGCAGGCCGGATGACGGTGTGCCTGCCCGTGCCGTCCAGCGGCAATTACGCAGTCGCGGTGCGCCACGACGTCAACGGCAATGGTGATACCGACCTGCGCACCGATGGCGGCGCGATGTCGAACAACCCGTCGATCAACATCTTCAACCTCGGCAAGCCGGGGATCGACGAGACGCGCTTCCGCGTCGGCAATGGCGTCGAATCCATTGCGATCAACATGAAATACATGACCTGACCGCAGCCGGGCGCTGGCGTTATTTCGCCTTCCGGTGCTTTCTTAAAGACCACAGGACACCCGGTGCGGCGAGCACCGGGTGTTTTTCCCTGAACGGCGTAACTTCGACCGGCATCCCCGTGTGCCGTTCGATCTTCCACGCCGCATAGCGCGCTGCGCCTTCAAACGTGGTCGAAGCCTTGGCAAGCCGCGCGAAGTTGAGCGGCTTGCCCATCCGCTGGCGGCGCTTCCACCACCGCAGCACGCGCGATCGCTCCGAAGCTGCAAGGCTCGGCGTGATCCGGTCGCCAGCTTGCGTGAAGCTGACCCCGCCCGCCGTCAACGCGAGCGGCAAGAGCCCTGCAAAATGTCCGGCATTAACGCTGAGAATATCGTTCTCGCGCCCCGGTTTCTCGACGCGGAACTCGGCTTTGTAGGTCGCCTGAAACAGCGCGCGCCAATATTCCTCGGCCGTCCCGCTCGGCGGCCCGAGCGTTACGGCGAGCCGCGCTGCGGTAATCGCCGCCGCCTCGATTGCCTTGGTGACAGCAGCGCGCGCGGCATCATCCTTGCTCCACACCAACGCCGATGGCTGCACGAAACGGGCCCAGATGGTCGTATCGGTGCGATCCCCCGAGGCGGCGCCGGCAAAGGTCGAAAGCGCCATGGTCGCCACCTTGGCGCGCAGCGTCTCCTCGCAATGTTCGCGCTCGTGATAGCTCACGCGCGGCCAGATCCGCTCGCGCTGCTCGCCCGGCAGCAGCACGTAGAAATCGAGCACGCCTTCGAGCGATCCGGTGCGCAGGTTCGATCCGTAGAACAACACGGCATCTGCGCCCGCATCCTCGGCCAGCGCCTGCGCAAACGCGCTCACCGCCGGATCGACGGACCCATCGAGCCGTTCGGCTATGCGGGTTTCGAGTGTTTCGGGAGAGCGCGCCATGACGGCTCGCTATGTCGCGCTATGGGCAGACGAATTCAAGCTCCGGCCCCTGACCGATGCAATATTCGCCCGCCGGGAAGGCTTCGCCATCGAGGATAAAGCTGTCCTCGATATCGAGCGTGAATTGCGGCGTGCTGAGCTGATGAAAGCCGCGTTCGCGCATATTCGGCGGAGTCTTGCCGCGCATCATGGCTATCAGTTTCGGCGCGGAAGAGCGCGAAATCTGGTCGGTCACCGCCAGTTTCAGCCCCTTGCGCATCTGGCCGAAAGGCTTGGCTCCTGCGGGCATGGTTTCCAGCGTGGAGGCAAACAGCATCTGGCGCCATTCGGGATCGCCGACGCCGCTGTGCTCCATCGGAACCTCCTTTGCGCCCAGCTTGATCGCCATTTTTGATCCCCGCCGCCACGAGTTGGCGCGGCTGGCGAACAGGAACTGGAACACGCCCCAGGCGATCGTCACACCGACCGCCATCGAATTGAAAGCGCCCAGACGATGCGCGCCCTGCCCTGCCTGCGTGGCAGTGGTGAAAGCGCCTGCGCCGAGAATGAAGCCGAGCACGCGGCTGGTTTCATCTGCGCCCCGCGCGCTGATTTCAATCGGGCGACGGAACACGCGGCTGCCGGAATGGAATGCATCGATTGCGCATTGGATCGACCAGTCGGTGGGAACAGCCAGATCGACGGTCAGCGCGTTGGTCTTGCCCTTGGGCAGAACGGCAATCGCGGGCCAATCGTCACCGAAGATAGAAGCGCCGCAAGTCAGCACGTCGCGCACAGTGCCGTCACCGCCGTTGATGACCAGCAGGTCGATCCCGCGCGAGGCAAATTCGGCCAGCGCTTCGGGCAGTTGCGAGCGATCGCCAGGCTGCGCGATGTGCACTTGCGGGCTGATCGAGCAATCGAAATCCGCGCCCTGATTGCCATGGCTGCGCGGGTTGTAGATCACCCCCACGCTCGGCGCCTCGCCGAGAGCCAGCTCACGCCGCGCACGCGCACGCACGGGCCCCTTCGCAGAGACCTGCGGCAGCTGTGCAAACTCGAAAATCGGCGTAGCCATACTTGGCTCCTTAGTGGTCAGCGGCCCCTGATTCCACTGATAAGTGTCCCGATATTGTAATATACGGACAGGTGTCGCCCACCGGTTACATGCCCTGTAAGATGGGGCAGCGGACGATTTTCTCAAGGTTGCGGCCCAATTTCGGCTTGGCACAATTCGCGCTGGCGTGCGCCGCTATGCGCGCTAGATTTGCGCCATGCTGACAGACTCGCTCCTTGCCTCCGCCCGCGACCTTGCCCCTGAAGTCGTCGCGCTGCGCCGCGCCATTCACGCAGAGCCCGAACTAGGCCTGCATACGCCGCTGACGATGGACAAGGTGCGCAGCGCGCTCGCCGGATTGCCGCTCGAATGGAAAAGCGGCGTCTCCACCACGGGACAGATCGCCACATTGACCGGTAGCAAAGCCGGACCCGACGCACCGCGGGTGCTGCTGCGCGGCGATATGGACGCGCTGCCGATGGAAGAAAAAACCGGGCTGGAGTTTGCCTCGCGTATTGCAGGCCGGATGCATGCCTGCGGGCATGACACGCACACCGCCATGCTGGTGGGCGCGGCGAAACTGCTGTGCGCGCAGGCGGAAACGCTCTGCGGGACGGTGGATTTCATGTTCCAGCCGGGCGAGGAGGGACATCACGGTGCGCGCTTCATGCTCGAAGATGGTCTGATCGACCCGCTGCCCGACGCAGCCTTTGCGCTCCATATCATGCCCAATGCGAAATTCGGGGTGTTGGCAGGCCGCGCCGGCCCGCTGATGGCGGCGGCGGATCAATTCACCATCACCGTTACCGGCAAGGGCGGCCATGCCTCGATGCCGCACGATTGCGCCGACCCCGTGCCCGCCGCTGCGGCGATCATCGGCGCGGTTCAGGCGATGGTGACGCGGCGTTTCAACGCGGCAAACGCAGTGGTGGTGACAGTGACACGGATGGAGGCCGGAACCGCCTTCAACGTCATCCCCGACGACGCCACGCTGCAAGGCACGATCCGTACGCTTTCGGCCGAACACCGCGCAAAGGTGCACGCGCTACTGGCCGAGGTGGCAGAGACAACCGCACGCGCTCACGGTGTCGAGGCGAGCGTTTCGATCACCCCCGGATTCCCGGTAACACTGTGTGACGAGCGCGCAGTGCGGCTTGGCGAAAAGGTTGCGCGAGACATCGCCGGTGGTCCGCAAGGGTGGCAGGACCTCCCCGCCCCGATCATGGGAGCGGAGGACTTTTCCTACGTTCTTGAGAAAGTTCCCGGCGCGATGTTCTTCCTCGGCGTGGCGCCCGATGGCGACGACTGGAGCGCGTGCTGCGCAATCCACTCGCCGCGCATGCATGTGGACGAAGACGCCCTTCCGCGCGGCGTGGCGATGCTCGCCGGATGTGCGCTCGAATTCATCGAAAACGGATTCGGCTGAAACCGCCGCGAGCGGGCGGTAGTGATACGATTTGTCGGGAGGAAACACATGGTGCTGCTGGAGAGAATTGAACTCTCGGCCTCACCCTTACCAAGGGTGCGCTCTACCACTGAGCTACAGCAGCCTGCCAAGTGCAGGCGCGGCCTATTGTCGCGCCGCAACAGAATGTCAAGCCAAGCTTGAACGGTGAGCGCGATAGCGCCAAGGCATTTCCTATGAGTGAAGATCCGAGCAAGAAAATGTCGCGAGAGGAGCGTCTCGCGGCAAAACTGCGCGAAAACCTGCGCCGCCGCAAAGCGCAGACGCGCGAAATGAAGACCGAATCAGGCGAAAGCGGGGTTCCCAAAGGAGACGAGCGCAGCTAACCGCAGCGCTCCCAAGCAATCAGGAGCAACTACTCCCGTGCCCAAACTGATCCTCGTGCGCCACGGCCAGAGCCAGTGGAACCTCGAAAACCGTTTCACCGGCTGGTGGGACGTCGATCTCACCGAAAAAGGCGTGGCCGAAGCCAAGGCTGCGGGCGAGCTGATGAAAGCCAAGGGCGTTCTGCCCACGGTCGCTTTCACCTCGTTCCAGACCCGCGCGATCAAGACGCTTAACCTCGCGCTCGAGAACGCGGGCCGTTTGTGGATTCCGGTGACCAAGGACTGGCGCCTCAATGAACGCCACTATGGCGGGCTGACCGGGCTCGACAAGCAGGAGACCCGCGACAAGCACGGTGACGAGCAGGTGCATATCTGGCGCCGCAGCTTCGACGTGCCGCCGCCGGCGATGGAGCCGGGCAGCGAATACGATCCGGGCGCGGACCCGCGCTATGACGGGATCGACGTGCCTTATACCGAAAGTCTCAAGCTGACGATCGAGCGCGTGCTTCCCTATTGGGAAAGTGACATCCTGCCAGTGCTCGCCAGCGGCGAGACGGTGATCATCTCCGCCCACGGCAACAGCCTGCGCGCGCTGGTAAAGCACCTTTCGAACATTTCGGACGAGGATATCACGGGCCTCGAGATTCCCACCGGTCAACCGATCGTTTATGACTTCGATGACAATATGGTGCCGGGCGAACGGTATTATCTGAAGGATTCCTGATGGGCGCAAAAGTAGCCATCGTAATGGGCAGCCAGTCCGACTGGCCGACCATGAAGTGCGCGAGCGAGATCCTCGACGAACTTGAGGTCGAGCATGAGGCGCGGATCGTTTCCGCGCACCGCACACCTGATCGCATGGTCGCTTTTGCCAAGGACGCCGAGGGCGAAGGCTTCGACGTCATTATCGCAGGCGCAGGCGGCGCGGCGCATCTGCCCGGCATGATCGCCAGCATGACGCATCTGCCCGTGCTCGGCGTGCCGGTCCAGTCGAAGGCGCTGTCGGGCCTCGATAGCCTGCTCTCGATCGTCCAGATGCCCGCAGGCATTCCCGTCGGCACTCTGGCAATCGGTGAAGCAGGCGCGAAGAATGCCGCGCTGATGGCTGCGGCGATCCTCGCGCTGGGCGACAGTGAATTGTCGGAGCGCTTACAGGACTGGCGCGCTGCACGCAGCAATGATGTGGGCGAGGCACCGGTATAATGGCGAAATTCCCCCTCCCACCCGGATCGACCATCGGCATCCTCGGCGGCGGCCAGCTGGGCCGGATGATGGCGATGTCCGCCAGCCAGCTCGGCTACCAGGTGATCGCCTACGCCCCGGAAGGCGACAATGTCGTTAGCGATGTCTGCTCCGACGTGTTCACCAATGGCTGGGGCCAGACCGCCGCGCTCGCCGCTTTCGCCAGCAAATGCGACGTGGTGACGTGGGAATTCGAGAACGTGCCCGTCGCGGTGGCCGAAGCCATGCCGCAGGATCGTCTCGCCCCCGGTGTGCAGGCGCTCAAGACCGCGCAGGATCGTCTGGAAGAAAAGCAGTTCGTCGAAAATCTCGGCGGCGTTTGCGCTCCCTATATGCGGGTCGAAAGCGAATACGACCTCGAAAGTGCGATCAACCGTCTGGGCACGCCCGGCATCCTCAAGACCGCGCGCGAAGGCTATGACGGCAAGGGCCAGTGGCGCATCGATGCGACGCACGACGTCGGTGCGCTGCGTTTTCCGGGGCGCGCTTGCATTTACGAGGCGCGGGTCAATTTCGAGGCTGAATTCTCGGTCATCCTTGTTCGCAATCGCGAAGGCGAAGTGCGGTTCTGGGATTCGACCCGCAATCACCACGAAGACGGCATGCTGGTGCAATCGACCTATCCCGCCGGCGAAGTGATCGAGGCGCAGGTCGAAAAGGCGCGCGAAATCGCCAAGAAGACCGCCGATGCGCTCGAATATGTCGGCGTGCTGACGCTCGAATTCTTTGCCACCCGCAATGGCCCGATCTTCAACGAAATGGCGCCGCGCGTGCACAATTCGGGGCATTGGACCATCGAAGGTGCGGCCACGAGCCAGTTCGAAAACCACATCCGTGCGGTCTGCGGCCTGCCTTTGGGCAGCACCGGGACCCGCTTCGCAGCAATCGAAATGCGCAATATCGTCGGCAAGGACGCGGACACCGCGCATGCAATGCTAGCCGAAGAGGGCGAACCGCATCTGCACCTCTACGGCAAGAAGGAAGCGCGCGAGGGCCGCAAGATGGGTCATGTCACCCGTGTGAGCCACACCTCGCAGTGACCAATAACGAAATCGTCCTGATCTACGCCCGCGCTGCCAATGGCGCGATCGGGCATAGGGGCTCGCTGCCCTGGCACCTGCCTGCCGATCTCAAGCACTTCAAGGCGCTGACCATGGGTCCCGAAGGCAAGGGCCGCCCGATGATCATGGGCCGCCTGACGTTCGAGAGCCTGCCCGGCCTGCTCCCCGGTCGTCGCCACATCGTCCTCACCCGCCGCGATCGGTGGGACAGTACCGGAGCAGAGCAAGCCCGCTCGGTCGAAGAGGCGCTCGCCATGGCCGCCAAGGACAATGACAGTGGCGTCATCACCGTGGTCGGCGGCGCGGCGATTTATGACGTGTTCCGCCCGCTCGCCCACCGCATCGAAGTGACCGAAATTCACGCGGATTATCCCGGCGACACTTTCATGAAGCCGCTCGGCCCCGAATGGGAAGCCAGCGCGCGCGAGGATCACCCGGCGCAAGGCGAGCGTCCCGCCTATTCCTTCGTCACCTATTTGCGCCGCGAAGAGGGTGACGCTAGCGAAGCGGAATGATCCGCAAAATCGCCTTGGGCCTGCTGGGCCTCGTCGTCATCAGCCTTGTCGCCTTCTTCGTCCTCGCGCCCAAAATGGCCGAGGAGGGTATGAACAAAATCGACGGCGAACCGCTGATCGCGGTCAGTCCCGAGGCAGAAGCGCTGCATGCGAGCCTCACCATTGTCGATCTCCATTCCGACACGCTGCTGTGGAAGCGCAGCATATTGAGCGACAATGTGCGCGGGCATGTCGATCTGGGTCGTCTGCAAAAGGGCAATGTCGCGCTGCAAGTCTTCTCCAGCGTTACCAAGACGCCCGTGGACCAGAATTACGACAGCAATAGCGCCGAGGGCGACAACATCACGCTGCTGGCGTTCGGCCAGCTCCAGCCGGTGCGCACGTGGTTCTCGCTGCTGCAGCGCGGGCTTTACCACGGGCAGAAGCTCAAGCGCGCGGCGGCGGACAGCGATGGCGCGCTGATGCTGGTGCGCAGCGGTGATGATCTGACCAATCTGCTGGCGCAACAGGACCGCCCGGTCGGCGCTCTCTTCAGCGCCGAGGGGTTGCACAGCCTCGAAGGCGATGCTGCCAATCTCGACAAGCTCTACAATGCGGGCCTGCGCATGGCGGGGCTGACGCATTTCTTCGACAACGAACTCGCCGGATCGATGCATGGCGAGGCCAAGGGCGGGCTGACCGATTTTGGTCGCGAAGTCATCCGCCTGATGGAGGACAAGGGCATCATTGTCGATATCGCCCATTGCTCGCACCAATGCGTTGCCGAAGTGCTCGCCATGGCGCGCCGCCCGGTGGTTTCGAGCCACGGCGGGGTGCAGGCGACCTGCGAGGTCAATCGCAATCTCACCGACGCCGAAATTCGCGGCGTTGCGGAGACCGGCGGTGTGATCGGCGTCGGCTATTGGGAGGGCGCAGTGTGCTCGACCGACCCGCACGCAACGGCGCGCGCGATGAAGCATGTCCGCGATCTCGTCGGGATCGAACATGTCGCGCTCGGAAGCGATTATGACGGCGCGGTCACGGTGCGTTTTGACACATCGCAGCTGACACAGGTGACGCAGGCGCTGATGGATGAAGGTTTCAGCGAGGACGAAATCCGCGCCGCCATGGGTCTCAACGCGCTTCGGGTCTTGCAAGCGGGGCTTAAACCGATGAGTGCAGCGCAATGAGATGGCTCGATCACCGAAACAAGGTCCCTGAGGCGCTGCGCGGCGCTGTGATTGCGCTCGGCAATTTCGACGGCTTCCATCGCGGGCATCAGGCGGTGGCGGGCGAGGCGATCCACTGGGCGCAGACGCAAGGCCGCCCTTCGATCATCGCGACCTTCGACCCGCATCCGGTGCGCTTCTTCAAGCCCGATGTGCCGCCTTTCCGCCTGACGACGCTCGAACAACGGCAGGAGCTTTATCTCGCCGCAGGGGCCACCGCGATGCTGGTGTTCCACTTTGATGGCGAACTGGCTGGGACGAGCGCCGAGGATTTCGTCACCGACATCCTGCTCGAACGTTTTGGCGCGCACGGCGTGGTGACAGGCGGCGACTTTACCTTCGGCAAGCAGGCCAAGGGCAATGTCGAACTGCTGCGCGACCATGGCGGGCCGCTCGGCCTCGAATCGCGCGTGGTCGAGGCGGTGACGGAAGACGGCGTGATTTCATCGAGCCGCATCCGTGAGGCCTTGCGCGAGGGCAAGCCGGAACTTGCCGCGGAACTCCTCACCCGCC
>JAYPMZ010000008.1:0-2531 GCA_038130205.1 Erythrobacteraceae bacterium | reverse complement strand
TTGTCGAACATGGCGACAAGCGCGGGCGCACCATCGGTTATCCTACCGCCAACCTTGCGATCGACAGCTATCTGCGCCCCAAATACGGGGTCTATGCGGTGACGGGCAAAGTGCTCTCCACCGGCCAGGTGCTCAAAGGCGCGGCCAATATCGGCATCCGCCCTCAATTCGAGCCGCCCAAGGAGCTGCTCGAACCCTATTTCTTCGACTTCTCCGGCGACCTTTATGGTCAGGAAATCGAGGTCGCCTTCCACCACTTCCTGCGCGGCGAGGCGAAGTTTGACAGCCTTGAGGAACTCACCGCACAGATGGAGAAGGATTGCGACGAAGCGAGAAGGCTTCTAAGCGCCCTTCCCGATGAGTAACGACACCGCGAAACGCGACTACAAGGACACGGTCTTCCTGCCGAAGACCGACTTCCCGATGAAAGCCGGCCTTCCGCAGAAGGAACCGGGCATTGCGGCGCGCTGGCGCGAGATCGGACTTTACGAGAAACTGCGCGAGGCCCGCCGGGGCGCGCCCAAGTTCATCTTCCACGATGGCCCGCCCTACGCCAATGGCGATATGCATATCGGGCATGCGCTCAACCATATCCTGAAAGACATGGTGTGCCGCACGCAGAACCTGCTGGGCAAGGACGCGCCTTACGTGCCGGGCTGGGACTGCCACGGCCTTCCCATCGAATGGAAGGTCGAAGAACAATACCGCAAGCAGAAGAAGCAGAAGCCCGTCCTCACCGGCAAGGACCGCGATGAGGCCGAGGTAAAGGCCTTCCGCGACGAATGCCGCGCCTATGCGCAGAACTGGGTCGATGTGCAGCGCGAGCAGCTGAAACGGCTCGGCGTGATGGCCGATTGGGACAATCCCTACCTCACCATGCAGAAGGAAAGCGAAGGCATCATCGTCGCCGAGCTTCTGAAGCTGGCCGAGGCGGACAACCTTTATCGCGGTTCGAAGCCGGTGATGTGGTCGCCGGTCGAACAAACCGCGCTGGCAGAGGCGGAGGTCGAATACGAGGACCTGACGGATTCGCCGCAGATCGATGTGGCGTTCGAGATCACCGAAAGCCCGATTGAAGAACTGGTCGGCGCGTATGCGGTGATCTGGACGACGACGCCGTGGACGATCCCGGTGAACCAGGCTTTGGCCTATGGGCCGGAGGTTGATTACGCAATTTTCTCGCTCGTTGTCGACGTAGTTGGCTCAGCCGACAACAAGTCTGGCAGCGAAATCGCAGGCGATGTGAACGAAGCAGAGAAGCGGTTGCACGAAGCAGGATTGGTCTTTGACTGCAGGCGGCTTCTAATCGCAAAGGACCTCGTGCCAAGCTTCATGGCGCGACTTAACACGCTGGCGGCCAAGGTCGATGTCAGTGATCTCGGCGCCAAGAATGCCGTTTTCGAGATTTCCGGCGAATGGCTCGGTGAAGGGCGTTCCGCACCATTCGAGCGTATGCTTCATTCGGTCAAAGGCTCCGACCTCGCCGGAACCAAGGTTCGCCACCCAATGCACCATCTCGGCGGGTTCTACGCAACCCCGCGCCCGCTGCTGGCGGGCGATTTCGTCACCACCGATAGCGGCACCGGCCTCGTCCATATGTCGCCCGATCATGGCGAGGACGATTTCGAGCTGTGCAAGGCGAACGGCATCAATCCGGTCTTCGCGGTCCAGAACGACGGGACCTATCGCGACGATTGGCTCTGGCTCGGCGGGGACGATGACCGCCGTCGCAGCGTCATCAACAAGCCCTTCAATTCGCCCGAAGGCCCGATCTGCTCGGACCTGCGCGAAGTGGGCGCGCTGCTTTCTGCCAGCGCCGACTACCACCACTCCTACCCGCACTCATGGCGCTCCAAGGCCAAGGTCATCTTCCGCTGCACCCCGCAGTGGTTCGTGCCGATGGACAAGACCCAGGAGGACGGCACCACGCTTCGCAGCCGCGCCACTTCCGAGATCGAGCGCGTGCGCTTCATCCCCGAAAAGGGCCGCAACCGCTTGGGTTCGATGGTGTCGGGCCGCCCCGACTGGGTGCTCAGCCGCCAGCGCGCATGGGGTGTGCCGATAACGCTGTTCGTGCGCGCCGACGGCTCCTATCTCAACGATCCGGCAGTCAACGCGCGCATCGTCGATGCGGTGATGGGCGAGGGCATGGACGCGTGGAACAGCGGCAACAAGGCCGCCTTCCTCGGCGACCAGCACAATCCCGACGACTTCGAGATGGTCACCGACATTCTCGACGTGTGGTTCGATTCGGGCTGCACCCACGCCTTCGTGCTCGACAGCGGGCGCTGGCCGGACCTGCAATGGCCCGCTGACCTCTATCTCGAAGGCAGCGACCAGCATCGCGGCTGGTTCCAGTCCTCGCTGCTGCAAAGCTGCGCCACCCGTGGCCGCGCGCCTTACGACCAGCTGCTCACCCATGGCTTCACCATGGCGAGCGACGGGCGCAAGATGTCTAAGAGCCTCGGCAATACGGTCGATCCGATCAAGGTGATGCAGCAGACCGGCGCGGACATCATCCGCCTCTGGGC
>JAYPMZ010000007.1:41645-42741 GCA_038130205.1 Erythrobacteraceae bacterium | reverse complement strand
CCCGATGGGTGTGGACCGGACCCTAAAAGCATGAGCGCCCCACCATCCGCAAGGGATGATGAGGCGCGTCATGAAATCAAATCTGCGTGAAGCCGCTTATTTCTTCTTCTTGTCGGCCCAGACCTGCTTCTTCGACAGATAGGCGAGGCCCGTGGCGAAGATCAGGAAGATGATGATGAACCAGCCCATCTGCTTGCGCTTCACCAGCTGCGGTTCGGCAGTCCAGGTCAGGAAGGCGGCGATGTCCTGCGCCATCTGTTCAGTGGTCGCTTCGGTGCCGTCAGCATAGCTCACCACGCCATCGGTCAGCGGCGGGGGCATGGCGATGTTGATGTTGTGGAAGTGCTCGTTGAAGTAGAGGCCCGAGGGGGTCTCGAATTCGGGCGATTCCGCCTGATCTTCGGGGTCCGGCTCGGTGTAGCCGATCATCAGCGAGTAGATGTAGTGCGTGCCGTCAGGACGCGCCTTCGCCATCAGCGAAAGGTCGGGCGGAACCGCGTTGTTGTTGAAGGCACGTGCCTCGACAACGTTGGCATAGGGCTCGGGGAACATGTCGGTCGGCAGACCGGCACGTTCGATGTCCGAGCCGTCCTTGGCGTCGATGTCACCGATCTGCCATTCGGCAGCCAGCGCGCGGACTTCGGCTTCGTTATAGCCGAGTTCGCCAAGGTTGCGGAAAGCGACATATTTCAGGCCGTGGCAGGCCGCGCAGACTTCCTTGTAAACCTGATAGCCGCGCTGGAGCTGCTGGTTGTCCCACTTGCCCAGCGGGCCTTCGAACGAGAAGCCGCCTTCGGGAGCAACATTCGGTTCGTAGAAGGCGTGCGATTCAGCTTCCTCGGGGAGCGAGAAATTGAGCACGCCGGGCACGAGCGACCACAGCAGCAGAACGGCGGTAAAGGCGAGGCCAATCAATATGCCTGCAAGTCGAATGGTCATGACCTAACTCTTTCTCGTTCTCGGGTCAGTGTTTCGTATCGGCGGATCAGGCCGCCGGCTGCGGTGCAGCTTCGTTGTCGTCCTTGCCCAGCACGGCCTCGGTGATCGAGTACGGCAGCGGCTTGGGTATCTCGATCTGGCTCACGATCGGCAGGAT
>JAYPMZ010000007.1:30439-41635 GCA_038130205.1 Erythrobacteraceae bacterium | reverse complement strand
GGATCACGAGGAAGTGCAGGAAGTAGTATGCGGTCGCGATCTGGCTGATCAGAACGTAGGGCTGTTCAGCCGGCAGACCGCCGCACACCAGCAGCACGAGCATGTCGACCACCAGGATCCAGAAGAAGATGCGGAACATCGGACGATAGTGGCCCGAACGAACGGGGCTCTTGTCCAGCCACGGCAGGAAGAACCACACGAGGATCGAACCGAACATCGCGATCACACCCAGCAGCTTGGCTTCGATCAGGATCGTGCCGAGGAACGGGATGGTGAGGTCGCCGGTGAAGCTGCGCAGGATCGCGTAGAACGGCAGGAAGTACCATTCGGGAACGATGTGGGCAGGCGTCGAGAGCGGGTTCGCCTCGATGTAGTTATCCGGATGACCGAGGAAGTTCGGCAGGAAGAACACGAAGAGCGCATAGGCGATCAGGAAGATGCCGAGGCCAAAGCCGTCCTTCGCGGTGTAATAGGGGTGGAACGGAACCGTGTCGCTCTCGCGCTTCACTTCCACGCCGGTCGGGTTCGACGAACCCGGAATGTGCAGCGCCCAGATGTGCAGGATGACAACACCGGCAATCACGAAGGGCAGCAGGAAGTGCAGCGAGAAGAAGCGGTTCAGTGTCGAGGCGTTCGGCGCAAAGCCGCCCACCAGCCACGTCTGCAGCGGCTCACCGATGAAGGGGATAGCGCCGAACAGGCCGGTAATCACCTTCGCACCCCAGAAGCTCATCTGGCCCCAGGGAAGCACGTAGCCCATGAAAGCGGTCGCCATCATAAGCAGGAAGATGACAACGCCGAGCAGCCAGATCATCTCGCGCGGGGCCTTGTACGATGAGTAGAAGAAGCCGCGGAAGATGTGCAGATACACGACGATAAAGAAGAAGCTCGCACCGTTGGCGTGCGCGTAACGCATCAGCCAGCCGTAGTTGACGTTGCGCATGATGTGCTCGGTCGAGGCGAAAGCGCCGTCGGCATTGGCGGTGTAGTGCATCGCCAGAACGACGCCGGTGACAATCTGCAACACGAGGCAGAAACCGGCGAGGACGCCGAAGTTCCACATGTAGTTCAGGTTGCGCGGAACCGGATAGCCGGCACCAACCGCGCTATAGACGAGACGCGGAAGCGGAAGCTTCTCGTCGATCCACTTGGTGAAGGCCGTTTTCGGCTCGTACTGATTTGCCCAGGCGAAGCTCATAATGCTCTCTTGTCTATCTCAGCGTTGAATACTGTGCTGCGATCATGCGTCAGCCGACGCGAATGGTGCTTTCGGACGTGAATGCGAATTCGGGAACCGCGAGGTTCTTCGGCGCGGGACCTTTGCGAATACGGCCCGCTGCGTCGTAGTGCGACCCGTGGCAGGGGCAGAAATAGCCGTCATACTCGCCCTTGCTCTCGCCTTCACCCGCACCCAGCGGAACGCAGCCGAGGTGGGTGCAGACGCCAAGCTGCACGAGAATGCCTTCTGCATTGTTCATGCCGAGGCGTTCTTCGAGGGTCTGCGGATCGCGCAGCGAGCTGACGTCAACCGCGGCGACCTCTTGCATTTCGCCTTCGCTCATACGCTTCACGAACAGCGGCTGGTCGCGGAAAGAGGTCTTCACCGACTGGCCCGGCTCAAGCGAGGAGATGTCGACGTCGGTGGTGCTCGCGGCGAGCACGTCCTTGGTCGGCGCCATCTGGCTCACCAGCGGGAAGAGAATCGAAGCCCCGCCGACGCCGGCGGTGCTGAGGGCTGCAATGTGGATCCAGTCGCGGCGGCGCACACCCTCTTGGGTGATGCCTTCCTGGGAACCTTCTGCAGTGGAGGCCATGATGTATTACCCTGCTCGTCTTGCCGCGACGGAGAATCCCCTCGCGGCGTCTGGTTAGAACCCTTGGCATCGTTTGCGAAGCCAGAGCCTGTCGATTTTACCCCAGCTGCGTCGCAAACCCGCCCACAGGACCGGTCCGAAGCACAGCTTGGGGGGCCATATACGTCAAATCGACATAAATCCAACCGTGTTTTGAGCACCTATTGTTGCGTAGCGCGAAAGCCGCCCTAGCCGAGCGCAATTGCGCTGAGTTGGCGGCCGTAATTCGGCTCGCCCGAACCGCTCGCACGGCGATAGGAATAATAGCGCTGTTCGAGAGCGAAAGTGTCGCGGTGAAGCGCGGCGACATCGGTCAGACCCGCAAGGCGCAGGCGGGCGAGGATGTAGCCGGGAAGATCGAAATGCCAGCGCGCGATGCCTTCGCGCATCGGGGCTTCGGCAAAATGTTGCGCATCTGCATCGGTGAATTGCTCGCGGAAGCCCGCATCGACCTCGTAACTGGCCTGCGCAATCGTCGGACCGAGCACCGCGGCGATGTTTGCCCGCCGCGCGCCCAGCTCTTCCATCGCCGCAACGGTGTTTTCGAGCACGCCGCCATGCGCGCCGCGCCAGCCGGCATGGGCTGCGCCGATTACGCCCGCCTCGCGGTCGGCAAACAGCACAGGGCCGCAATCGGCGGTGATGATGCCGAGCACGATGTCGCGCCGCGCCGTCACCACGGCGTCCGCCACCGGGCGGTCGCGCGGATGGTCGGGCCATTTGGTGCCAATTGTCACGACTTCGGGCGAGTGGACCTGATGCGGGGCCTGCAACGGCGCGCCGGGCAAGACCGCGTGTGCGGCGGCAAGGCGCAGGCTGCGCACGTCCTCGGGGTCGCCCGGACCGCCATATCCGAACTGGTGCGCGCCGTCGCCCGAACCGAAGAAGCCGTGCGGAACGCCGTCCAAAAGTGCAGAGCGCTCGATATCGAACGGCGCCTCGGGGATGGCGGCTTCAGACATCGAGGCTGCGCGAGACCTGCTCATAGGTATCCCGCGAGAGATTCGTCGCCGCGGCGATTCGCTCCAGTTCGGCCTTCATCAGAGCGGCGCGTCCCGGTTCGATTCGCCGCCATTTGCCGAGCGGCGACACGAATCGCGCCGCAGTTTGCGGGTTGATCGGGTCGAGCGCCAGAATCACGTCGGCAATCATCCGGTAACCCGAACCGTCGGCGGCGTGGAACCCTTGCGCATTGCCCGCAAAGGCCATGTAGAGCGAGCGCACGCGGTTGGGGTTCTTCATAGTGAAGTCGGGATGCTGGCTCAGGCGGTCTACTTGCGCGATCACATCGGGATGAAGCGAGAGCGCCTGCAGGGTGAACCATTTGTCGATGACGAGGTCATTGCCCTTGTAGCGATCATAGAACGCGGTGAGCCGCTCGGCGCGTTCGGGGCAATCGAGCCCGGCAAGCACCATGAGCGCGCCTTGCCGGTCTGTCATATTGTCGGCGCGGTCATATTGGTGGGCGGCGAGTTCGGCAGCCTTGGCCGGATCGGAGGCGGCGGCATAGGCAAGCACCTGCGTCTTTGCCTTGCGCGCACCGCGACCCCCGGGGTCATCATGCGCGAGCCTTTCGGCGCGGTCGTAAAGCGCGTGGAATTCGTCCGCACATTCGCGCCCGATGATCGCCTTCAATTCCTCGCGCGCCGCATGGATCGCGCCCGGATCGGCCTTGCGCGAACCCGTTGCCATCGCTTCGAACAGATAGGTCTCGCTCGGTAGCATCAGCAATTCGCCGCGCATCGAATCGTCGAGCGCGTCGTCAGTGAGGATCGCCTTGAATGCGCGTACGAGTGCCTGACGCGTGTCCGCTTCGGCTGCATCGGAGAGCGTCCCGCTCGCCGCGCTCACCAGCCGGGTTACCGCGAGCTCCTGCAACGCCTCGTAGCGCGCAAACGGATCGTCATCGATGCGCGCCAGCATCGACAGCTCGCTATTGCTGACAGGGCGTTCGATGATCACTGGCGCGGTAAAGCCGCGGTTGACCGAGATCGCGTCGGCATGGGTGTCAATCTGGATCGTCGTACACTCGCTATCGAGCACAACCAGTTGCTCTCCTGCATCCACGCCTTCGCCAAACAGCTTTATCCGCAGCGGGATGGTAAAGCTGGAGGGCGCCAGATTGCCTTCGCGATCGCGCAGGAACTGCGAGAAGGTCAGATCGTCCTGGTCATCGCGCGGGCGACCCTTGCGCTCGATCTTCACCACAGGTGTGCCTGCGGTCGAATACCACTTGCGGAAATTGGTAAGGTCGACCTGCGCTCCGTCCTCGATCGCCTTGACGAAGTCCTCGCAAGTCGCCGCTTCGCCGTCGTGGCGGTCGAAATAGAGATCGGTCCCCGCGCGGAACCGCTCGACGCCCGCCATCGTGCGCATCATGCGGATGACTTCGGCCCCCTTGTTATAGACGGTCGCGGTGTAGAAATTCGAGATTTCGCGATAGCTGTCGGGCCGGATCGGGTGGGCCAGCGGGCCAGCGTCCTCGGGGAACTGTGCCGCGCGCAGGATGCGCACGTCCTCGATCCGCTTGACCGCTTCGCCGCGCATGTCCTGACTGAACAGCTGGTCGCGCAGCACGGTGAAGCCTTCCTTCAAGGAAAGCTGGAACCAGTCGCGGCAGGTGATGCGGTTGCCCGACCAATTGTGGAAATACTCATGCGCGATCACGCCTTCGACACCGTCGAAATCGGCATCGGTTGCCGTATCGGTGTCGGCCAGCACATATTTCGTGTTGAAGACGTTGAGCCCCTTGTTCTCCATCGCCCCCATGTTGAAGTCCGACACTGCGACGATGTTGTAAAGGTCGAGGTCGTATTCGCGCCCGAAGGTCTCTTCGTCCCACTTCATCGAGCGGTGGAGCGATTCGAGCGCATGGTCGGTGCGCGAAAGGTCATCCTTGCGGACCCAGATGTTGCACTCGACTTCGCGGCCCGACATCGTGGTGAAAGGCGCGGAATTGGCGACCAGATCGCCTGCCACAAGCGCGAAGAGGTAGGACGGCTTGGGCCACGGATCGTGCCATTCGGCGAAGTGCTGGCCGCCTTCCAGTTCGCCCTCGGCATCGCGATTGCCGTTGCATAGCAGAATCGGGAACTGCGCCTTCGGGCCCTCCATCCGCACGCGATAGGTCGAAAGGACATCGGGGCGGTCGGGGAAGAAGGTGATGCGGCGGAAGCCCTCGGCCTCGCACTGCGTGCACAGCATCCCGTTCGAGGCATAAAGCCCCATCAGCTGGGTGTTCGCGCTAGGGTCGATCTCGGTGACGATCTCGATCTGATGCGCAGTGCCCGAAAGCGGCAGAATCAGATCGGGGCCGTCCATCCGCCAGTCATTGACCGCCTCACCATCGACGGTGACGCTCAGCGCGGCGAGCCCGTCGCCATTGAGGCGCATCTCTTGCGATGGCGAGGCGGCAGGATTGCGCTCGACACTCAGGGTCGAAGTGATGCGCGTCTTTTCGATACCGAGATCGAAATGCAGCGCGGTCTGCGGCACGATCCAAGGGAATGGCAGATAATCCTCGCGCCGGATCATCGGCGGCTCTGACGGCGCGGGGGCCGCATCGGCGAGTTCGGGGTTGCCTTCGGGGTTCTGCGGGGTGGTCGCGATATCCATGCCCAAGGATTTAGGTTGCTTTCCCCCCATGTCCAACCGAATGAGGCGGGCAATGGCGCATTTGTTGATCTTCGGCCTCGGATACACGGCGAAACGCATTGCAGCAGCGGTTGAGACGCTGGGCTGGACGCTTGAGGCGACCGGCAGCGACGGCAGTCTCGGATTTGGCGACACCGAAGCGGTTAGCGCGGCAGTCGCGCGCGCCACACATATCCTTTCCTCGGTTCCGCCCGACCGTAAGAGCGGCGATGATCCTGTGCTAGCGCGCTATGGCGAAATGCTTGAAGGGCGCGCGCTCTATTACCTCTCTTCCACCGGCGTTTATGGTGACCGGCAGGGGGCATGGGTGGACGAGGGGACTCCGACCATCGCGCAAAGCGGAGATGGCCGCCGCAATGCCCGCGCAGAGGCCGATCTTTCATGGCTTTCGATGGGAGCGCGCGCGTTTCGCCTGCCCGGCATCTACGGACCGGGTCGCAGCGCATTCGACCGTATCCGAGAAGGCAAGGCGCGGCGGATCGATTTGCCGCAACAGGTGTTTAGCCGCGTGCATGTAGATGATATTGTGAGCGGGGTGGTTGCCGCGCTTGTGCAGGACGCGCCGCGCGGAGCGTACAATCTGGGTGACGATCTGCCTGCAAGCAGCAATGCGGTGACCGAATATGCATGCGGCCTGCTGGGCATCGAGCCGCCGCCGCTCGAAACTCTCGAAGAGGCCAATTTGTCCGACATGGCGCGCGGTTTCTACATGGAGAACCGCCGCGTCGCGAACGGCAAGGCCAAGCGCGTGCTCGGCTGGGAGCCCAGATACCCGACCTTTATTGAAGGGTTGAGGGCTCTCCACGAATCTGAATGACAATGCTGCCACGGCCCGCAGGGCCGCAAGGGCGCCAGTGTTTGCCGGAACCCGTCCGCAGCGACGCGACCTTCAGGACGTGGGAGCGAGGATATGGCGCGCCGGATGGCGTGCGGCAGGAATCAATGCCTTAGCTTGGCGCTTTCCTGCACCTGCACCGCCTTTTGCCGCCGTGCCTTGAGCGCCAGCACCATGCCGACCACGGCGAGCGCCATTCCCAGAGCGGTCAGCGCGGTCCAGCGATAATCCTCAAGCAGGGTCGAGAGCAGCATCGCCACCGAAATCGTCAGAATCGAGTTGTAGGCCGTCCGCCCTGCGCCGATCTCGCGCACGAGGTTGTAGTGCAGCGGGAAGGTCACCACCGATCCGATCAGCGCAAGATAGACGATCCCGCCCCAATAGCTCGCGCTCGTCGGGAACGGAGGAGGGCCTGCCGTCACCCATGCAAAGCCGAGGTCGAACACAGTTCCGTAAAGCATTGCATAGGCGAGCAGGCTCACCATCGGCACCGCGCGCCCGGTCGGGTTCGCCTGAATGACGTTTGCTACCGAGGCAGCAAGGATGCCCAACATCGCCAGCACAATGCCTAATCCGACATTGCCGCCGATGACGCCTGCATCAGGGTTCGACTGCCATTCGTGCCACAGCAGAAACGACACGCCGACAATCGCCACCGCGCTGCCGAGCAGAAAGCCGCCTTGCACCTTTTCGCCGATAAATATCCGCGCAAAGATCGCATTGGGCACCATCAACAGCGCGAACATCATCGCCACAATGCCCGATGTGACGTAAAGCTCTGCATTGTAAACAAACAGGAAATTACCACTGAACTGGAACAGGCCGACCAGCACGGCAAGCCTGTGTTCGGGCGCTGTCAGTTTCAGCCGCCGCTTCATGAAAAGTGCAACGAGAAACAGCGCGGGGCAGGCCAGCGCAAAGCGGTAAAACACCGACCACGCCGCCGGGACGCCGTCGATCTGTCCGGTAATAACAAACCAGGTGGAACCCCAGATCGTGCCGGTCAGCACGAAGGGGACGATCACTCTGGGGCTGAGTATCGAGGGGGCGTCGGCGCTCACGCTTGCAGTCTCACAGGGCGGCAATCGCCGCGCCAAGGGCCTTGGCGTCTTCCTCGCGTGTGTTCCATGCGGTGACGAAGCGCGCGGCATCGTCGCCCCAGTCGTAGAAGGTGAAATCCTTCGCCCGCAGCGCATAACGCTCACCTTCGTCCAGACGCACGAACAACTCGTTCGCCTCGACAGCGTGCATCAAACGGTCGCCGCAACCGCTCGCGATTTCCTGCGCGGCGGCGTTGGCGTGGCGTGCGTTATCAAGCCACAGATCGTCTTCCAGCATCGCCAGCAATTGCGCGGCGAGATAGCGGCCCTTGCTCTGCAAATGGCCTGAGCGCTTGCGGCGATAGCGGACCAGATCGGCTTGATCGGGGTCGAACAGGACCACCGCTTCGGCTCCCATCGCGCCGTTCTTGATGAAACCGAATGCAAGCGTATCGACCGCCCCCGATGCGGCCTGGGCGGCATCGCTCGCCGAACCGCCGAGAAACGCCGCCGCATTGGCAAAGCGCGCGCCGTCCATATGCAGGCCGAGCCCCCGTTCGAGCGTGTAATCGCACAGCGCCTTCAACTCCGCAGACGTATAGCTGCGCCCGTACTCGCTCGCTTGCGTGATAGCGACGGCATGCGGCTGGACCTGATGCACATCGTCGCGGATCGGAGCGATCAGCGCGGCGATATCCTCGGGCGTGAGCTTGGCACCTTCGCCGCCGCACAGCATCAGCTTCGCACCGTGCAGAAAGAAACCCGGAGCGCCGCCTTCGTCGACTTCGATATGTGCTTCCTCGTGGCACACCACGCCGCCATGCGGCTGGCACAGCGTGGAGAGCGCAAGGCAATTGGCAGCGGTTCCGGTGATCGTCCACAAGGCCGCACAATCGCGCCCGAACAGCGATGCAAAGCGCGCATCAAGCTCACCTGAAAGCGCGTCCCCGTCATAGGGACTATCGGCTTCGTCGGCTGCGCGCATCGCTTCCCATACTTTGGGGTGGACGGCGGCGGTGTTGTCGGAGAGGAAGGGTTTCAAAGAGTTCATCGCGACTAGCTCTAATGCGAGAGACGGCGATGGCAAGCAGGAGAACACGCATGAGCGACAATGCCGCCGTCACAATCAAACACCGCGAGCAAGGTAAGGGCGGAAGATATGTCGCCCGAGTCGAGGGAGAGAGCGCGCTCGGCTATCTCGAATGGGAGCCGCGCGGAGATAGTGTGCGGGTTGCAACGCATACGGTGGTGCCGAAGGAAATCGGCGGGCGCGGGATTGCCGGACAACTGGTGGATCGCCTGATTGCTGACGCGCGCGAAGAGGGATTTCGGATCGTTCCGCAGTGCTCCTACGTCGCCAAGAAGTTCGACGACAATCCCGAGTGGGCAGACCTCAAAGCCTAGGCCCTACGAAAGCCTATCCCCAAGGCGTTAAAGCGCGCTAGCCTGCAGTTTCGAGCTGCGAGAAATCGGTGGCCGCAATCGTGGCGAGGACCTTGCGCCGCACTTCATAGGCGCGCTCGATCGGCACGCCGGGAATAGCGAAAGTCCCGCCTGCCTGCCCCAGATGCAGCGTCGCATAGCCGCGCAGCCGGGCAATCGGGCCTTGCGCGATCTCGACCGAATGCAGCTTGAGCCGGGTGGCAATCTGGCTCTTGGGCGAGAACAGCCCGCGGCTCGCCATGATCTGGTTTGCGTCGAGCGCGTGACGCTGGAAGCGCCAGGCAAAGACCTTCGCCATGGCCGAAATTCCCGCAATCACCAGCGGGACCCCGATGGCGAGATCGAAATATTCGGGGGCGAACTGCCACGTGACGGTTCCGGCAACAGCCGCGATGATCAGGAAACCGAGCGCGTTGAAAAATGCGCTGTCGATCATGTAACGCCCACTCGCGAGCCGCCAGTCGGCATCGGCTGCGGGCAGGTGGAAGCCCGCCGCTTCGACGATGGGCGCAATCTCTTTCAACTTGGCAAAGGGCGCGACCACATGGCTCGACGCACCCTGGTCTTGCGCGAGGCTGACGAAGCTCAAAGCGTGCCAGCCGAAACAGTAGCGCAGCCAGCCGGTGCCGATCTTCACGCCCTGCACGCGGTGCACGGGCATCACCACATCGGTGCGCGTGAACATCCCGCGGCGCCTGCGGAAACCGCGCGGCGTGCGTTCGAGCAGGAAGCCCCATTCGCGCGTGAAGACGCGGACCATGCCGGTCAGCGAGCCGATGACAAAGACCGCAAAGAGGCCGGACAAGACACTGATGATCTGCGCTACGCGGTCCAGCGCGCTCCAGTCCCCGCCGTATTGCGCGGCCCAGCCGTTGAGGAGGTCGATATCGAGATCGCGCCAATCGAAGAAACTGTCGGCATATTGCAGCATACCGGCAAGCACGGCGAAGACCGCTAGCGAAAACTGGAACAGGCCGAACGTAAACAATCGCCCCGGCCCCATGCGGAACAGCGGCATGCCGTCTTCGGCGCGCGGCGCGGTATCTTCTGCGCTTGCATCGGACGGATCTGGTAACGCTTCGTCATCGCGGCTTTCGCGCACCAGCTGGCGCAATTCATCGCCCGCCTCTTCGGTGAGATATCGCAAGGACAGGTCTTCGCCCCCGCCGGAGCCCGTCTCGAACTTGACCGCGACCATGCCGAACAGGCGCGGGATGAACTTCTGTTCGAGGCTGACGTCCTGTATCCGCTCGAACGGGACCGATCGCGCCGCACGGCTCAATACGCCGCTTTCCACACGGATGTCCTGTTCGCCGATCGTGTAGGTCAGGCGCTTCCAGCGGATGTAGCTGAAGAACGTCCCCACCGCGACGATGGCGGCAACGACGGGCAGAGCGAAGAAGATGCCAAGCCCGCCCGATCCGAACAGGATTGCCGCAGCAGGGATGATCGCGTTCTGGACGCTCGACCCCAGCCCGACGAGAACCGTCTTGGGATCGGTGTTGCGCGGCTGGTTGAGGATTGGCGTGCTCACATGCTCTCACGCTTGATATGCGCGCGGATCGTCTCGCGCATTTCGACTGCCAGCTCATGGCCGAGACCCGGCAGGCTGACCGAGGCGTTGTGGCTGCCGGCGGTGTGGAGCGTTAGCGTGGCGATACCAAGCGCGCGTTCGACCGGCCCTTGGTCGACGTCGATATGTTGAACCCGTCCGAACGGCACGACCGTGTCCGAATGCCACATCACGCCGCGCACCACGCGCAGGCGGTCATCGCTGATCTGGTAACCGCGATTGCGATAGCGGCGCGAAGGCAGCGGGAAAGCGATATAGAGCGCAAGCAGCGTTGCCGGGACCATCACAATGCCGAACGGTAGCCCCGCCTCGTTGTGCAGAATGGCGTCTATCGCCGTGCCCGCGGCGAAAATCACCAAGGCAACGATGATCCCTGCGATGCGCATGAGGAGTTTGTAATTGGGATGCAGCAGGGTGAGCGCGTCGTCTTCTCCCACGGCTTCGGGTTCAGTCGAAGCGGCCGCGCGCGGGGCGTATTGCGGGGCGTCGGGATAGGGGGCGGACCTTGCAGTAGGCGCAGGCGTGTTCTGTCCCGCCCTCTCACCGCTGCGCGGGCTGTCCCACGGCTTGCCGCCGCCCTTGCTGCCGAACAATTGCCGAGCCCTTTCGGGGCGCGGGCCGCTTTCTTGCGGGTCTTCAGGAGGCTGATCGGGACCGTTGCTGCTCATCTTGCAATAAATGCTGGCGAGAGCGCCGGGGCGCAAGGCAAAATTATGGGGCGAAACAATGAGGCGGACGCCCCGCTTGGGACATCCGCCTCAGGGAATTCGACCAACTGCACGATCAGGGGGGTCAGGG
>JAYPMZ010000007.1:23467-30429 GCA_038130205.1 Erythrobacteraceae bacterium | reverse complement strand
TGCTCAGTTGGCTTCGCCGCCTTCGGGAGCAGCCGCAGGTTCGGCGTCCTGTGCGTTCTGTGCCGACGCCTCACCCTGCGCTTCTCCGGCGATCAGCGCATTGCCGGTTGCGCTGAACATGCCGGCGGGAAGCGTGCGGGTGACATTACCCTGCGTCACGACAAGCTGCTGCACCTGACCGCTGCCATCGGCGACAATCTGATCGACCTTGCCCAGCGAAGCGCCTTCAGGGGTCATCACCGGCATGCCGGGCGTAACCGTACCTGCACCATCGGCGGCAGCAGCGGCAGTGCCTGCTACGGCGAGCGGGGTAGACATCAGCGAAGCCGAGCCGTCGCCTGCTGCCGAGCCCGCGCCGCCAACTGCGCTGCCAAGAGCCGGAAGGCCGGGGGTGGGAGCGCTCGGAACCGCAGGAACCATTGCAAGCGCGCTGTCGGCGACGCCTTGCGCCTGACCGGCGGCACTGCCGGCTGCATTTCCGACAACCGACTGAGCCTGACCTGCAACCGGAGCAACAGCATTGGTCACGTCATTGGTGCCGAGCAGCTGCGCATTGGCGCTGCCCTGCCCCGAGGCGTTTCCATTGGCCGAGCCGCTCGCGCTGTTGGCGAGGGCGGGGATAGGGCCGGGAACAGGGAGATCGGCAAGGCTTGCGGTCGAGCCTGTGAGCGAACCACTGGCACTACGATCAGCGGCGACGGTGCCGTTCTTGGCATCGACCGACTGGTTGCCTTCAGTCGCAGCATCGCCGCGCACGGTGTTGTCGACGGTCGAACGGACCGAACGGGTGGTGGAGTTGACTGTCGAACCCAGCGTGCTGCCGATGGAACCGCCAAGACCGCCGCCGAGGCCGCCACCAAGACCTCCACCGCCAAGCAGCTGCGCATGAGCCGCGGCCGGCAGGAGAGCGATTGCACTTGCTGTGAGAATGAGCTTTTTCATGGTTCGTTTTCCTTTCAATTCTTCAACGACCAGCGGGGTTGTTGCCGTCGCTTGGAAGGAAAACGGGCGGGCTTTCTGGTTTAATCCGGCGGTTGCGAAAATATTTCGATTTTTCTCAATTCCGCTGCCCGCAAGGCTCGCACAAAAGGCCACGACCAAAGATGTCATCGGGCCCGCGTGCGCCCAGATCGCGCGCCTCGCCATCGGTGACAGCACGCCAGCCGCTGCCGCGCTGGAGCGCCGCTGCGATCCTTGCCGCCACCAGCGGAGTGGCAAAGGACGTCCCGCGCCAGCGCTTGGTGCGTCCGCGCATGTCGAGCGCATAGACGCTGTCGCCGGGCGCTGCGTAATCGAGATGCAGCGCGCGCCCCGCTTCAATCAGCGCGCGATTGCGGCGGTCCACACCTGTTACCGCAACGACACCCTCATACGAGGCAGGATAGGCAGGCGGCGCGGCCGGGCCGTCATTGCCCACCGCCGCAACCACCACCACGCCGCGCGCACGGGCAGCGGCAACCGCTCGCTCAACCAGAGCATTGCGCGGGCCGACGAGGCTGATGGTGACCACCTTGCTCCCGCTTTGCGTCAACCAGCCGAGCGCGCGGGCAATCGCCAATGCATTTCCGCCCGCCGGGTCTTCGCCATAAACATCAGCAACGCGAATTCGCGTGACTCCGGCGCTGCGCAGCAGACTAGCCACCGCGCTCCCGTGATCAGACGGTGTCGGAGCGCCGCTTGCGAAGCCCTTCTCGCTCAAGACTCGCGTGGCGGCCCCCGGCGCACCGTCGATCACGCCGACTTCGACCGCGATATTGGCGGCGCTTTGCAGGGAAAGGGCAACAGGGTTCGCTGCAGCCGCTTCACCTGATTGGAAGTGCAGCGTATCCGCCGTGATCTCGACGCCGGGCGCCAATTGCACCGCAAGCGCTTGCGCTTCTGCGAGAGGCATCTCCTCGGGAACCGCCAGCCGGGTGACAACAATATCGAGCCCTTCGATCTCTTCGCGCCCGAGCGACGTGAAGCCCGCTTCGATCAGCGCGAAGCGATAGGGTTCACCAAGGCCGATTGCGATCAACTCGCCGCGCCGCGCCAGATCGCCCGCCGCATCGCGCTCAATTACATCGCGGTTCCGGCGCAGCAGCCGCGAAAGCGTGCGGTCGCGGGCTCGCAGAAGGTTGCGCGCCTCGCGCTCGACCGCGTCATCCACCGCATCGAGCGTGCTGCCAAGCGCATCGGTCGTGCCGCGCACCACATCGCCGACCGGCGGCACGCCAACGCCCGTTCCGGGCACTTGCAATTGCGCAGCCAGCGGACTGGCGGCGAGCAGGCCTGCGAAAAGTGTGAGCAGCGTGGTGCGCATGATTGGTCCCATTCCAGTTTCTGCATTAAGCATGGATGAAACGAACCGCGCCATCCGTTTCATCCATGTAAGCAGGCACAAGGCCAAACATGACGTTCGAACAGCAAGTGCTCGACCTGCTGCCGCGATTGCGGCGGTTCGCGATCGGGCTCGCCGGTTCGGCGGCAGACGGCGACGACTTGTGCCAGATGACAATCGAGCGTGCGCTCACCCGCCGGGATCAATGGCAGGAGGGCACGCGGCTCGACAGCTGGATGTATCGGATCATGCGCAACATATTCATCGACGAAGGCCGGGCAACCACGCGCCGCCGCGAGACATTCGTGGACCCCGACGCAGGCCTCGCTGTCGGAGCCGACGGCGGGCAGGAGGCGCAGGTCGAACTCACCATGGTCGAACGCGCCATGCAGTCGCTGCCCGAAGACCAGCGCGAGGCGGTGCTGCTCGTGATGGTCGAAGGCTATGCCTATAAAGAAGCCGCCGAAATCATCGGTTGCCCCGTTGGCACATTGAACTCGCGGCTCGTGCGCGGACGCGATGCGCTGCTTGCCCTGCTCGAAGCCGGCCCGGAGGATACGCCATGAGCGTGACAGACGAACAGATCGCCGCCTATGCCGATGGCGAACTTGCCGAGACGGAATTGGCCGCAGTCGAAGCCGCGATTGCAGCCGACCCGGCGCTGGCCGCCAAGGTCGAAGCGCATCGCAAACTCAAGGCGACGCTGGGCGCGCATTTCGCACCCGTGCTCGATCAGAGCGTGCCCGATCATCTGGCGGCACTGCTTCAGACAAAATCCGAAGAGGCGCCGGCGAGTGTCGAAGTCGTGAGCTTCGCTGCCGAACGCAGCAAGCGCGGCCTTGCTCCGATGGTGCGGCGCTGGAGTGCGATGGCGGGTCCCGCGCTCGCCGCATCGCTGGTGCTGGTTATGTGGCAACCATGGCAGAGCGAGGATCTGCCCGAGGGTTATGCCGATGCCCAGCTTGCCGCGACGCTCGACGATCAGCTGGTCGCCACGCAAGGCGCAGCGGCCGACACTCGCATCCTCGTCAGCTTCGCCAATGCAGGCGGCGAGCTTTGCCGCGCCTATCGCAGCAGCGAGAGCGGCGGGATCGCCTGCCGTGACACAACCGGCTGGGACATCGAGCGTGAATTCGCTCTCGACGGCGCGCAGACGACCGACTTCCGTCAGGCTGGCAGCGAGGCTGACGTCATGGCGGCGGCACAGGCCATGGCCGCAGGCGAAGCGCTCGACGCCGCTGCCGAAGCCGAAGCCAAGGCGCGCGGCTGGCGCTGATCGCCCGATAACAGCGCACAAAAAAGGGACCGGCATCGCTGCCGGTCCCTTTTTGATTTGACGCTTGAGCGCCTTGGCTCAGTTTACGGTCACCGTGCCGTAGCGATAGCCGCGCTCGGCCATTTCCTCGATGTAGTGGACGCGCTCCTTGCGCAGTTCGTCGCCATACTCTTCCCAGGCGTCGCGCATGTCTTCCAGATCGCTCGCGCGGTTAAGGTCGCTGCGGAGTTCCTTCTGCGCTTCGGTGATGTCGATGCGGTAGTCGAACCAGTGGCGGTTCTCGATACCGGCGATCGGGGCGTTGATAATCAGCCCCTCTTCATAACGCGCATAGGCCTCTTCATCGAGAACCGGCGCAGCAGCCTGCGCACCGGCCGTCACGCAAAGAACCGCAAGCGCGGCGCAAGTGATCTTGGTGAGTTTCATCTGTCGTCTCCAATCGCAAAAACCCCGGCCGATTGATGACCGGTCTGTGGGGAAACGAGAGACGCAGCGAATTTAATCCGCGTGGAACAATTTTTGCAGAAAAAACTGGCGCACCCGACAGGATTCGAACCTGTGGCCTCTGCCTTCGGAGGGCAGCGCTCTATCCAGCTGAGCTACGGGTGCCTTGGTCGACGACTATTTCGCGCCGGGCGCGCCGCTTAGCAAGCCTGTGTGTGCTGCGCCAGCCGAATTATCGCACAGAAGGCTTAGCCACACACTTGCCGGGCACTAGGGAAGCGCCCTGATTAACCAATCGGCAAGTGCGTCCGTCTTAAAGCACATGACCATGTCAGCACTTCCACCCAGCCAGATCTCCGCCATGCGCGAAACCCTCGACCACGATGCCGCGGAAAGCACGCGCGCTGCGGTTAACGCGAAATGGGAGACGATCCATGTTCTTGGTGCACAAATCGCGGTGATGGCGGACATCGCACCGGAAAAGTCAGACGACATCCTCGCTGCTTTCCCCGCTTTGCTCGAAGGCGCAAATGCGTGGCAATACGACATCGCTGCTCGCGGGGTTGAGGATGCCGAAGTGCTGCTGCGGCTCGGCCTCACCGCACTCGCGACGGTCACGGCTCGCGGGCAGGACCCGAGTGCTCCGGCATTGGCGCTGTGGCGCGAGTTACACCATGCGCGTGAAATTGTGCTGGCAACGCTCCAGCCGCACGCCGAAGCTGCCTGAGCGCGCCAAACGCTCCCTCTTGACGTTGTTCGTGGTATGTTCCAATCATGCTGCATGACCTCCGTCGCCCCTTCAATTGATTCGAACGGTCGTGCCGCCGCTGACGTCGCGCGCGGGATCAAGCGGCTGTTTGCGCGCAACGGTATCTGGTGCGTCGAGGAAATGGCGCTCAAGAATGGCCGCCGCGCCGATCTGATGGGAATCGATGCCCGCGGGCAGATTGTCATCGTCGAAATCAAGGTCGCGCGCTCCGATCTGCTCGGCGACAGCAAATGGCCCGACTATCTGGATTTCTGCGACCGCTTCTTCTGGGGCGTGCCGCCCGAACTTGATCGCGCGCCGCTTGAGAGCGAGGGCTATTATCCCGGACGCTGCGGAGTGATCGTGGCCGATGGCTACGACGGGGAGATCCTGCGCCCTGCACCGCTCGAACCGCTCGCAGCCGCGCGGCGCAAGGCGCTGGTGGAACGGCTCGCAAGGGTCGCCATGCGGCGGCATACGGCGCTGCTCGATCCGCTGTGCGGGGAATATGGCGCCGAGGGGTAAGGCCGCAAAAGGCCTGTCGCGCAGCAGATAACTGCGCCATAACCTCCCGACGATGATCCCTGCCGATACTCCATTCTGGCTCGCCTTCCTCCTGGCAGGAGGCTTGATGAGCGTCATCGTGGGCGCGCGCTATTTCATGGCGAGCGGTGTGTTCGCATGGATGACGCAGCGCGCAAGGCCGGGGCTCTATAGAGGGCTGGGCAAGCAGATCGGGCGCGAAATCCGCTGGTCGGTGCTGTCGGCCGCGATTTACGGCGTGCCCGCAGGCATTGTGTTCTGGCTGTGGCAGCACCACGGCGTCGGGCGGATCTACACCGACTGGAGCGCCTACCCGCTGTGGTATCTGCCGGCCTCGCTCGCGATCTACCTCTTCGTGCAGGACAGCTGGTTCTACTGGAGCCACCGCGCCATGCATGCCTCGCCAACGCTGTTCCGGCTGGCGCACAAGGTCCACCACGATAGCCGCCCGCCTACCGCGTGGACCGCGATGAGCTTTCATCCGATCGAAGCGGTCACCGGCGCGATTCTCGTACCGCTGCTGGTGCTCGTGGTGCCGATCCATATTGCCATGCTGGGGCTGGTCTTGACCATCGCGACTGTCATGGGCGTGACCAATCACATGGGCTGGGAGATGTTTCCACGCCGCTTTGTTCATTCGGCGTTGGGAGGATGGGTGATAACCGCCAGCCATCACGAGAAGCATCACGAGGATTACCGATGCAATTTCGGGCTTTATTTCCGTTTGTGGGATCGCCTGTGCGCGACCGATCGCGGGCTGTCGCGCAAACTTGCCGAGCGCACGGGCGAAAAGCGCGAGGCAAACGCGTGAAGCGGCTGGCTGCTCTCGCTCTGGGCGCTGCAACGCTGGCAGCGGCTCCGGCCTCTGCGGGCAGCGTTACCATCACCGTCACCGACTTGCGCAACACCGATGGCGTGGTGCGCGCGTGCATGACCACGCGCGAGGACGTTTTTCCGCGCTGCATCCGCGATCCCAAGTCGCACCGCACCGTGGTGCGCGCCGCGAACAGCCTCACGATCCGTTTCGACAATGTCGAGCCGGGCGAATACGCCATCGCGCTGCTGCATGACGAGAACGAAGACGGCAAGGCGAACCGCGTGCTCGGCATGGCTCCCAAAGAGGGTTACGGCTTCTCGCGGGATGCCCCGGTTCGCATGGCCCCGCCCGACTGGGACGATGCGGTGTTCACGGTCGGCCCGGGCAACCAGCGCATGACCATCAAGATGCGCTATTTCCTCTAGCAATTCCAACGCGAAAGCCGCGTCCAGACAGTCTGACGTCAGCCCTGTTTGCCAGCCTCCGCGCATCTGGCGTCATACCTGCCCTGAAGTCTGCCAACTTTCCCGCGCAACTTAACGCAATGTTTACCACGTAGCGCCAGAACCGTCAGTAACAGGCGAATTTCTAGGGGCACGAGGCCAAGCATGGACACTCTTCGCGGCAATTTTGACGGCGGATTTCCGGCTGACGAAAGTCAGGACTGGGACGCGGACACCACCGCTCCCGAAGAGGAGAATCTGCGCGAACTGCCTCCCGAGGCGATCGGTCAGGATGAGCGCCGGATGCAGGTGCGCGCCTATAATCACTGGGCAAGCCTGCTGGGCGAAGCGAACTTCCCGTCGATCGAAGA
>JAYPMZ010000007.1:11118-23457 GCA_038130205.1 Erythrobacteraceae bacterium | reverse complement strand
CCGGCTTTCCGACGTGCCGCCGCGCTCGCTGCTGAGCCGGATTACCGATCACTACATGCAGATCCTCGCCAACCAGGCGCCGATCGGATTCGAAGCCGAATTCGTCAACCAGCGCGGCTCGGCGATCCTCTATCGCGGCATCCTGCTGCCCTATTCGAGCGACGATGAAACCATCGATTTCATCTTCGGCGTGATCAACTGGAAAGAAATGGCCGACGCAGCGACCGCGGACGAACTGCTGCTCGAAATCGATCAGGCCATCGATGGTCCGGGTGCCGAAATCGAGGAAGAAGGGTCGGTCGAAGACGAAGACCAGCCGCACAAGCACCATGTCGACCCGCTCACCGAATGGGCGGATTCGCCCTCGCAAGAAGAAGAAGCGACCGAAAGCAACGTGGCAGCCTTTGTGGCCGAACCGCTGGAACCCGCTCCTGCCGACGATATCCCGACCCCCGATTTCGGCCTGATGGACGTCGACCTCGGCCTCGACGACGAGGATGAGGACGAAGACTACAGCGAATATGGCGAATACGGGATTGACGAAGAAGGCGATGAAGACAGCGAGGCTGGCTACAGCTTTGCCTCGCTCGCCGACTATATCGAAACGCCCGCCAAGAAAGCTGTCGATCTCGACGCGGATCGCTTCGATCCCGAAGACTACAAGGTCGAGGAACCCGGCGAGCTCGTGGCCCAAGAGCCTGCCGTCGATCCTGACGCCGAAGAAGACACCGCCGAAGAAGACACGGCCGAAGAAGACACGGATGAACACGACACGGACGAACCCTCTGTCGAGTTCGCTTTCGACGACACGCTCGATCTCGGCGGCCTCGAAGCCGTCGAAGAACTGCCGGAAGAAGAAGCCACTGCCGAGCCCGCAGTTGCTCCGCAACCCGAGCCGGTCGCGGTGGCCACGCCCGTCATCGAAGATTTTGCCGAACCGCAGGTTGAAGAGCCGCAGGTCGAAGAATTGGCCGAAGATGCAGGGCTCTACGATTGCCTCGCCTCGGCCCGCGAATTGGCCCAGTCTGCCAGCGCATCGGAAGACCGCAGCCGTCAGGCGCTCTACGCTGCTGTGGGCCGCGCCTATGACTTCTCGCTCGCTGCCGAAGCCGAGCCTGAAGCCTATCACGAACTGATCGAAGACAGCGGCCTCACGGTGCAGGACCGCGCGCCGATGACGCCGATCGTCAAGCTCGTGTTCGGCCATGAGTACGACAAGACCCGCCTGACCGAATACGCCGCCGTCCTCACCCACGCACACCGCGTGGGGATTGAGCGCGGCACGCTCGCCAGCTTCCTCTCGAGCGCCGATGGCGGTCTCAAGGGCGTGGTCAACGCCGAACGTCGCCTGCGCCGCGAAGAAGCGGGCAAGGTGGTCGAAGACGAAGGTGACATTCGCGCCAAGCTTGCCCAGAAGCTGCGCGAACTCGACGAGATCATGCTCGAAGCGCTGAGCGCCGAAGGGCCCGAATTCTCGCTCGTCATGGTCCGCCGCGACGGCAATGGAAAGCTCGCGCTGATCGGCGAGATTGCCGACGACGTCGCGCTGATCGAACGCGCAGGCAAGCGTTTGGTCGGCTAATTCGGGTCAGGCGCTTGGCCTGACCGCCGGAACCCTCTAGTCGCGGGGCGATGCCTCGCGCTTCCTCTCCCTCTTCCTCCCACCGTTATCCGGTCCGGGTCCAGCCATTCTTCGGTTTTCGCAATGCCGAGCGGCTGCACCTGAGTGCGCGCGCGCTCCATTCGCGCGAGCCCGTGTTCGAAAAGCGCAGCTTCTGGCGCGATCTGGCGACGATGGTGGGGCAATATCTTTCCAAGAACGTGCCCGACCTCGATGTCGAGCTTGAATATAGAACAGGCAACGGAACCCTGCTGCGCGAATCCGCGCGAACCGGGCCCAACGGTTTTGCGCGCTTCGAATTGCCATTGCCCGAAGGTACGCAGCAACCCGAGCGCACGCGCTGGGAACATGCAACCTTGCGCTGGACCCTGCCCGATGGCTCTTCGGCCGAGGCACCTGCCTGGGTTCTCGCGCCCGGCACGCGCACACGCAACGGTGTGATCTCCGACATCGACGACACCATCCTCGAAACGGGGATTACGGGCAGCTTCAGGCAGATTGCGCGCAACTGGAAGCGGGTGATGGCGCAAATGCCGTCCGAACGTGACCATGTGCCCGGTGCGCCCTCATTCTATGCCGCAATCGGCGGCAATCCAGCGGGCTCGCGCGAACCGTCGGAAGCGATCGACGCGCTTGCCCCGCAGGCCCGCGTCCGACCTGTCTTCTATGTCTCATCAAGCCCGTGGAACCTGTTTTCCTACCTCGTCACCTTCAAGCGGGAGCGCGGCCTGCCACTCGGCCCGGTCATGCTGCGCGACTGGGGCTTCAATCGCCGCACGCTGGGCGGGCACGGCGATCACAAGAGAGATGCGATGGAGCGGATCGTGACCACTTATCCCGACCTGCGCTTTGCGCTGATCGGAGACGACACGCAGGAGGACCTCGTCGCTTTCGGGGCCATTGCGGCGAAATATCCCGGCCGCATCGCCGCGGTGTTCATCCGCTCGGTCTCTGGCGAGCCGCTGAACGATCACGAGCGTCATGGTCTCGACATCATCCGCAAGGCCGGCGTGCCCTATTGGTCGGGTAACGATTACCAGACCGCGAGCGAATTCCTTGCCAGCGCGGGGCTCGAATTCGCTGGGGGGGTGGATCAGCTGGTGCGAGCGGCGAGCGAGCGCGACGCGCCCGAGCCTTCTCCCGCTGACGGCAAGGCGGCATAAAGCGCGCGATGAAGAGAAAGAGAGTTCGCATGACGGGATGGCTGATCGGCGGGTTCGTTGCAGCGCTGCTGATCGCAGGCGGCATGCTGATGATCGCGATCTCGCACAATGGACCGGCGGTGCTCGACGCGGCGGATCGGCTCACCGGCGGCGCACGCGATGCGCAGCGCAAGGCGATGATCTCCACCGGCGAGCACCCGCAACAAAAGCTTGTCGTCTGGGCACCGGAACACCGCGACCCGGCCGATGCGCCGCTCCCTGTGCTGGTTTTCGTCCATGGCGGCAGCTGGGCCAATGGCGATCCGCTCGATTATGGATTTATCGCCCGTGCATTCGTGCCCGAAGGGTTCGTCGTGGTGCTGGTCGGCTATCGTCTGGGCGAGGACGGGCGCTATCCTGCGATGATCGAGGATACCGCGCGCGCTGTCGCATGGACGCATGAAGAAATCGCGGCTTATGGCGGCGACGCCAACAAAATCGTGATCGCGGGCCACTCGGCAGGGGCGTACAACGTCGCCATGGTGGCGCTTGAGGAGCAATGGCTCGGGCGGCACGGGCTGGCTACCGACACGGTAAAGGGCGTGATCGGCCTGTCCGGCCCCTATGATTTTGCGCCCTTCACCAGCGATTCGAGCAAGGCGGCGTTCGGCCATGTCGAAGACCCCGACGTCACGCAGCCGGTCAATCATGTGCGCGCAGACGCCCCGCCGATGCTGCTGGTGCATGGCGAGGCTGACACGCTGGTAAAGCCGCGCAACACGCGCGCGCTGGCCGAACGACTCAATGCGGCAGGCGGCAACGCTATCCCAGTGTTCGAGCCGGAGATGGACCACAACCGCCCGCTGATCGTGCTGGCCGCACCATTTCGGGGCAATAGCGATATGATCGGCCTGCTCGAAGGATTTGCCCATGCCGTCACCGGCGAGGCGGAAACTTCAGTTCCCGTTCAGGCCGAAACGCGTTAGCACTTCGTCCGATGCGCCCCTTGCCCACCCTTGCCGCTTACGCGCTCGCGTTCTTCGCGGCTTGTGCCTTCGCAATCCAGCCCGCCGCCGCGCAATCGGTGCTGCGCGATGCCGAGACCGAGGCGTTGCTGCACGACCTTGCCTATCCGCTGATCGAAGCGAGCGAGCTGGAGCCGGAGAACGTCGAGATCGTGTTGATCAACGATCCGTCGATCAACGCCTTCGTGGCGGGCGGTCAGGTGGTTTACGTCCATGCCGGACTTCTCAACGCAGCCGAAACCGCCAATGAAGTGCAGGGCGTGATCGCGCACGAGCTGGGCCACATCACCGCAGGCCACGTGGTGCGCTTCAACGAACGCACCAGCCAGGCGCAGGGGATTACGATCCTCTCGCTGATCCTCGGCGTCGGCGCGGCGCTGGCAGGCGCTGGCGATGCCGCCTTGGGTGCGCTGATGGCCGGGCAGCAGGCCGCGCTCGGCAGCTTCCTCGCCTTCAACCGCAATCAGGAAGCCGCGACCGACCTTGCAGGCGCGCGCTATCTCCACGGCGCAGGCATTTCGGGCCGCGGGATGCTGAGCTTTTTCGACCGGCTGCGCGATATGGAAATCCGTCGCGGCTACTCGCAATCGGATGCCGCCGCCTATGGCCGCACTCACCCACTCGCAGGCGACCGTATCGCGACTTTGCGCAACCTGCTCGAAGAGGATCGCTATTGGGATACGCCCGAGGATGCGCAATTGCAGACGCGCTTCCGCGCGGTGCAGGCGAAACTCTACGGCTATCTCGCCGAACCGCAGCGCACCTTCCAGCAATATCCCGAAAGCGACCAGAGCGTGCCTGCGCGCTATGCCCGCGCCTATGCCTACCACAAGGATGCACAGGTGCAGAAAGCGCTGGACGAGGCGAACAGCCTGCTCGCGGGCGATCCCGACAACCCCTACTTCCTCGAGCTTAAAGGGCAGATCCTGCTCGAATCGGGCCATGTCGAAGAAGCGCTTGCCCCCTTGCGGCGCGCCACCGACATCACGCTCGGCCAGCCGCTGATCGCAGGAATGTTCGGCCACGCGCTGATCGCGACCGAGGATGAGGCCAATTATCCCGAAGCCGAACAGGTGCTGCGCGCCGCGGTGGCAAAGGACCGGCTCAACCCCTTTGCATGGTATCAGCTGGGCGTCGTCTATGCCGCACGCGGCGACATTCCGCGCGCACGCCTCGCCAGCGCCGAACAGCAGGTGATGAGCAATCGCTTCCCCGAAGCCCTGCGCAATGCGCAGGCCGCCGAAGCGGGACTGCCGGTCGGCTCACCCGACTGGATTCGCGCACAGGACGTGGCGTTGCAAGCGCGCGCCGAACTGGAACGCATCCGCGACAGCCGCTAAGCCAGCCCCGATGGAGCCCAATTTGAAAAATTCGCTGTTCACCGCGCTGCTCGCGCTTGTTTTCGGTTTTCTCGGCGCAGCGATCTGGTCGATGAGCGGGTTGGGCGGCAACAGCACCCGCGCCTATCTGCTCGAAAACCCCGAAATCCTCGAAGACATGTACACGGCGCTGCAGGAAAAGCAGGCCGCAGAGCGGCTCGCCGAAGCAGGAGACGCGCTTTACGAACCCTTCCCCGGCGTCATTCTGGGCAATCCAGAGGGCTCCAAGGTGATGGTCGAATTCAGCGACTACAATTGCCCCTATTGCGAGGCGAGTCTTGCTGATGTGCAGCGATTGATCGACGCGGACCCCGAATTGAAGGTGGTGATGCGCGAATGGCCGATCTTCGAAGGTAGCGAGGACGCTGCACGCATGGCGCTCGCCGCCGGCCTTCAGGGCAAATACGAGGAATTCCACAATGTCATGTTCGCCGTCGGCGATACCTCGCCTGCGGGGATCGAGACGGTCGGACGGCAGATCGGGCTCGACATGGAGCGCGCGCGCGCCGACGCTGCAAGCGAGGCGGTGTCGGTCGAACTGGTGCGCAATGTCACCATGGCCCGCGAGCTCGGCTTTTCGGGCACGCCTTCCTTCGTCGCGGGCAAGAACGCCTTTGGCGGGATGGTCGGATATGACCGGCTGAAGGAAGCGCTGGACGAATCGGACAGCTGATGCACCGCCGCCGCGCTTTCACGGCACTTGTCCTGACGGCGGCGCTCGCGCTGGCGGCGAACCCTGCGCAGGCCGATGTGAACTGGAACCGCATCGACCTCCCTGCCGAACGCACGGCGATAGAAACCTTCCAGTTTTTCGACCAGCGCCTGCAGGATGTGGGCTGGCAATTGGCGCGCGGCAATGCCGACTACTGCGACAACACGATCCCTTCCATCGGCCTGCAATTGCAGGACATGGCGAGCTACGGCTCTCCCGAAGTCGCCCGCCGCGCATTGGGGCTGAAACGCGATTTCGCGGTGCAGACCGCTGCGCGCGGATCGCCTGCCGCCGCAACCGGCGCGTTTGCGGCGAACCGCGAGGTGATCAGGCTCGGCAGCCTCGATCCCAATGAATGGCCCGCCAGCCCGCGTCTCAACTGGCAGCGCCTCAAGCTTGCGCACGACCATGTCGACGAATTGCTTGCAAGCGAAGGGTCGGTCACGGTCGGCTTTGCCGGCGGCGAGACAGTGGAGGTTGCTCCGGTAACAGTGTGCGCCACCCGCTTCGAACTCGCGGGGCGCGGCGACAACGCCGTGGCGACCGGCGACCGCGTGGTGATCGGGATCAGGTTTCCCGGCTTTGCTTATGAAGAACAGGTGTTCGCAGGCGTCGTCGCGCACGAACTGGCGCACAATCTGCTCGGTCACAAGGCTTGGCTCGATCGCCATGGCCGTAGCCGCCGCAACACCCGCCGGACCGAGCGCGAGGCCGACCGGCTGATGCCGTGGCTGCTTGCCAATGCAGGCTATGATCCCGTCGCTGCCGAGGAATTTCTCGAAACCTATCAGCCGACCAGCGGATCGGTGCTGTTCATCCCGGGCACCCACCAGAAATGGCGCGACCGGGCGGAAGCCGTCGCAGGCGAAGTGCCGCAAATCCGAGCGCTGACCGAGGCCCATGGGGGCGCCGATTGGCGGACCCATTTCAGCCGCGAGATCGACCCGCTGCAGGGCCTTGACGACTAACGCCGCCTCACAATTCCTGCGACCAGCGGTTGCTCGCCTGCGCTCATCGGCCTGCGAACACCCGATAGACCATGCCAGAACGCGAAAAATCGGCTACATGACAAGGCAATGTCGATGATGCGCCTCCAGCCAGCGCCGTTTTTCGCGAGCAAAAACCGCGCCTTCTGGATCCTCCAGCTGGCGGGCTGGGGTGGTGCATTCCTGCTGCGCGCGCTCAACACGCTGGCGAATGGACTGCCTGCCAATCAGTTGCTGCTGATCCTCGTCACCACTGTGACCGGCTTTTCGATCAGCCTCGTGCTCTCGGTGATCTATCGCGATCTGATCACCCGCAGCGCGCTTGTCACTTGGGGCGGCACCGCAATCGTTCTGATGCTGGCAGTGCTTCTCCATGCCTCGGTCGAGGCGTGGGTGCAGGCATTGTATCAGGGGGCTTCGCGCGAGACGTCTTTCGCACAGCGTTTCATCGGTCTGTCCTTCATTCCGCTGACGCTGCTCGGTGGGTGGAGCGCGCTGTATTACGCGATCAATTTCTTCCTGACCGTAGAACAGCAAGGCGACCGGCTCGAACGTTTGGAAGCGCAGGCCACCGCCGCGCAGCTCGCCATGCTGCGCTATCAGCTCAACCCGCACTTCCTGTTTAACACGCTCAACTCAATCAGCACGCTGGTCCTGCTCAAACAGACCGAACCGGCCAATGCGATGCTGACGCGGCTGTCTGGCTTCCTGCGACACACGCTGATCACCGAACCGGGCAGCCAGGTGGCGCTCGCGCAGGAAATCGAGACCTTGAACCTTTATCTCGACATCGAACGCATGCGCTTCGAGGAACGGCTGCGCACCCAGTTCGAGATCGAAGACGAGGCGATGGTGGCGACCTTGCCCGCCATGTTACTGCAACCGCTGGTCGAAAATGCAATCAAATATGCAGTCAGCCCGCAGGAAGAGGGCGCGTGCATTTCGCTCTCGGCGCGGGTGGTGGGCCAGCGACTGCGTATCGCGGTCGAAGACACCGGACCAGGCATTGACGGGCCGATGCAGATGTCGATGCTCGACCATATGCCCGAAGGCGCAGGCCGTCCGGTTTCGACCGGCGTCGGCCTTGCCAATATCCGCAACCGGCTGATGCAGGGGTATGGTTCCGACCACCTGTTCGAAACCCGCTCGCAACCGGGCGGAGGGTTCACCGTGCTGATCGAAATCCCATATGAGCCCAAGCAAGACCCCGCGAACGCCCGTGCCCCGGCCGCCCGCAAATCCCGGATCGCAAAGCCCGACACCCCCGAAACACCGTCGGACAATGTGATCGAACTCAACACCCCCCGAAACCCCCAACGCGCTATTGGAAATACGTGATGACAATCCGCACCATCCTCGTCGATGACGAGAAGCTCGCCATTCAGGGCCTGCAAGTCCGGCTCGAACCCTTTGAGGACGTCGAAGTGATCGACACCTGCTCGAACGGGCGCGAGGCGATCCGCAAGATCAAGACCGAAAAGCCCGATCTGGTCTTCCTCGACATCCAGATGCCCGGCTTTGACGGCTTTTCGGTGGTCAAGGGCGTGATGGAAATCGAACCCCCGCTGTTCGTCTTTGTCACCGCATTCGAGGAACACGCGATCCGCGCGTTCGAGGCCAATGCGGTCAACTATCTGATGAAGCCGGTCGATGCCGACAAGCTGGCCGACACAATCGAACGCGTGCGCCAACGCCTCGCCGAAAAGAAATCGGCCGAGGATGCCGAACAGCTGCTCGACGTTTTGGCCGAGGTTGCCCCCGATCGCGCCGCCGATTTTGGCGGGGAAGCCGCCGAAAGCGCCGAGCGCTTTGAAAAGCTCATCAACGTCAAGGACCGCGGCCAGATCTTCCGCGTCGAAGTCGACTCGATCGAACACATCGAGGCCGCAGGCGATTACATGTGCATCTACACCGGCGACAATTCGCTGATCCTGCGCGAAACGATGAAAGACCTTGAACGTCGTCTCGACCCGCGCAAGTTCCAGCGCGTGCACCGTTCGACCATCGTCAATCTCGATCAGGTCCGGCAGGTGAAGCCGCACACCAATGGCGAATGCTTTCTGGTGCTCGACAGCGGCGCCGAGGTGAAAGTTTCGCGCTCCTATCGCGACGTGGTGGCGCGCTTCGTCCATTGATTTTGAGCGGGGAGCGCGCATCCGCGCGCTCTCCCTCGCTAGACGCGCAGCATCGCTGCGAGCGCTGCGGGCGCCCTGTCGGACTTAAGGCGGCCGGACTTGCGGCGGTCGGACTTGCGGACCCGCTGGGTCCGTTTATGGGTGGCACATGACCTTCTCCCTACCCGGCTTCGATTTTGACCGCTTCATTCGCGATACGCTCGCCGAAGACCTTGGCGAAGGGCTTCCGGGTGGCGGAAAGGACGTCACCAGCGAAAGCGTCATCCCTGAAAACGCCCGTTTTGCAGGCGTGATGGACAGCCGCGATGCGATCACCGTCGCCGGACTGCCTCTCGCCGAGGCATTCTTCCGCCATCTCGACCCTGATTGCCGGATTGAGATGCTGGTGCAGGACGGAGACAAGGTGGCCGCAGGAACCGACCTCATGCGGCTCGAAGGCAATGCCCGCGCGCTGCTGACCGCCGAACGAAGCGCCTTGAACATCGTGCAGCACCTTTCGGGTATCGCCACGATGACGCGCGCCTATGTCGATGCGATGGGGTCGCAGACCTGCACCCTGCTCGACACCCGCAAAACGATCCCCGGCCTGCGCGCGCTCGAGAAATACGCCGTGGTCCAGGGCGGAGGGCAGAACCACCGCATGGGGCTGTGGGATGCAGCCATGATCAAGGACAACCACGTCGCGGTCGCAGGCAGCGTCGGCGAAGCTGTGCGCCGTGCGCGCGAGGCGAAGATCAAGCCGATCATCTGCGAAGTCGACCGCCTCGACCAGATCGAACCAGCGATCGAAGCCGGCGCGCACCATCTGCTGCTCGACAATATGGAGCCCGACATGCTTCGCGAGGCGGTCGCCATCGTTGCAGGCCGCACCGCAACCGAGGCATCGGGCGGCATCAACCTCGACACCATCGCGGCCAAGGCGGCGAGCGGGGTCGATTATTGCTCGGTCGGGCGCCTGACGCAAAGCGCACCCGCAGCCGACGTCGGGCTGGATTTCAAGCCGCTATGAAGCGGCACAGGGGGGCAAGGCCGTGGCCGATCAACCTGTTCGCGCTGACCCTGCTCACCATCGCCACGCTCAATCTCGCGGCCGCTCTGCTCGATCTTGAAACACAGCAGGAATTCCTGCGAACGCTCGGCCTTGGCTTCATGCAGAATCGCGACGGCGCGATCATTGCAAGCTCTGCGTGGTTCACGATCGAACTGATCCCGATTGTGCTGGTGTGGGTGGCCGCAAGCCGTTTTGCGCGCGGTTTCATCACCGTCATGGCCGCGATCAAGGCGCTGCTTCTACTCGGCGACCTGCTGTTGTTCTATGCGCTGCCCGGCCTGATGGTTGGTCAGGCGATTGCGCTTGCCGCCGTGGCGCTGCTTTATACCCGCGATGCCGATGCGTGGTTTGCCAAAGAGGAGGTGAACGCTGAAACCTTTGACTAGCCTCCTGTGCGCGCTCGTAGCGCTGGGTTTGCCTGTCGCTGCTCATGCGCAGGCCTACCAGTGCCGCGCGCCGCAGGTCTCCAGCGTTCCGCAAATCACCCCCGACGGGCCGCGCCGCGAGCTTCCCGTCACCGGCTACACGCTCGCGCTGAGTTGGTCGCCCGCCTATTGCCGCACCCGTCAGGACAGCCGCCGCGACCGCGCGCAATGTTCGGTCGAGAGCGGACGCTTCGGGCTGGTCGTGCACGGGCTTTGGCCGCAGAGCGCCAATGGCAGCTGGCCGCAATGGTGCCGCACCCGCAACCGCATCACCCCCGCGCAGGTGCGCGGGGCGATGTGCATGTCCCCCTCTGCGCGGCTGATCGCACGCCAATGGGCCAAGCACGGAAGCTGCATGGTGCGTAAGCCCGAGACCTATCTGCGCGTCACCGAGATCCTGTGGGACAGCCTGCGCATCCCCGATTACGACCGCATCAGCCGCGAGGACGACCTCACCGCAGGCCGTATCCGCGAGGCGTTTGCCAGCGCCAATCCGGGCTGGGAGCCAGAGCACATCGGCGTAAAGCTCAATGCGCGCGGCTGGCTCGAGGAAATCCGCCTGTGCTACGGTCGCCGCTTCCGCCCCACCCGCTGCGACACCCGCCGCTATGGCGCACGCGACGCGGTGGCGGCGAAGATCTGGCGGGGGCTTTGATCGATACAGATCAGGCTTATCTACGGCTGCGAACGGGGCCCTAGATGCTTTCACGCCGATGTATCAGCTCGACCTTCTCGCAAGTCGCTAGCAAGTTTGCACCATATCCTGGCTGCATTTCGACCAGGATGAGTTCGCCGGCTTCAATCGCTTGACGCTTCCCAGAGCGAACGGCCTCAAACTGTCTGTGATACTTCTCTGCGGCGGACGGGTGGGGCGATCCGTAGAGGCGCTCCAGGTTCAGAACTTCACTGGGAAGTTCGCCAGTAATGGTTTCAAAGAAAAGGACGACGTTACCTTGCCGAAACTCGTCCATATGCAGTGCATCGACACCAGATAGCACGACTTCCAGCCGTTGGCCGTCAGCCCTCCTGAAATACAGCGTGCAGACTTTGTCGTTGATGACGATTCCATCAAATTCAGCGTCATGCAGTGGAAGTTCCTCTCTCATCCACTCTTCCTACACGAAGCTCATTCACGTCCGCAATCTGTCCGCCTTTTACTACGGCAGGCCGAAACCCGCCTTCACCGCCGCTTCCTGAAGAACCCGCGCAGCAATTCCGCCGCCTCATCCGCGCCCATGCCCGAATAGACCTCGGGCGCGTGGAGGCATTGCTCCTGAGCGAAAACCCGTGCGCCATGTTCGACCGCGCCGCCTTTGGGGTCACTCGCGGCGTAGTAGAGCCGCCCGATTCGCGCGTGGCTGATCGCGCCTGCGCACATCGCGCAGGGCTCCAGCGTCACGTAGAGATCGCATTGCGTGAGGCGCTCGGTGTCCAACGCTATGGCAGCCTTGCGAATCGCAACCACTTCGGCGTGGGCGGTGGGGTCCTTGCCCGTGCGGGTCAGGTTATAGCCCTCGCCCGCAATCCGCCCTTCACAAACGACAACCGCGCCGACGGGCACTTCGCCCATCAGCGCGGCCTCTTGCGCCAGCTCCAAAGCGCGGCGCATGGGATCAGGCAGGGGCAGTCGCGCCCCTGTCATGACCCGCTTTTGCAATTATTCGTCGCCGGTAACCGGTTCGCCTTCTGCATCGTCGGGCATATCGACATCGACGGTCGGGACGTCAACGGTCACCTCTTCCGAGCCAACGTCGACGTCAGCGGTTTCCACGTCGAATTCAGGCATGTTGCCGCCTTCAACTTCAGGCAGTTCAGCTTCTTCGGTCTGGTGGATCTGCTGTCGATCCTCCCGACGTACCTGAG
>JAYPMZ010000007.1:7521-11108 GCA_038130205.1 Erythrobacteraceae bacterium | reverse complement strand
CGAGACCAAGAGTAGCTGCGGCCATTGCGGTCGCGAAGACAAACTTTTTCATACGGACGATTCCTCCAAGTAATAGAAAAGCAACGCTTTTCACGGGCTCAGCGAGCCACGCAAAGATCGTATGACAGGAAATTGCCACAATGTTCAAGGTTGACGTTATTCACCCTCGTGGTTATGCGGCGCGCTTTCTGGGATAACCCGAGCAATTCGGAGGCCGAATCGATTGGCCCTCCCTCAACTGTGAACAGACGAGAGATATCATGTCGCGCATTTGCGAACTGACCGGCAAGGGCCGCCAGGTAGGCCACAACGTGAGCCACGCCAACAACAAGACCAAGCGCGTCTTCCTGCCCAACCTGCAGAACGTCACGCTGCTGAGCGAAAAGCTCGACCGCAGCTTCAAGTTCCGCGTGTCGACCCACGGCCTTCGCTCGGTTGAGCACAATGGCGGTCTCGACAACTGGCTGCTGAAGACCAGCGACGAGAAGCTCTCGGCCAACGCGCTCAAGGTGAAGCGCGAGCTGAAGAAGGCTATCGCTGCCTAATCCACCCTCGGGTGATGAAACATGCAAGGGAGGCGTGCGGGATGACCGTCACGCCTTTTTTGCGTTTCTCGCTCTCGCGGCTTTTTTGCTCTCGCGGCCTGTCGGCTGCGCCGACGCCTCCGAGAGGGCGGCCTGACCGGCCGACGGGCGGTCGCCCTTGCGAGCTGTTGTAGCTCGTTGTTTGCTCTCGCGGCAATTGACTGCGTCAATGCCTCCGAGGGGGCGGCCTGAACGGCCGACGGGCGGTCGCCCTTGCGAGCTTTTTGTAGCTCGTAGCTTGCTCTCGCGGCAATTGACTGCGTCAATGCCTCCGAGAGGGCGGCCTGAACGGGCGACGGGCGGTCGCCCTTGCGGTTTCTGTGCGGGCCCGATCCCGCCTAGTCCTCGACGTTGGGATCGAAGACCAGCTTTACCAATAGCGAGCGTTGCTGAACCGACTGGTTGTCGTCGGCAATCACCCACACGGACACTTTGCCGTCCTCTTCCTCGCGCAGCGTCAGCCCTTCGTAATTCTCGCGCGGGATCACGCCGTCGAACGCGAACACGACCTTGCCGCTCCATTTCGCTGCACCTGTTGTCGCCGGAGGATCGGCGATTGCCAGCAAGCTGACGAAGGGCGGGTAGGCAAGCTCCAGATCGCGCAGCAACATCAGCAGGCGCCCGTCGGGCAATTGCGCCATGTCGGTAACGACGTAGCCGGGTGCGGGGACTTGCCAGGTGATGGTTCGCGCCGCTTCTGGCTGCTCCACCGGATCGCCTGCGAAGATCAGCGCCTCGTCGCGCCCCTCGGGAATGATGACAAAGCGCCCGTCGGCGAGCCGCACCATCGCCTCGGCGCCGCCGTTGACGGACCAATCGACCGCATCTTCCAAGACCCGAACACCCTTGCGCTCGCTGGCTCGCGAGAAACGATGGATCGCATGGTAGTTTTCATAGGAGAGCCAGTAGTCGCCGGTCGCAGGATCGCGCGTGGCGGCTTCGATGTCCCACAGATCATTCGAGTAAGCGTCTTCGACCAATTGGCGGGCCACCGAAAGAACGCCGTCGGCGGCCCCTTGCTGGTCTGGTTCGACGAAGGTGAAGCGCGTGCCGCGGTCGGAGAAAGCGCGCAATTTGTGATCGTATAGCGCCAGTATCGCCGAAAAACCGCCGAAATAGCGGCTTTGCGCGGAATATTGCCACACGCCGCCGAGGCTCCAGCCCGGCGTGTTGGTTGCGCCCGGTCCGAGAATTGGGGTGAGCGTAATTTCGCTCGGCATCGCGTCCGGAACAGGGGTCCGCAGCCATGTCCCCGGCGCGCAGGCCAGCGCCAGCGCGAGCGCCGCGATTACCCTGCGGCGCGACCGCATGTCAGTTCATCCGGCTCAATTCTTGGGGCCCACGAACAACAAGGGGTCAAGCCGTGCGTCGTTCCACTTGAGGCTCCAGTGCAGATGCGGTCCCGAAGCGCGTCCGGTGGCACCGACGTTGCCGATATGCTCGCCCTGTTTGACGTGCTGTCCTTCGGTCACGACGATGCGCGAGGAATGAAGGAAAGCGCTGTTGAGGCCCGCGCCGTGATCGATGATGATCAGCCCGCCTTCGAGGCTGAAGCCCGTGCGTGCGAGCACCACCACGCCGTCAGCCGGCGCGACATAGGGCACGCCCGCGCCCGGTGCGATGTCGAGGCCCGAGTGATAGCTGCCCGGCTCACCGCGATAGATCCGCTGGCGTCCGAAGCGCCCTGAAATGCGCCCTTTCACCGGCCAGATGAAGTCTTGGCTCCAGCCGGTTGCGCCGGTTTCCATCTCGCGTGCGGCCTTGATCGCGAGCCATTCGGGTTCGCGCTTCGCCCACCACGCTTCGCCGCCCCCGCCTGTACCCTTGGCGACATTGACGCGCTCGATATCCCATGCGCGCGGGGCGATGGTGAGTGTTTCCTCAAGCGTCCGACCGTTTGCGAGCGTGGCCCTAAGGGCCAACGCGGGTCCGCTGTCGCGGTCGAAAGCGGCAAAGAAGCTGCCGTCGTCGGCCAGTTCGAGCATCTGGTCGCCGAGCACCGCGCTCACCGCATTTGAGGGCGCGACCCCGCGGATATAGCCGCCCTGAGTCAGCTCGCCGGTGAAGGTGAAGCCGGTTTGTACGGCTTCGGAAGTGTCGGGAGCCGGCGTTGGCGCAGGTGCCGCATCGGCAGCCGTTACCATGTCTTCCGTCACCGTCTCGGGCGCGGCCGCCTCGCGTCCCGTGCAGGCGAGCAGGACGGATAGCGACAGAGCGGCGGGCAAAGCAGCGGCCCGATGCACGATGCGGCCCCTCACGCCTGGCCGAGCAGGCGGCGCGTGGCGATCTCGCAGGTGGCATAGGCCTCCTGATGCTCGGCGCTCCAGTAACGCAGGTCTTCGAGCGGGATGGCCTCGCCCGAAACCGCGCAAAAGACATGCTGGCCGGGGCGCAGCACGCGGAAGCTGGAGGCGGCGTAGAAGAGTTTGGCGGCTTTATCGCTTGATGACATCAACATGGGGGCGTCCTTAGCATGGCTCATTCGCCGAATAAATCGTCCTGGCGTGGCGGCGTGCTCTTGGGCGCAGCGGGTTTACGCTTGGGAGCCGCTGGCGGCGGTGGAGGCGGTGCTGCTGCGCCAGTGCTCACATCAAGCACATCGTCCTTGAATTTGAGCTTAAGCGCGGCTTCGCGTTCGGCCTGTGCCTTGGTGGTCATCACTTGCCCGTCAGCGCCGAGCACCATCGCATAGCCACGTTCGAGCGGCTTGTCTGGATGGAGCTGGCTTGCAAGCCGGGCGAGCGCATCGAGTTTTTCCTGCGCGCGGGCGATGGGTTGCTCTACCAGCGCGGGCGTGAGACGCGAACGTTCGAGGCGATCCTTGCCCGCGTCGATCTTGCGTTCGATCAGGCGCGGCGTGAGCAGCGAGCCCACTCCTGCCAACGCCTCGCGCCCCTTGGCTGCACGATCGGTGAGGCCGCGTCGCAGGCGCTCGGCCAGATCGTCGAGCCGCTGCGCCTGCGGTTGCAGCAGCACCTCGATGCGCGGCATCCGGCGCACGCG
>JAYPMZ010000007.1:0-7511 GCA_038130205.1 Erythrobacteraceae bacterium | reverse complement strand
TCTTTTCCGCGTTTAACGGCAATGCGTACGGGTTCGCCGCGCGCTTCGCGCCGTTCGCGCCCCAGTTCGAGCGGGCGATGCACTGCGCGGCGCTGGCGCGCGGCGAAGTCGGCCACCACCGCATCGAGATCGGCACGCACCGGCACGGCCATTTCCGCCGCTGCCGTCGGCGTGGGAGCGCGGCGGTCCGCGGCGTAATCCGCAAGCGTCGTATCGGTCTCGTGTCCTACGGCGGAAATAACCGGAATGGTACATTCGGCGATTGCCCGAACCACCTCTTCCTCGTTGAAGCTCCACAAATCCTCGATCGACCCACCACCGCGTGCGACGATCACGACATCGGGGCGGGCCACAGAGCCATCGCCGGAGAGCCCTGAAAACCCGCGGATTGCGCCCGCAACCTGCGCCGCGGCGCCCTGACCCTGCACCAGCACCGGCCAGACGACGACATGCGATGGAAAACGGTCTGCAAGTCGGTGCAGTATATCGCGGATAACCGATCCGGTTGGCGAGGTCACAACCCCGATCACCCGCGGCAGATAGGGCAGACGCCGCTTGCGCCGCTCGTCGAACAGCCCTTCAGCCGCCAGTCTTGCACGGGTTTTTTCGAGCAGCGCCAGCAGCGCGCCCTCGCCCGCGATCTCTAGAGAGTCGATCACCACCTGATATTTCGAGCGGCCCGGATAGGTTGTCAGCTTGCCGCTGGCGATCACCTCCAGCCCGTCCTCCGGCACAAAGGCGAGCCGCTGCGCATTGCCGCGCCACATCACCCCGTCGAGCACCGATTTGTCGTCTTTCAGCGCACAATACATGTGCCCCGAAGCCGCCCGCTTCACGCCCGACAATTCGCCGCGCAGCCGGACATAGCCGAACCGGTCCTCCACCGTGCGTTTGAGCAAAGTCGAAATCTCGGTGATCGAAAGGGGTTCGGCGTTGTCGCCCCGCGTCTCGCGCGCTACCAGCCGGTCTTTATCTGTATCGGAAGGCGGAGGGGCCATGAATATCCTGCTTTTGGGGTCGGGTGGGCGCGAACATGCGCTGGCGTGGAAGCTCGCGCAATCCCCCTCTCTCACCAAACTCTACGCCGCCCCCGGAAATCCCGGCATTGCCGAGGAAGGCGAACTGGTCGCGCTCGATGCGACCGACCACGCAGCGGTGAGCGCATTTTGCGAGGCGAAGGGCATCGCCCTCGTCGTGATCGGCCCCGAAGCGCCGCTGGTGGACGGACTTGCCGACAGCCTGCGCGCAGACGGCTTTGCCGTGTTCGGCCCATCGAAAGCCGCCGCCCAGCTTGAAGGGTCGAAGGGCTTTACCAAGGATCTGTGCGCGCGCGCCGATATCCCCACCGCCGGCTATGTCCGCACCTCCACGCTCGTCGAAGCGACCGCCGCGCTAGCGCAGTTCGATGCGCCCTATGTGCTCAAGGCCGATGGCCTCGCGGCAGGCAAGGGCGTGGTGATTGCCGAGACGCTGGCCGACGCCGAGGCGACTCTGGCGGATATGTTCGGCGGCACTGCCGGTGACTCAGAAGGCGCACAGGTGGTGATCGAGGAATTCATGCGCGGCGAGGAGGCGAGCTTCTTTGCGCTGACCGACGGAACCGCGATCCTCCCCTTCGGCACCGCGCAGGATCACAAGCAGGTGGGCGAAGGCGATGTCGGCCTTAACACCGGCGGCATGGGCGCCTATTCGCCCGCGCCGGTGCTGACGCCAGAACTTCAACAGCAGGCAATCGACACCATCCTGCGCCCCACGGTCGACACGCTGCGCGCCGAGGGCATGCCCTATTCGGGCGTGCTCTACGCCGGGCTGATGCTGACCGAAGCGGGGCCGAAACTGGTCGAATATAATGCGCGCTTCGGTGATCCCGAGTGTCAGGTGCTGATGACGCGCTACCAAGGCGATCTGGCGGCAGTCATGCTCGCCTGCGCCAAAGGCGAGTTGGACGGCGTGACGGCAGACTTCGCCGACGAGACCGCGCTAACCGTGGTGATGGCCGCGAAGGGCTATCCCGGCACGCCTGAAAAGGGCGGCACGATTGTTCTGGGTGACGCCGAGGCAGGCGGGCAAAAGGTCTTCCACGCAGGCACAGCGGTGAAGGACGGCACGCTGGTCGCCAATGGCGGCCGCGTGCTCAACGTGACCGCCACCGGCGCGAACGTGACCGAGGCCAAGGCGCGCGCCTATGAGGCGGTCGACAAGATCGACTTCGCCAGCGGATTCTGCCGCCGCGACATCGGCTGGAAGGAAGTGGCGCGCGAAAGCGAATAGCCGCTCGCCAAACTTGATCTGCGTCAATGTTTGCGGTGCGATATTGCGCCAGCATGCTCGCATGATCACACTGCGCACCCTCCTCGCCCCGCTCGCCGTTGCGCCGCTTGCTCTCGTGCTTGCTGCCTGCGTTACGACTTCTGAAGCGCCGCCCGCGCCGCCGCCCGCATTCGTCGAGGCGGCTTGCGGTGGCTGTCACGCGGTCGAGGCGCCGTTCCTTTCGCCCAATCCCCATGCGCCGAGCTTTGCCGCCATCGCCAATCGCCCCGGCGTGACCAAGGCGACGGTGCACGCATGGCTGGTCAACGCGCACAATTATCCCGAGCAGATGGATTTCACCCTCGAACAGGATCACGTGGACCAGATCGAGCGCTATCTCGTCACCCTGAAACGCGCGGATTACGTGCCCGTAGATTAGGGGCCGGTAGAACAGGCGGGTTTTCAGCCTGTAAGAAACTTCATTTCGGCCCGCATCCAGTCTCGAAACGCTCTGACTTTGGCCGAATGGCGCCTGACCTCGGGGTAGATCAGGCGGAAGGTGCTGTCGGGATAGACGGGTTTTTCGCCAATCTGCACCAGTGATCCATCAGCGATCTCCCGCGCAAACAGCAGCGGTGCAAGCATGGCGACGCCATTGCCGCCAAGTGCCGCTGCCCCGTCGAGCACCTGCGAATCGAATTCCAGGCCGCGTGCGGTCATGCGCTCTGCACGGTCAACGCAATGGGCGGCGTCCCACTCTTGCCACAAGGCGTTCCCTGCCGAGATACGCAGTGCCTCGTCTATAGCGGCGCCTGTGCCAGCATCGGCTTTTGCGAGGTGCGCATTGCTGGCGAGGAAATCAGGGCAGGCAAGCGGTGCAATCGCAAGGGGCGCAAGTTCGTGCACTTCGAGACCCTTGGGAACATCGCGTGACAAGCGGATTGCGACATCGCAGCCGCCGGATTCCAGATCGACGAAATCATCTCCGACCACCAGCCGCACGGCGATTTCTGGGTGGGCAAGCTGGAAAGCGCCCAGTCTGGGCGCGAGGATCTTGGTCGCGAAGGTCTGAAAGCAGGCGATTGCCAGAACCGAGCCTTCTTCCTCGCCAATCGCCGCAAAAGCGCCCTCCATCGCCTCGAAAGCCTGACTGATACGCGGAACAAGAGCGCGTCCGGTCGCCGTCAGTTCCATCATCCGGCCATTGCGCATGAACAGCGGCGCGCCAACGCGCTGCTCGAGATTCCTGATCTGATAGCTGACCGCCGCCTGCGTCAGCCCCAATTCCTCACCTGCACGGGTGTAGTTGAGGTGCCGCGCAGCGGCTTCGAAAGCGCGAATGGCAGCAAGAGGCGGAAGCTTGCGCATCTCCCTACCATAAGCGAAACTTATGACAGAGCCTAGCCTTTGATTGGATCAATCCCTGATCGGCTGGCAACTAAAGCCTACCAGTCACAAGGGAAGCTTTTATGAACAACCCCGTCCACTCGCTCGCCATGGCGCGCCTAATGATCGTGGTGCTGCCTATCGCTCTTGTCATCGGGGCGGTGCTGGGTGCGTGATCGGTTTTCCTACAGCGGGTCCCGCTGGTAAGCGCCTTGGCAGCTCTTTCCCATCGTCGAACACGCTCTTCGCGCAAGCCGGAACAAGCGGAACTTTTTGCCCTCAGGACAATGTTCCACCTGTTCCATCCTGTAGGAAACGAAAGCCCTAGAGGCTCTGCTCCATCAGCGCCTTCATGTCCGCTTCGGGACGCGGGCCGTAGTGCGAGATCACCTCGGCAGCGGCAATCGCACCGCGCTTGAGGCACACTTCGAGCTTTTCGCCCTTGGCGTAGCCGGCAAGGAAGCCCGCCGCGAACTGGTCGCCTGCACCTGTGGTATCGACCACCTTGGCAACCGGAGCGGCTGCGGTCACGGCGCGCTCGCCATGCGCGCTGGCCACCGCGCCCTTGGCGCTGCGGGTTGCGACCAGCACGGGGACCTTGGCCGCGACGGCGTCAAAGCCGGTGTCGAAGTCGTCCTCGCCTGTGAGCGTGGCTAGCTCGCTCTCGTTCACAAACAGGATGTCGATCAGCCCGTCGTCGATCATCGCGCGGAAGTCGTCGCCGTGGCGATCGATCACGAAGCTCTCCGAAGCGGTGAAAGCGACCTTGCGGCCGGCATTGCGGGCAACCTCGATAGCACGGCGCATGGCGCGGCGCGGCTCTTCGGGGTCCCACAGATAGCCTTCGAGATAGAGGATCGCGGCCGATGCAATCAGCTCTTCATCGAGCGCCGATGCAGGCAGGAACTGGCCTGCGCCGAGGAAGGTGTTCATCGTCCGCTCGCCATCGGGGGTGACGAAGATCAGGCAGCGCCCGGTCGGCGGGTCCTGTTCGCGCACGGGCGTGTCGAAATCGATCCCGGCGGCGCGGATATCATGCGCAAAGACCTTGCCGAACTGGTCATCGGCAACTTGTCCGATGAAAGCGCACTCCACGTCGAGCTGCGCGAGGCCTGCGAGCGTGTTCGCCGCCGAACCGCCCGACTTCTCGGTCGCAGGGCCCATCGCCGCATAAAGGCGGTCTGCGCCGTCAGCATCGACCAGCGTCATCCCGCCGCGATTGAGTTCAAGCTCGGCGATGTCCTCGTCGCTGCACGAGGCAATGATATCGACAATGGCGTTGCCGATGGCGATGACGTCGTAGCGGAGCTCTGGTGCGGTTTCGGGCAAGGGTCGTTTCCTGTCGTAAATGAGTGCCTGCCGCGCCTAGCGGTATGGCGGGATGAGGCCAAGAGCGAATTGGCACGTGAAAACGGTGGCTAGACGCGGTGAAGCGGTTTGACTTGCTGCTTCGCGCGCCGCATTTCGGCTGCGATGAAACAGGTTCTCCCCGCCCTTGCCAAAGCCTTCGGTCAGCTGGGCGACCGTGCGATTGTGGGCGTATTGGCGAAGTCGGTGGGACTGACATTGCTGGTTTTCGTGGGACTCGGAGCCGCGCTGTTTGCAGGGCTTAATTGGGGCTTTGCCACCTTGGGTCTTGAGGATGGAGGCTATGCCAGCGCCCTGCTCGCAACGCTTTTGGCGGTGCTCGCAGGGTGGCTGCTGTTCCGTGTGGTCGCAGTGGCCGTTTTGCAGTTCTTCGCGGATGAAGTGGTGATTGCGGTCGAGGAGCGCCATTATCCGCAAGCGGCTGCGACCGCACGCGCGCTCCCCTTTCGCGAGGACCTTGCCAACTCGCTTCGCGGGATCGGGCGCACGGTGCTCGTGAACCTGCTCGCGCTTCCCGTCGCAGCTGTTCTGGTTGTGACCGGGATCGGTCCGGCCATCGTGTTTCTCACCGTCAACGCCTGGTTGCTGGGGCGCGAGCTTACCGACATGGGCTGGCTGCGGCATCGCGGAGATGCCCTTCCAGCCAACCCGGTGACTGGCGCAACGCGTTTTGTCCTCGGCCTCGTGATTGCAGCGATCATGCTGATACCCTTCGTGAATTTGCTCGCTCCTGTGATCGGGGCAGCGGCAGGCACGCACCTTGCCCAAGGCGCGATGGCGCGGCGCAAGCTGGAGAGTGCGAATGCGTAGGATGTTGGCCAGCCTCACTCTCGCAATGGCGGCGGCGGGCTGTTCCAGCGGCAATTACGTGCGCACGCCGCAAGCCGCCTCGGTCCCTCCGGCAGCGACGGGCACGGCTTTCCGTGCGCCCGATGTGATGCAGGCGCGCGGCACCGACGGTGTGATCGGCTCGGAGGCCAACGCCCTCACCCGTAGGTTCGGCACGCCGCGCATCGACCTGTCCGAAGGCGATGCGCGCAAGCTGCAGTTCACCGGACGAAGCTGTGTGCTCGACATCTTTCTCTACCCGCTCGAAGCAGGCGCAGTGCCCGTCGCCACCCACATCGCCGCCCGCGCGCGGCAAGGCGGAGCGGCAGCCGACAGCGCGTTTTGCATCCATGAGGTTGAGGAAGAAGCCGACTAAGCCGGCCCGCTGGTAACCCCGTCTTAAGCACATTCTGCGAAGGCAGAGGCGCAATTCAAGGGGTGTACCGAAGAATGACGACCCAATTTACCGATCTCGCGCAGCGTGTCGCTGCAGACGGACAGGTTACCGCCGCCGAAGTGCTGTCGCTGCGCAGCGAAGGCTGGGGCGATGGAATCATCTCCCGCGAAGAAGCCGAAGCGTTGTTCGCGATCAACAATGTGATCGACGTGCGCGACGAACAATGGTGCGACTTTTTCGTCGAAGCCATCGGCGAGTTCGTCCTCAACGGCACCGAGCCGCGCCTCAATTGCGACGAGAACGAAGCCGATTGGCTGATCGCGCAGATCGACCATGACGGCGTGGTGGAAAGCTATGTCGAGCTCGAATGTATCGTGCGCATCATCGAGCGCGCCGAGAATGTACCGACCAAGCTCAAGGACTATGTCATCGCGCAGGTCGAACGCGAAGTGCTCGAAGGCACCGGCCCGACCCGTGACGGCGGCGAACTGTCATCGCAGCACATCACCGATGCAGAAGTGCATATCTTGCGCCGCGTCATCTTCGCCAGCGGTGGCCACGGTCCGGCGGCAGCCACACGTTTCGACGCCGAGATGCTGTTCCGCCTGAAGGACGAGACTCTCGCCGAGGACAATGCGCCGGGTTGGGACGATCTGTTCCTCGACGGCGTCAGCAATTACCTCAAGGGTTTCACGCTCCATAACGCCCAGCTCGACCATGCGCGCGCCAAGGAACTGCAGGCCTTCGTCTCCGACAACAAACCCAATATCGGGCGCTTCATGGGCCAGATAGCGCGTGAAATGCCGAGCGCGCGCAATCACTTCGGCAAGGTCTTCGGTAAGAAGGACCCCAATTCGGTCGATGCCCAGCCGAGCTTTACCGAGCGAGCGATTGCTGGCGAAGCCATTACCGATCACGAGCAGGAGTGGCTTGACCGGATGATTGAAAGCGATGGCGAGGCCGATGAACTCGAACGCCGCCTTATCGCGCGGATCATCGACGACGGCGAATAATGTTTCGAGCCAGAAGGCTCAGACCATAAAGCTTTCGCCGCAACCGCAGGCGCCCTTGGCGTTGGGGTTTTCGAACACGAATCCGGCGGTGAAATCGTCCTCGACCCAGTCCATCGTCGATCCGACGAGGTAAAGCACGCTCGCCCCGTCGATGTAGAAGGTGCCGCCGGCCGTTTCGATCTTCTCGTCGAATTTCGTCTCTTCGGAGACATAATCGACCGAGTAGGCCAGCCCCGAGCAGCCCCGGCGCGGGGTCGAAAGCTTCACAC
>JAYPMZ010000006.1:41662-43042 GCA_038130205.1 Erythrobacteraceae bacterium | reverse complement strand
ACCGAGCAGGACGTGCTCGGCGACCGGCTCGTGCGCCGCAAGAAGAAGCGCAAGGATTCCGACGCCTTCCTCGCCGAACTTCAGGCGCTGGCGAAAGGCGATCTGGTTGTCCATGTCGAGCACGGCATCGGCAAATATCTCGGCCTTGAACCCATCCCGGTTGGCAAGAGCCAGCACGATTGCGTCGCGCTCGAATATCACGGCGGCGACAAGCTGTTCATCCCGGTCGAGAATATCGACGTCCTCAGCCGCTACGGTTCCAGCGAAGACGCTGTTGCGCTAGATCGGCTCGGCGGCGAGGCATGGCAGAAACGCCGTGCGCGCCTCAAAGAACGCATCACCGCCATCGCGGGCGAGCTGATGAAGGTCGCCGCCGAACGCGCGCTCAAAAAAGCGCCGGTGTTCGAAGCGGACGAGGCCAGTTTCAATCAGTTCGTCGATCGCTTCCCATGGGAGGAAACCGACGATCAGGATGCGGCTATTGCCGATGTCTTGCGCGATCTCGAAAGCGGCAGACCGATGGACCGCCTCGTGTGCGGCGACGTCGGTTTCGGCAAGACCGAGGTCGCCCTTCGCGCCGCTTTCGTCGCGGCGATGAGCGGACAACAGGTTGCGGTAGTCGCGCCGACCACTCTGCTAGCACGCCAGCACTTCGAGAATTTCTCCGAGCGTTTCGCCGGTTTCCCGCTCAAACTGGGCCGCCTGTCGCGCCTTGTCTCCTCCAAGGAAACCGCCGAAACGCGCGAGGGCCTTGCCAATGGCACGATTGACCTCGTGGTCGGCACGCACGCGATCCTCTCCAAAACGACCGAGTTCAAGAACCTCGGCCTCGTGATCGTGGACGAAGAGCAGCGCTTTGGTGTGACTCATAAGGAGAAGCTGAAACAACTGCGCTCCGACGTGCATATGCTCACGCTTACCGCCACCCCGATCCCGCGCACGCTGCAAATGGCGATGAGCGGGCTGCGCGAGCTTTCGACCATCCAGACCCCGCCGGTCGACCGTCTCGCGGTGCGGACCTATGTGATGGAATGGGACGACATGGTGATGCGCGAGGCTCTACTGCGCGAACATCATCGCGGCGGACAGAGCTTCATCGTCGTGCCGCGCATTGCCGATATGGCAACTGTCGAGGAATGGCTCGCCGAGAACGTGCCCGAGGTCAAAGTGATCGCCGCGCACGGCCAGATGGGCGCCGCCGAAATCGAGCAGCGCATGAGCGCCTTTTACGAGAAGAAATACGACGTGCTGCTTTCGACGACCATCGTCGAAAGCGGGCTCGATCTGCCCAGCGCCAACACCATCATCATCCACCGCGCCGACCGCTTCGGCCTTGCCCAGCTCTACCAGCTGCGCGGCCGCGTCGGCCGGTCGAAGGTG
>JAYPMZ010000006.1:20984-41652 GCA_038130205.1 Erythrobacteraceae bacterium | reverse complement strand
CGCCTATGCCTATCTCACCTACGAGAAGGACATGCAGCTTTCCGAAGTTGCCGAAAAGCGACTTAAAGTGCTGGGCGATCTCGATACGCTGGGCGCAGGCTTCCAACTGGCGAGCCACGATCTCGATATTCGCGGCGCGGGCAATCTGCTGGGCGACGAGCAATCGGGCCATATCCGCGAGGTCGGCTTCGAACTTTACCAGTCGATGCTCGAAGACGCGATTCTGGCTGCCAAGGCGGGCGAGATGGGGCTGGAGAAGGCACGCGACGCCTTCAGCCCGCAAATCACCGTCGATGCGCCGATCATGATTCCCGAGAAATATGTCCCCGACCTCGCCGTGCGCATGGCGCTCTACCGCCGCCTCAATCAGGCGCAGGACAAGGCCGAGATCGAGGGTCTCGCTGCCGAGATGATCGACCGCTTTGGCGAACTGCCGCAGCCGACCAAGAACCTCGTCAAGCTGATCGAAATCAAGCATCAGGCGATCGAGGCCAATATCGCCAAGATCGACGTCGGCGCGCGCGGGACGCTGGTGACCTTCCACCAAGACGATTTCCCAGACGGGCCGGGCCTGATCGCCTATGTCGACCGCCTCAATTCGGGCAACCCCGAAACCGCCAAGCTGCGCCCCGATATGAAGCTCGTGATCAACCGCGCATGGGGCAATCCGGAAAGCCGCCTCAATGGGCTGTTCCAGCTGACCAAAGGCTTGAGCGGGATTGTGCGCAAGGCGCGCAAGAAGGCCGGCTAGACGTTGTCGATCCCCTTCGGCTGCGCCATGGTCCTGACCCAAGAAGGGCAAGGTAGGTTTAGGTGACGGCGCAACACACGGCCAAAGTGGTCCTGTTCGACATGGACGGAACGCTGGCAGATATCAGACACCGCCGCACCTTCCTCGACCAGTCACCGGCCGACTGGAAGGCATTCAAAGCAGCGATGGGCGACGACACGCCCAATGTGCCGATTGTTTCACTTTACACCTCGCTTTGGGATACCGGATCTTACGAGCTGATCATCGTCATTGGCCGCAACGAACGATACAGGAAACTGACCGAGCAATGGTTGTCGTGGAACGAGATTCCCTTCGGACGGATGCTGATGCGCGCCGATGACGATTTCCGGGCGGATCACATCATCAAGGAAGAAATCCTCGATCAACTGCTCGGCGAAGGGAAAACCATCCTCTTCACAGTCGATGATCGCCAGCAGGTGGTCGATATGTGGCGGCGGCGCGGGATAACCTGCCTGCAATGCGATGTCGGCAACTTCTGAGGCGTAGCGCGCCCGCGCTACCCGTGCCCCATACCCCGCGCCGTGCGTGACAGTGCAAGAACCTCTTCGCTCTTCATCGGCTGGGCGCGCAGGAAGCCTTGCCAGTAGTCGCAGCCCTCTGCCTTGATCGTGGCGCGCTGGACGTCGTTTTCGATGCCCTCGGCATAGATCGACAGGTCCAGAGCCTTTGCCAGCGCCATTATCGCGCGCAAAACCGCGAGCGCCTTGGTATCGCCGGGGATGCCGTCGACCATGATCTTGTCGAGCTTGATCGCGTCCAGCGGCAGCTCGCGCAGATAACGGAAGTTGCAGAAGCCCGCGCCGAAATCATCCAGCGCAGTCCGGAAGCCGAGGCCGCGCAGCGCCTTCAGCGCCGCCGATGCCTGTTCGATATTGCGCACCAGCAAATCCTCGGTGATTTCGAGCATCAACCGCTGCGGCGCGATTTCGCTCTTGGCGATGCTTTCGGCAAAATCGGCGGCAAAGCGTGGGTCGCCCAATTCTTCGGGCGTGATGTTGAGAGATACGGTGAGGTCGTCGGGCCAATGCGAGGCGTCTTCGAGCGCACGCGCCACCACATGGCGCGAGAGCGGAGCGACCAGCGCTGCCCGTTCTGCGATCGCAAACAGATCGCGCGCGCCGATCTCGCCCAGCGTCGGATGCTGCCAACGCGCCAAGGCCTCAGCCCCGACCACGGCACCTGTGCTGCACGAAAACTGCGGCTGGAACAGCACTTCGATCTCGCGCCGGTCGAGTGCGCGCAGCAAATCGGTTTCCAGCGCCGACGCCTTCACGCCGGGGAAACTCCCGCGCACCGGCCCTCGCAGCGATGCGCCAAGGGCTGTGCCAACAGATGAGTGACGATCTTCCATCCCGTTCTCTTAGCCACGCGCGCCGTCCAATGCGCTCCCCAATTGCAATCCGCCCGAATTTGAAACATCAGCATAACTCGCTATGTTTCAGGCTTGGCGCCAATTGGGGGGCGCGCTGTCAATTAGCAGGCAATAGTAAACGCATTGGAATAGCCGCTGGCAAGACGGCGGCTCATTCGAATGACTACGGGGGGTAAGAGTGGAGTCTGCAAGTGTGACCGATAGCCAGGGTTCCGATTGCGAAGGCAGCCGCGCAGGCGATGGGCCAGTGCGCGGCAACTTCAGTAAGGTGGCGCTGGTCGCCTCCGAAAGTCCGCGCGCTCAGGAAGCCTATTCCATGCTATGGGCCCAGCGCGACTGGGCTCCGATGGAAGAAGCGGACGCGGTGGTCGTGCTCGGCGGTGATGGCTTCATGCTGCAAACGCTGCACACCATGATCGACACCGGACGCGTTATCCCTGCCTACGGGATGAACCGCGGCACTGTCGGTTTCCTGATGAACAAATATGCCAAGGACGCGCCCGTTATCGACCGCCTCAACGTAGCGCGCGCCAAGACGATTGCGCCGCTGCGCATCACAGCGGTGACGCAGGCTGGCGAAACCCAGGAAATGTTCGCTATCAACGAACTTTCGCTGCTGCGTGAAACGCGCCAGACCGCAAAGCTCGAAGTGACCGTGGGCAGCCGCGTCCGGATCAAACACTTGGTGGGCGACGGCGTGCTGGTTTCGACCCCTGCAGGCTCGACCGCCTACAACCTATCCGCGAACGGCCCGATCCTGCCGCTCGACAGCGACATGCTCGCGCTGACCCCGATCAGCCCGTTCCGCCCCCGCCGCTGGCGCGGCGCGGTGCTGCCCGACGAGATGAAGATCAAGTTCCGTGTGCTAGAACCGGTCAAGCGCCCCGTCTCTGCCGTGGCCGACCAAAAGGAACTGCGCGACATTGCCGAGGTCTCGATCGAGATCGCGCATGACAAGGATCTCGAGCTGCTGTTCGACCCCGGCCAATCGCTCGCCGAACGCATCGTGGCTGAACAGTTTGCGGTGGATTAGGATTTTCTGACAGAAAACCCGCCGGAACTCGCCAAAATCCCCCAAAACACTCTTGCCAACCGAAACCAGCGCCCATATAGGCGCGCTCTCGCTTCCCTCCATACCGCTTGGGAAGCTGCTCCCCGATAGCTCAGCGGTAGAGTAGGTGACTGTTAATCACTTGGTCGTTGGTTCGAATCCAACTCGGGGAGCCATTTTACACAATTTAATTCTGTTTTTCAGTGACTTAACACTGCCAGCCGCTCATGCCCCACATTGCGCCCCACAACCCGACAAGTGGTTAGATCGCGGCGCTTTCGAGTTCGTGACCTAGCCGCGCGCTGAGAGCACCAGCCGCTTCAGCTGCTTCGCGCGCTAGCCAGCCGCGATCTCCGAACAAATCGACCAATTGGTCTTGCATCCACCTGTCCGATTCATCGCGAGCGCAGTGCAGCAATGCAACGCGCGGCCCTATCACCAGAACGTCGCGCCCGATAGCATCGCGCTCCGCCCGCCAACGCCGCTCAAAGCGATCGAAGCTGATACTGTGGACGCTGCGCAAAAGTCCCTTCCTGCGTGCCTTCAGCGCTTGCTTGCGTCCGACACACCAGTCGCGCTCAAACGCTTCGCGGGTAAGCCGTTGCGCGCCCACCTGTCCGCCAAGGACAAGAACGCAACGCGGCTGATAAACGTCGAACGCGATCACGCGGTGTCATCCAATACGAAGCCCTGCCATGCTCGCGCAGCTTCGCTTATGGACATGTCAGCCGTGATTTGCGGTGGATCGACCAGCCCCAGCGCAACGCGCAACGCTCTCGGCATTTCGGGTGTGTCGAGCGTGCCGTCGCATAGCGCCGCGAACGATGCGCCAGGTTCGGCTTTTTCGAGCCGGTCGATTATCGCAGCGCTTTGACGGCGGTGATTAGCTAGCCGCACCTTCAACGCTTCAGGAAGCAAGTACTCGCGACGCGCCATCGATCCAACGGGCAACAGCGTCTCGAAAATGCGATCCATGCGGCTGTCGATCGACTTGCGCGCCATTACCCGCGCCCCTTGTTCTGAGCGATAAGCAGCGCTTCGATCTCATCGAGCCGCGCGCGCATCTCGTCGATCCCCGCCGCTTCCTTCAGGCTCTTGACCGCTAGGGCGAGCCGATTGCTTTCTGTAGGTGTGAGTCCGCCCTCGCTGAGCATGTCGGCAACACCGTTCGGCTCAGCTGGCACATCGATCACACGTTCGGACGGCAAGAAGCGCGAGAGCACGAAAGTTGCGGCCTTTAGATCGCCAGCTTCGAGTCTCGTTTCCAAAGTCGCAACTGCCTTGCTCGTCAGGTTCCCCAACTGAGCCAAGACCTCGCGATTGAAGCGATGCGACGCGCCTTTGGGCTTCCCCGGATTGCCGCGCCCAAAAGTACCGTCAGAATTGCGCCAAGGTTCCGATTTAGCCCGTTCTGTTTCGGCTGTCTGTGACATGTCAACTTGCCTCAATTTCGTGCGACTAAATCCACACCACGCGGCAACCGCGCGCCGGGTGCGACAACCAGCAAGCGAGCCGTTGCGCGTCGATCATGCCACCCGGTGCGGGCGGGAACCCATTTCGTTGTCGCCACTGATACGCCAAGCCACGGGAGCAACCGATCGCGCGGTACGCTTCGCCGATCGGCAACTGCGGTGACGTCCGCAGATAGACTGTTTCGGGAATTGCCTTATGCCGCCGCACGATCACGCCCCAAAGCCATGTCGAGCGCTTCACCGGCGCTCAGGTCGAACAGCGCTGCGAGGAAAGCGACCAGCGACTTCGCCGACGCTTCCATTGCGTCGATCTCGGCAAGCCGATCGGCATTCGCTTTGTGATACGACTGAGCCTCATCGCGCACTGCGTCACTGTTTGGTCCCGTGGCGAGCACCGTTTCGACATTCGGTTCCGCCGGGTGGCCGCTTTCGGCGTTGTGTCGAGCAATCCAGTTTTCCAGCCAATAGCGCTCTTGCGCCCGCTCATAGATCGGCCCCGCAAGGTTAGCTGGATTGCCTTCAACCGCCGTAACAGTCAGGCCAGCGAGGTTCGCCGCTTCGACCCAAGCGTGCTGCGCGGGTGGGTCCAATGATCGAACAGCCGCGCGCATCTCGACAGCGAGCACCGGGTCGATCGACAGAACCGGCTCGCGCTGGCGAGCGTCCGCTTCGAGCGTTTCGGACTTTGCACGTCGCGCCTCGCCGATCGCTCGCCCCGCTACGGGCATAACTACGCCAGCGAACAATTGCCGACGCTTCGCCGCGATACGTTCCGGCAACATCTCGTCATGCAAAGGCGCATCGCGCTCGGCCAGGTTCGACAGGGTGCTGCGCAGTGCTTCGCCCCCAAGTCCGGGCATGTCATTCGGGGAATGGAAGGCGACCACTCCCACGCTATAGACGACGCCACGTTCGGCTTGATGAACAGTAATCGGCTTCATTTGAGGGTGCTCCTAATTAGCAACAGCCCTCAATACGAGTCATGGATATAGGAGAGTCAAGCGAAAAAAACACATTAGACAAAATACACATTACTTTTAATACTTACATAGTGGAAGGTTTTACTATTCTCTCACATGTCCGCCGGGTCGCAGCTCGCAATGTCGACCACCACATTCAGCACATCGAAAGCGGCGAGCGGCTGCGTTGTTGTGCGTGTTCCACCCTCGCTCTTGAAATAACGCTAACAAGGCGGACGGATCGAAGGTGCGTTTGTGCCCGCAAGCCAGACAGTAGATTTGGACTGCGTAACGGTGGCGCACAAAGCCCGAAATGCTCGTTATGCGGATCGATCCCATGCGTTGAGCGATGGAACAATTGCAGAACATTCGTCAAGCACTGATACGTTGGACGGTGTAATGAGCCGTTACGCCCTCCCACGGAACGAACGGAACGTAATTCTATATGTTTCCCCATAGAGTCAGGGTGCACCCCCCCATATAAAGATGGGACGTGGCGAATTTTATGTTCCGTTCGTTCCGCTCTCAGGTTTCAAACGTAGTCCGGTTATCCACACCCCATCGTTGTGCTTGCTGCTATAGCCCTGTCCCCGGATGCGCTTTCCGAATTGCACCTTCCCAACGATGTTGCGCACGCCCGATCGACGCGCCCATATCTCAAAGTTCAGGTACAGCTCGGCCAAGGTGATCTCGCCAACAGCGTCCGCCTCGCAACGCTCAGCGACAAAGCAACGAACCTGATCGGCCTCGCGCCGCCATTCCTCGCGAGCGGCAACGGATGATGCTGGTAAGGTGAAGCCGTGCGCCGACGCATGCCCGTAGTATTGCAGCGCGAGATTGAGGATTCCGGGCAGTTCGCTCGCGATGATCTTTTCCGCTAACTGCTCATCCTGTTCATGCTCAGCGAATTGCCGATTGAACGGCAAGATCACCGCGCGCCGATACAAGCCGTCGCTGAAGTCGCGCGTGTGCGGCATATGGTTCGTACCAAACCAGCATGTGCAAAACGCTCGCATGTCGAACGGGTCGCGGTTTTTCATCTCCACGGTGCTGATCTCGCCAGACACGATCGCTTTCAACTCATCGTCGGCGATCATCTTACCTTCAGGCAATTCGCTGACGATGTTGGCTAGCTTCATGTGAAGGTGAGCGCGTTGCCACTTGTTGTCGAATTGAGACGGCTTCACGCCCGCGACATTGGCGCGCCCGACAAGCGCTTCGATCACACGCAGCAATACTGATTTGCCATTCGCCCCGTTGCCGATCAGCAAGACAAACTTCTCGTATCTCGCGTGCGCCATAAGCGTGTAGCCGACCAGCTGAAGCACCGCGACGATCTTGTCGTTCGCGTCGTCATCGTCGCGAAACACGTCCCAAAGGAATTGCACAAAGCGCGGTGCTTGAGCGCCCGGATCGTATTGCACCGGGATGAGTGTGGTCCGGTAGTGCTCGCGCCGGTGGGGGTGCAGCGCCCAGCCGCCCGCCTTCAGTTCCAGTTCGCCGGTAAGCGTATTGACTACATCAGGACTGCCGACATTGAATCGATGATCGGGCTTGAAAGTCTCTTTTCGGATTAGCCCAGTGATGCTTTCGACCAATGCATTCGTGATCCTTTCTTCGCTTGCGCTCAGGGTGGCGATCACCGCTTGCGATACGGCTATGTCATCGATCCGCCGCCAGACGGTGCCGTCCCATCGCCAAAGGTGGGATTCAGCGAACAAGATATTGTCCCGCCCTATCGCTTCGATTGTCTTTCGCGCGTGCGCCAGGTGATCGTCGCCGCGCCGTCTGCTTTTGGACGCCTCGTTTCGCAGCGCCCCGATCGACATGCCAGTTAGGTTCTTCACATAGGTGAGCACGGATTCGCATTCGATCGTCGACAACGTTCCGGCTAAGGATGCGATCTCGCGCAATCGGGCCGATCGCTCAGGTTCGGTAGCTGGCGCGCTCAATACCGCCGCTTGTAGCGTCGCGACTGTGATCTCGGGCACGCGTTGCGGGACAGGTGCCCCCGTGGTAAGTTCTGTCATCGTAAAAATCCCAGCCCGGTAGCCGTTGGCGCGGCACCGGGCTTTTTCATATCAGGCGGAAGCGCGCTCGCGCGTGGCAAGCCAACGGTCGACCTCATCGGAGCGCCAACGTGCGCAGCCGGGTGACAACTTAATAGGCTTGGGGAATTGTGGGTCGCTGCGCACGTAGCGCCACACGGTGGCCTTGCTAATAGTCAGCTTGTCTGCGACTTGATCAACAGTCTGGAGCATTTCTAGTCACCTCAATTGCTTCGGGTGACGCCCAATTTCAACAGATTGAGGCGAATTGCACTAGCGGTCTTGCGCACGAAAATATTATTTGATTGCGCAGGGCAATTCACGTCAGAAACGGTCAGTCAGAAGCAGGGAGTGAAAGGATGCTCGGAGGGATATTCGCAGCGATCGCAACGTTCATCATTCTGATCGCTCTCGGATGGCTAGGACAAGAAATAACTAATCGCTTGCCCGACCAATCTACGAAGCATCTAATCCCTCTCTTCGACGGCAAGCGCATTGCAGTCCACGCCGATTTAGACTCATTCTGGCTGGAGGAATTCAACGTTCACTACGTTGATGAATGGGAAATTGGACATCAGTTTGGTCTGGTGGCGATCGGTGAAGCTTACATATCAAAGAATGGCACCTCTGGAGAAAGCGACGAGTTTAAGGCGCGGCTATTCCTCACCTTTCAACCGAGCCCAAAATCTTATGCCGGGACTGATCAAATCGGTTGGTGCAAGATTACCGACAGAGAAGATGGCGAAAAATATGTTGAAGGTCGATTGCTCCTAAGCGGTCATACAATCACAACAATCCTGCAAGAGTTCCGCCTTTGCAAAAAGCAAAGAATTTCGATCTGGGCATTCGAAAACGAAAAAGGAGGACTTGTAGTGAACGGCTTCTCCTTCAATCCCACCAACTAGGGATAATGTCGGCTCACCGACCCTCAACCCGTGAACGCTCAATGTCTGCCTGACGTTCGCGGTGCATTCGAAGGTAGCTTTCAACCGTTCGGACGCTAAGCCCGAATTCACTCCCGACTAGGGCTTTCGCCTCACTCTTTTGTCGCCCCTTGGCGATCAAATCGGCGTAGCGCTCGACAACCCGCCGCACGTCGGGATGTCCCGCACCTTTCTCTCGCCGTCCTACATCACCGCCGATATCGCCACGAGCATGTTCGGCTAGCCGCTCAATCATCATCGCAAGGACTTCGCGTTCGGCATCGTCAAGCGGGCGAGCAACGTCGCGCAGTATCGCCGCCATCGCTTCGGCGTCTCCATTGAGTGCCTGCCATTGAGCATCGCTAAATTCGGTATCGACAGCCTTCATGCTGCACCCCGCGACATTAGCAACACGTTGTCCGCCGCCGTCCGACCACTACACCAGTCCGACCACGCTTGCATGATTGGACGGCGCTCGTTCAAAGCATCGCCGCGATCATAGGCTTGCTCAGTTTTGGAGCCGACCTTGTGCGAGAGTGCCGTTTCGATCAGGTCGCGAGGAAACTTGCCCTTCCCCCATGTCTTGAAGGATGCGCGCAGCCCGTGCGGGACGGCTGGCAAGCCTGAGTCCTTGTCGACAAACCCCGTTTCGTCTTGCTCGTGAATGGTGCGCATCGCCTTGCCGATCGCCGCATTCGTCAGTTCTTTGTCGCGCGGCGATGGGAATAGCAGGTCGACGCCCTCGCGCCGCTCTAGCCCGTCGATCAGCGCCAATGCAGCGTCAGACAGCGGGACGCGGTGCTCGCGCCGATCTTTCGCCCTTCCCTTCATGCGAGCGGCTGGAATCGTCCATATCTTCGCTTCTCGGTCGATCTCGCCCCATGTCGCGCCTGCCACATTGTCGACGCGCACGGCGGTGAGCGCGAGGAAGCGCAGCGCAACAGCTGCCATGCCTTCTTGATCGCCCGCAGCTGCGAACCACGCCGCCATGCGATCGACAGGGACATGGGGACGGCTAGTTACCACCGCGCCGCCCTGATCGGCGATCCATTGCTTCAGCGCGCCCTTGGAAGCCGGATTAGCCACATCTTGCCTATGTCCCGCGTCAATCGCCCATGCGAGCACTGACTCGATGCGCCCCCGCACCTTCACCGCCGTTGCGTTCTTGTCCTGCCAGATCGGCTCTAACACCCGCTTGATATCGGGGAGCCGTATCTCGTCGACCAGCATGTTGCCGATGATCGGGACGGCATAGGTTTCGAGCGTGGTCCGCCATTCCTCGCGCTGCCAATCGTGGCGCAGCTTCGCCATGCGGCCCGTATCCATATAGCGATCGACCGCTTCGGCGAACGTCAGGTCGCGCATCTGCTTTGCGATGAGAGCCGTTCGGGCTTCGCGCTTCTCAGCAACCGGATCGCGCCCCGCACTTATCGCCTTCCTGATCGCTCGCGCTTCCTCGTGCGCTTTCGCAAGTGTGACGGCGGGATAGCTGCCGAGTCCTACGTCGCGCCGTTTCGCGCCGACCTTCACGCGCAACACCCATGATCGCCCGCCGCTCGCCGTGGTCTGCAAACACAGGCCAGGGACAGTTCCGACCGGGTGAAGGTGCTTGGATCGCTTGCCCTCGGGATGAGCGAGTCGTGAGACTTCAAGAGCGGCGAGCGGTTTGGCGATAATCGGCATTACCCCTCATACCGCCCCACAAAATAATTGCGACTAATTTCTGGAGTCCAACCACGATTGCGACAGCTTTTTGAGTCGGTCGAATATTCGGGAATACGCCGCCAATTCGCATTATACTTCTGTTTTTGCTTGGCTATTTATCGGCGATGCGCATTTGATCGGCATTCATTGCCCGGCCCGACAGGGGGACGGGGGGTCGATTGAGACAGCCTGAAACAGCCTCATGCCTCAAACTCGGGGAGCCACTTTTCCTTCACAGTTTGGACAAATCTTTCCCGGCGGTGCTAGACCGCTTTCGGGGCTGTTTATCCCTTGGAGGAACACATGGTTCATGGAACACTTGCCGCGGCACCGCTGATGCTTTTGCTCGTTTCGGGCGGACTTGATCGCGACACCGAAAAGCACTTCGAAAAGATCGCGGATTCGGTCGCGATGATCGGCACATGTCAGCAGCATGATTTCACTGTCGATGTGGCGGGGATCGAAGGCTGGAAGGGTCGCGCGCTCGATATGGCGGTTGCCGGCGGAATGACCCGCGAGGACGCGCAAGCACGGCTCGATCAGGAAATTGCCGACGAGCTGGAGCGCGTGCAGGAACAATTCGCCACCGCGCAGCGAATGGCCCATTCGCGCGACCATGTGACGCGCTTCAACCGATCGATGAAGCGCGATTGCGAGCGCTTGGCGAAGGATGATCTGGCTGGCGACTACTTCAGCGAAAGCTGACCCGCCGCCTCGCTAGACACCGGCGAGCAAGCGCACGCCCACCACCGCGACCAGCGCCGCGGTAAGCCAGCGAATCCACTTCACCGGCAGGACGCGCACGGCCAGCAGGCTGCCGATCTGGCCGCCGACCACAACCGCGATCAACAAGGGCAGTGCATCGACCAGAGCGGCGCCGAACATGGCGGGTCCGTGCTTGAGCAATTGTCCGGCTAGACCGAACAGCGAATTGACGAGGATGAACAGGCTAGCCGTCGCAGCGATGGCACGGGCGTTGTTCCACCGCGTCAGGTGAAGCAGCGGGGCGAGGAAAATACCTCCCCCGATGCCCACCAGCCCCGCAAGAAACCCCAGCGGCACAGCGGCAAAGGGCATTGCTCTCGCAAAGCGGGTCGGTTCGCCGGCCACAGCCTCGCGCAGCGGGATAAGCATGGTCACGCCAGTGAGAACCAGGCTCAGGCCGAGCAGCAGCAGAAAGCTTTCTCGGTCTATCGCCACCAATCCGCCGATAAATGCCGCGGGCGCCGCAAGCGCGGTCAGCAGCAGCGCACCTTTCCACGGAGTCACACCCGCCCGCGCAAAACGCCAACTCGACCCTGCGACCACAATGATATTGCAGGCGAGCGAGACGAGCGGCAGCACGCGGTAGTCGAGGCCCGAGAGCGCCAGCAAAGCCGAATAGGTCGAGCCGCCGCCGAAGCCGACGCTCGCATAAAGGAGCGCGGTCACGAAAAAGGCGATGGCAAGCAGCGGCATCGGGCGCGCCTAGCCCAATTCGCCCAGCGCAGCTAGATAGGCGCAAGAGGGAGTGGGGCACCATGCAGGAAAGCGATATCGAATTGGGACCGGGGCTGGTCCGCTCAGGCCGCAAGGACGCGCGCCAGACCGGGGCCATTACCGGCGATGCCTTTCGCGACGATCCCTTCAATCGCTGGCTGCTCGGCAATCCGGCGGCGATCAACGGCGTGTTCGTCCCGCTGGCTCAGCATGTCTATGTGCCAAAGGGGTTCTGCTACCGCGCTGGCGATGAAGGCGCGGCGATGTGGATGCTGCCTGACGGCGACAGCTCGCTGGGTTTCTGGGCGCTGCGAAAGCTGGAATTCAACGCGATCTTCCGCGCGAGCAAGGGGACGATCGGGCGGATCGACAAGACTGTGGCCGCGATGGAAGCAGCCCACCCGGCCTTTCGCCACGCCTATCTGTTCACCATCGGGGTGCGACAGCGCTCGCGCGGCAAGGGTCTGGGCTGCAAGCTCATCCAGCCCGTGCTCGACGCGTGCGATGGCACCGGCACAATCGCCTATCTCGAAAATTCCAACCCTGCAAACACCGCCTTCTACCATTCAAGCGGGTTCGAGCAGTCGGGCGATCCGATTCATCCCGAACCGGACAGCCCGCCGCTCGTCCCGATGACACGGCAGCCGCGCTAAGCGGACTACACCGCCCGCTTTCGCGCGGCCTAAGAGCTGCCTAAGCGCTTGTGGTCAGTGCACCGTGGCAATGCTTGTACTTGTTGCCGCTGCCACAGGGGCACGGCGCATTGCGGCTGATGTCGAGGTTGGCATAGGGGTTATCAGTCTGTGCCCCGCCCGGCCCGAATGCTGCACGCGGGCTTCCGGCGAGCGAGCCAAAAAGTTCGGGCCGCTCGGCCGAACCGTCGCCGTCATTCGAATTGTCGATCCCGGTAAGCGGGTCGATGTGGCCGGTAAGGAAGTCGGGCAGATCGGGCAATGCCTGCATATCAGGTCGCTGAACCTGCAACTCGCCTTTGAACAGGATCTTCGTAACGTCCTCGCGCAGCGTGTCGAGCATCGTTTCGAACAGGCCGAAAGCCTCCTGCTTGTATTCGTTGATCGGCTGCTTTTGCGCGACCGCACGCATCCAGATCACCTGCCGCAGTGCGTCGAGCGTCGCGAGGTGTTCTTTCCAGTGGTAATCGAGACGGCGAAGCAGTTCCTGCTTTTCCGCACCGCGCCACTGTTCGATCTCGTAGTTCGCAACCTTGGCATCCATCATCTCGTCGGTCTGGGTGCGGACGCGTTCCTCGATCATCTCCTGCTCGACTTCGTCCTCTTCGAGCCAGTCGTCGATCGGCGGAGTGATGCCGAAAACGTCGAGCAGCTTTTCCTTGAGCCCTTCGACGTCCCATTGTTCGGGATAGGAACCAGCCGGACAGGTCGAATAGACGATCGAATTGATGGTATCGTGGCGCATATCGACGACGACATCATCGACTGCTTCTGAGTCCATGATTTCGGCGCGCTGTTCGTAGATGACCTTGCGCTGGTCGTTCATCACGTCGTCGTATTGGACCACGTTCTTACGCACGTCGTAATTGCGCGCCTCGACCTTCTTCTGCGCGGTCTCGATAGCCTTGGAGAGCCACTTCGAACCGATCGCTTCGCCGTCTTCAAGATTGGAGTTCATCATCTTCGCAAACAGCGTGTCAGGGCCGAAGATGCGCAGCAGATCGTCTTCGAGGCACAGGTAGAAGCGCGAGAGGCCCGGGTCGCCCTGACGGCCCGAACGGCCGCGCAGCTGGTTGTCGATACGGCGCGATTCGTGGCGTTCGGTGCCGAGCACGAACAGGCCGCCCGCTTCGAGCACCTTGGCCTTTTCGGCTGCGACCTCTTCCTTGATGCGGCTGATTTCCGCATCCTTGCGCAGACCCGGCTCCATATCGCCAAGCTCGTCTTCGATGCGGAATTCGAAGTTGCCGCCTAGCTGGATATCGGTCCCGCGCCCCGCCATGTTGGTGGCGATGGTCACCGCGCCAATGCGGCCTGCCTGTGCCACGATATGCGCCTCGCGCTCGTGCTGGCGGGCGTTGAGGATCTCGTGCTTCACGCCTTCCTTGTCGAGGAAGTTCGACAGCAGTTCGGACTTTTCAATCGAGACCGTGCCGACAAGGATCGGCTGGCCCTTTTCATTGTGCTCCTTGATCGTCTTCGCAATCGCCTGGAACTTGTCCATCGTGTTCTTGTAGAACTCGTCCTGATCGTCGATCCGCTGGACCGGCAGATTGGTCGGAATTTCGACCACGCCGACCTTGTAGATGTCCCAGAACTCGGCCGCTTCGGTGGCGGCGGTGCCGGTCATGCCCGACAGTTTGGGATACATGCGGAAGTAGTTCTGGAAGGTGATCGAGGCCATCGTCTGGTTTTCAGGCTCGATCTTCACACCTTCTTTTGCCTCGACCGCCTGATGCAGACCGTTCGACCAGCGGCGACCGTCCATCATGCGGCCGGTGAACTCGTCGATGATCACGACCTTGTCGTCCTTGACGATATAGTGGTCGTCACGGCGGAACATGTGCACCGCGCGCAGCGCCTGATCGAGGTGGTGCACGACCTGGGTGTTCTCGACGTCGTAGAGGTTGTCGGTTTCGAGCAAACCCTTTTCGATCAGGATCTTCTCGACCTCGTCGTGGCCCTCTTCGTTGAGCTGGATGTTGCGCGACTTCTCGTCTTTCTCATACCACTCTTCGGGGATCAGCTTGGCGACTTCGTCCAGCTTCACATACAGGTCGGACTTATCCTCTGTCGGACCCGAAATGATCAGCGGGGTGCGCGCTTCGTCGATCAGGATCGAGTCGACTTCATCGACGATGGCGAAGTTGAACGGGCGTTGGACCATCTCGCGGCGCGAGTGCTTCATATTGTCGCGCAGATAGTCGAAGCCGTATTCGTTGTTCGTGCCGTAGGTGATGTCGGCATTGTAAGCGTCGCGCTTGGCAATCTCGCCCATGCCGGGGACCACCACGCCCACAGTCAGGCCGAGCCATTCGTACAGCTGCCCCATCCATTCCGCGTCGCGCGTGGCGAGGTAATCGTTGACGGTGACAACGTGGACGCCCTTGCCGTGGATCGCATTCAGATAGGTCGCAAGCGTCGCCATCAGCGTCTTGCCCTCACCCGTGCGCATTTCGGCAATCTCGCCGCGATGGAGCACGATCCCGCCGATCAGCTGCACATCGAAGTGACGCATGCCGAACACGCGCTTCGAGGCTTCGCGCACGGTCGCAAAGGCTTCGGGCAGAATGTCATCGAGCGAGGAGCCGTTGTCGAGCTGTTCGCGGAACTTCGCAGTCTGGGCCTGCAACGCCTCGTCCGAAAGGTTTTCCATGATCGGCTCGAGCGCGTTGATCTTGTCGACGACTTTGCCGAGCGACTTGACGTAGCGATCATTCGAAGAGCCGAAGACAGCCTTGGCGATTTTGTTGAACATGGAAGAGTAAGCCTCTGAATTTTATTGAATATATGCGCAAGACGCTCGGAAGCGGACCTGCCGGAAAAGCGGAAATGTCATAAGAAAATCGCGCCGCAAGCGCTGGCGCGACGGGACAGGAATGCAGACGTCGGCGCGCTATTCCAGCGCGCGGTCGCTTCCTTGAACTGTCGAAGGACGCAGCCAGCTGGGCAGGAACGACCAGCTCTTGCGACGTTCACGGCGCGGCGAAGACGTTTCGCCTTCTCTCGCGCTTTCGGGGCAGGCCGCAGCTTCACGGGCTGCGCTTTGCCCCGCGGCGATAACCGCGCGGGTGTTTTGCACTGCCGATTGCGAAACCTGTGCATGCGCAGGCGCTTCCAGCGCGGCAAGGCCGCTGAGGAGTGCGAACAGGGCAAGCAGATGGCGTGCGAACATAGCGGAGCGCAAGATAGTGCATCACAGGCGCTTCGTCCACCTGCGCGGTTGAGATTTGCGCGCGCGGCACGGTGTTTGGGACATTTACTCGCTGCGAGAGCGCTCTTAAAGCGCGTGCATGGACCTAGAACGCTCTCCCCTCGCCCTGCCCTTCCCCGAAATCCCGTCCATTGGAGGCGTGATGCTGCGCGTGGCGCGGGCGCGGTACAAAACATGGGATCGCTGCGACCTGACTTATGTCGAACTGTCTGAGGGGACGAGCGTTGCGGGCGTGTTCACACAGAGCGCCTGCGCATCCTCCGAAGTCGAACTGGGCCGTCAGCAGGTAAAGGCAGGCCGGGCACGCGCGCTGATCGTCAATGCGGGCAATTCCAACGCCTTCACCGGCTATCGCGGGCGCGAGGCCGTTGAAGCTATCATGGAACAGGTAAGCGAGGCGCTCGGCTGCACAGCCGGCGAGGTGTTCGTCTCTTCGACGGGTGTCATCGGCGTGCCGCTCCCCATGGACAAGGCGCGTGCAGGCGTTGCCAGTGCCTTGGAAAGCGAGCCTTGCGGATGGGAGGATGCAGCCAGCGCGATCAACACGACCGACACGTTCAACAAAGGCGCGCATGCCAGCGCGATGGTGGGCGATACGCGGGTCGAACTCGGCGGCATCATCAAGGGCAGCGGCATGATCGCACCCGATATGGCCACCATGCTCGGCTACATCTTCACCGACGCTGATGTCGCTCCCGCCTTTCTTCAGGAAGTGCTGAGCGCCGCCAATCTCGGCTCGTTCAGCTGCATCACGGTCGATAGCGATACCTCCACCAGTGACACCGTGCTGGCCTTTGCCACCGGGAAGGCGGGTAATGCGCGGATTGAGGGTTGGGACAGCCCCGGCGCGGACGCATTCTCAGCCGCGCTGACCGAGATGTGCCGCCAGCTTGCACAGTTAGTGGTGCGTGACGGCGAAGGCGCGACTAAACTCATCGGCATCCGCGTCTCGGGCGCAGTCAGTGACGAAAGCGCGCGCCGCGTCGGGCTCTCGATTGCCAATTCTCCTTTGGTGAAGACTGCCATCGCTGGCGAGGACGCAAACTGGGGCCGCGTTGTCATGGCCGTCGGCAAAGCGGGCGAACCGGCGGATCGCGACAAGCTCTCGATTGCGTTCGGCGGCGTATGGGCTGCGCGCAACGGTCTGCCGGTCGAAGATTACGACGAAGCGCCGGTAGCAGCGCACCTGAAGGGGCAGGAGATCGACATCGCGGTCGATCTGGGTCTGGGCGAAGGCCGCGCAACGGTTTGGACCTGCGACCTCACCCACGGCTATATCTCGATCAATGCGGACTACAGGTCGTGAGCGAACTCTCGCCGCTCGACGCCGAAATCCGCGATCTTCTGCGGTTTGCCGCCGAGCGATCGATGCTGCCGCGATTCCGAGCGCTGGCTGAGCACGAGATCGAGATGAAAGGCGAAGACGACCCGGTCACTGTGGTGGACCGCGAAGTCGAAGCCTTTCTTACCGACGCGCTGACCAAGCTAGCCCCCGGTGTTGCGATTGTCGGCGAAGAGGCCGCCGCGGCAGATGCAAGCGTCCTCGAGCGGCTTTCCGGAGCCTGCTGGATCATCGACCCGCTCGACGGGACTGCCAACTTCACGCAGGGCAAGGAGCCTTTCGGCACCATCATCGCGCTGGCCGATGGCGGAAAGGCGGTCGCTGGCTGGCTATACGATCCCAACACCGACCGGCTTTGCCACGCAAAGATTGGCGAAGGGGCGTTCGTCAACGGCGAGCGGATCACCGCGCGCACCACGGGACAAACCCCACCGGTGAACGCGATCAGCCGGCTGTTCCTGACGCCCGAACAAAATGCGATGGTGGATGAAAACCTCGCCCCGCATTACGCGCTGGTCGACATCCCGCGCTGCGCCGCAGAGCAATATCCGCGTCTCGCGCTGGGCGTAAACGATGTCTCGGTGTTCAAGCGAACCCTGCCGTGGGATCACGCAGCGGGCGTGCTCTGGCTAAACGAAGCGGGCGGCAAAGCGGCCCGTATTGATGGCAGCGACTACCGCGTCGACGAGCACGGTCGCACCGGGCTTGTCGGGGCATCAAGCGAGGCAATCTGGAACGAATTCGTCGCCAGACTGCCGGAGTAAGGCCCCCGCTTACGCGGAAGCCTGCACCGCAATCAGATTTCGCTGGCAATCCAGTCCTTGAGCTGGCTTTTGGGAGCCGCGCCGACCTTGCGCGCGACCGGCTGACCGTTCTTGAACAGCACCATCAGCGGGATCGACTGCACACCCATTTCCGCAGGAATGCCGGTGTTTTCCATGATGTCCATCTTGGCGATGGTAACGCTTTCGCCCAGCTCTTCGCTAATTTCTTCAAGCGCGGGGGCGATCATTTTGCACGGGCCGCACCAGTCAGCCCAGAAATCAACCAGCACGGGCTTGTCGCTTTCGAGCACATCGGATTTGAAACTTTCATCGGTGACGGTGACGGTTGCCATTGGGGGAACTCCTCGAATGTTTGGTTGGTTATCAATCTAGGCAGCTTTGCGGTTCACTCAAGGGTGAGCGGCGCATAGTTATCCTGCGGCTGCCCCAATGAAGACTTGTGTTGGTCCAGCGTCGCTGACGGAATTTCGATCAATTGCGGGGTCTGCGTATAAAGCACCGCAGCCCGCATTTCGCGGCCCGGGAAGATCGCCGAAAGCGCCGCGCAATAGGCGGCCATCTGCCGGATGGTCCCGGCCGGAATTTCCTCCAGCGACGCAGGCGGTCGGCGCGTGGTCTTGAAATCGACCACCGTTACCGCGTCATCCGTGACAAGCAGCCGGTCAGCAGTGCCCGCGACCACCACGCCATCCACCGTCGCCGCGAGCGGGACTTCGGCCAGCGCATCCGGCCCGAAAATCGCGGCAAATTCCGGCTGTGCGAGCACCGTGAGCGCGCTGTCCAGCATCTCGCTTCGCACCGCCGGATCGAGATCGGATGCCTGCCGAGACAGCCAGCCATCGCCCGCGCTCTGCCGCTCTTCCGGCAAAAGATCGGGCAGGCGCTCCAGCATGCGGTGGATCAGCGTCCCCCGCCTTGCCGCAATCGCCAATGCTTCGGGCGGGAGCGGCGGATCGGCGCCCTGCTCTTCGCCTGCGCCGCTCGGTGCGAGCGGCCGCGGCGGGCGCGGCTCGGGGCCGATGGGCGTGGTCAGCCATGCGGGAAGCGCTTGCGGCTCAACGCCGGTCGCCGCTTGCTCGGTGCGAACAGTCTCGTCCGAAGCTGCACCCCATACGCGCTTCGCACCGAACAGGGGATCGTCCAGCCTATCGGGTTCGAACACGCCTTCGAGATGCGCGTACCAGCTGTCTTCATGTGGCAAGCCTTTCTTCGCCTGCCTGCTGCCCAGCGAACCGCCGATAAACAGAGCCTCTTCCGCGCGCGTCATCGCGACGTAGAGCAGCCGCCAGTGCTCCTGCATTTCGGCCGCCTTGGCCTGCTCGTCAGCCACGGCGACACGTCCGGCTTTCTGATCCTTCGACAACTTGGGAAGCGGAACCATGCGCAGGTTCTCTTGCTCCCCCTCGCCGGGCAGGTTTTCCGCAAGTTCGCTTGCCCCTGCCGTGCCCGGCTCACCCGTCGCGTCGGCGAGGATCACGATCGGAGCCTGCAAGCCTTTAGAGCCGTGGACGGTCATCACCCGCACCTGTCCCGTCGCATCGTCGGAATCGCGCTTCAACTCGCCCTCGCCTGCATCGAACCAGGCGATGAAACCGGCAAGGCTGGGGGTGTGCGCGCTCTGATAGGCGAAGGCGGCGTTGACCAGTTCGTCGATCGGGTCATTCGCCTCCTGTCCCAGCCGCGCGACGATCTTGCGCCGCGCCTGCCACGGGCCGGTGATGAGCCATGCAAGCAGCGCCTGCGGTGTCTCGAAATCGGCGCGCGCGAGCAGATCGCGCAGCTTCGCAACCGTCTCTTGCACGAAGGGCGCCTCGTGATGGCGCAAATGGTCCCACAAGCGCATCTTGTGGGGACGCGGACAATTTTCGAGCAGGTCGTCCTGCGACCAGCCGATCAGGGGCGATCCGAGCAGGTTCGCAAGGCTGAGATCGTCGAGCGGCTGCGCGGCAAATCGCAGCGCGGCCATCAAATCCTTGACCGCCAGCGGCGCCCCCAGCCGCAGCCGGTCGACACCCGCCACCGCGACGCCCTTTGCATGCAGCTTGGCAACGATCTGCGAGGCCAATTCCTTGCGCTTGCGGACCAGCACCATGACATCGCCCGCGTCGGCATGGCGCGCGTCCTTGCCCTTCTCCAGAACAAACGGCTCGTAATTCGGATTGCGCGGATCGACCCAGCGGCTCACCTGCTGCGCGATGAGATCGGCGAGCTTGGTGTCGTGGGCGGGAAGCCAGCCGCGCTCGTCCTTCTCCTCGCCTTCATCCTCTTCTGCCTCGGTGTCAGCCTCACTGATCACCGGCTCCCACAAGGTGACGAGTCCGGCACGGTTGGGGAAGGCCGACGAGTGGGGTTTGGCGGTTTCCTTAAGCCCCAGCGATTCCCAACCGATGACCTCGATAGCGCGATTGACGAATTCGAGCACCGCCGGCGAGGTACGGTAGGACAGACCAAGATCGAGGTCCTCAAGCGACGGCACGCGATGATTGCTGCGAATCTCGTGTGCATTCGCCTTGGCATCGTCGATGCGCTTTTTGACCTTCTCCTTGGCGCGCTCGAAATTCTCGGGGCTGGTGCCTTGAAAGCCGAAGATCGCCTGCTTGTAATCGCCTACGGTGAAGATGGTGCGCAGCTTGTCCCCGCGCGCGCCCTGCCCTGCGAAGAAATCGTCGATCAGCGCGTCGATAATGCCCCATTGTGCGCGGTTGGTATCCTGCGCCTCGTCGATCAGGATGTGGTCAAGGCCTTCGTCGAGTTTGAACAACACCCATCCGGCAATCCCGGCCTGACGCTGCAACAGGTTCAAACTGGTCAGGATCAGGTCATCGTAATCAAGC
>JAYPMZ010000006.1:7757-20974 GCA_038130205.1 Erythrobacteraceae bacterium | reverse complement strand
AAACTGCGGTCGAGCTTGTAGCGTATCCACGCTGCCGCATCCGAATTGCCGAGCAGTTCGGCGGCCTTGCGGATCAGATCGTCAAAATCGAGGAAGCCTTCGCGCGCCTTGGCCTCTTCCCATCGCAAAGCGAAGGCTCGCCCGAGTTCGAGCGCGGGGGTGAGGAAGTCAGCGAGGTTGAGGAGGGTATTGCGATCTTCATAGAAGGCCAGCGCCTCACCGATCTCCACCTGCCGGTTTGGCAAGTCCGGGTCGTCTTTTGTCGGGTTCGCCATCTTTCGAGGCTCCCCCTTCTTGGTTAGTACGGTTTCGAAGAAACGCGGCGCGATTTCCACTCTGCGCGGCACGTCAGCCACGAGCCATTCGGCGATCAGTTCGGCTGTCTCGCGCCCCGTCTTTGCATTCCATGCCTGCATCAGCGGGAGCATCGCCGCCAGTTGAGCATCCGGGAATGTATCGGGGTGCAGCACCTCATGCGCCCATTCCTCACCCGCACCAGGAGGTATGCCAAGCAGGGTATCGACCCTACTCCGCATCGGCGGTTGCCATGCGTCAAGGCCTAGCCACATGTCCATCGCGCTTGCACAGCGCATAAACCAGTTGCGCAGCGCGTCGGGATCCTTCGCGCAGGCGAAAGCACCGATCGCATCGGTGGTCGCGCTATCGCCCGTTTCCTCGGCTTCGGTGAGCATGTCCGAGAGCACGTCGCGCGACAGCAGCTCGCGCTCGCGGTCCTCCATCGGGCGCGCGCCGGGCTGGAGGTCTGCCTCTTCGGGAAAATTGGCGAGCAACCATTGCGAGAAGGCGTGGATCGTGTCGATCCGCAGACCGCCGCCGGGGCAATCGAGCACGCTTGCGAACAGGGTGCGGGCATGGGCCCGCGCTCCCTCCGACTGGTCGGCGCCGAGATTGCCCAATTCTGCGAAAAGCTGCGTGTCTTCGAGGCGGACCCAACGCGCCAGCACGCCGTTGATGCGGTTCGCCATCTCGGCCGCGCCTGCCTTGGTGAAGGTGAGGCACAGTACTTGCGAGGGATCGACGCCGGGTTCCAGCAACAGCCGAAGCACGCGCGCGGACAGCACCTGCGTCTTGCCCGTGCCAGCAGAGGCAGACAGCCAGACATTGTCCTGCGGGTTCGATGCCAACAGCTGGTTGTCTTTGAGAGGGAATACCGCGTCGCTCATGGCTCGCCCTCCCCGCTCTCATCGCTTCCCGCTTCGCTCAGGCGGATCTTCCACTCCTCGAAGCGCATCAACTGATCGTAGTCGGAAAAACCCGGGTAGTTGGGGTTTTCGCGCGCGGTAAAAGGCTCGTCGCCAAGGATGTAATTGTCGATCGCGCGGCTGAGCGCCTCTTCGTGTCGGGGCAGGAACTCTTCCGGTTCAAGCCCCCCCTGTTTCTCGGAAAGCTTGAGCGGCGAGAATTTATCGCCGAAGTCACCCTCCTTTTTGCGCAGCGACCAGAATTCAAACACGCTTGCGTCACCCGAAATCGGTGGCTCCCCTTCTGCGTCAAAGCTGCCTTCGCGGGCGATCAGACCGAGGACACCCAATTGCAGACGGAAGCCTTCCTTGACCTCCTTCTTGGTCGGCGGCGAGCCCGTCTTGTAATCGATGATTGCAAGAGTCCCGTTTGGCAGGCGGTCGACCCGGTCGGCAATGCCGTGCACGGTCACGCCCTTATAGGTCATATTGCCCTTGATCTCTGTCGCAAGCACACGCGTACCCTTGGCCTCGGCCTCTTCGATCCAGTGTTCGAAGCGTTCGAGCGCGATGACGAGCCGCGGGCGCCATAGTCCCCAGAACAGCGGATGCACGGGTTTGTCGCGCAAATATTGCTCGGCAAACGGTTTGATCGGCACCGTGTTCTTATCCTTGCGCGCCTTGTGCCAGGCATCGAGTATCTCGTGCACCAGCGTCCCGCGCAGCGCCGGATCGCCAAAGGGATCGGCTTCGAGCGGGTCGAGCTTCGACAGGCCCAATATCTGGCGTGCGTAAAACTGGTAGGGATCGCCCAGCAGACGGTCGAGCGCGGTCGCGCTGATCCGCACCTTGCGCTGCTCAGCTGAAGGACGCGGCTTCGGACGCGGATATTCTTCAGCCAGAGGCGGCGCACGGTCGAGCGCGGGGAGCAGCGCAGGAATGGACTCCTCGCGATGCTTCCTGACCTCGTCCTTTCCCAGCAAGGCCTCGACCCGCAGCAGGAAGCGTGAGGGCAGCGTCGGTCCCTCTGCGTCCCTTTGTGCCCGGCTCAGCACCACTTCGGGCGCGCCCATCGCTCCGGCCAAATCGTGCGCGGCGAGGCCGATGCGGAATTCCGCTGCCGGCACGCCCAACGCCCGCAGCACCGCTGGCGCAAGCAAGGCATCACCCGAGGGCGCTTGCGGCCAGTTGCCTTCGTTGAGCCCGCCGCAGATCACGAGATCGGCGCGGGCCATCCGCGATTCGAGCAGGCCGTAAATCGCCACGCGGGGGTGTCCGCCATAGGGTGGACGCACCGCGATCTCGTCCATGCAATCGCGCAGCACGCTGGCGACATCATCGGGCGCAATGGCGGTGCCGAGCGCACGGGCGTGCAAGCGCAGATCCTCAACCAGCGAAGACAAGGCGCGCCCGTCCTCATTCGCCCACAGCCCGAGCCCTGCCAGCTTCTCGCCCGCTGCGGCCACAAGGTCGAGCGCGGTCGCAAGTGGCATTTCGCGGGGAAGCTGCGTCAGCGGGGCGAGTACCGCTTCGACTTCATCCCACCATTCGGGAACACCGGCATCGCCTGCGATCGTGCGCAAGGGCAGCAGTCCGGGCGGCGGGGTCGGCCCGCGCAATTCGCGGTCGAATGCACGCAAGGCTCGCAGCCAGTCACGGCGCGCTTCGCCCTCGCTTCGCTTCACCAGCGGATGTGCGAGCAGAGCGACGACTGCAGAAGGTGTCGGCCCGTGCGAGACGATGTCTGCCAGCAGGCCCAACATCCGCCCAGCAGGCGTCAGCGAGAGCGAGCGACCGGCGGTATCGTCGGCCACAATGTTCCACCGCATAAGATGCTGCGTCACGCTTTGCGCCAACGCGCGGTCAGCGCTTACCACCGCAACTCGCTTTTCCGGCACGGTGAGCGCCTCGCGCACCAGCATGGCAATCGCCTGCGCTTCCTCTTCGGAAGTGGCGCTGGTCATCAGGCGGACACCTGCAAGACGGCGTTGTTGCGGCTCAAGCGTAATCCACGAACGGCTCGCCTGCGGCGGCAGGAACAGTGAGCTGATCGCCCGGCTGCGTGCAGGTTCGGCGGCGGTCATGCCCTTACGGTGCCAAGTGCGCACTTCCCCGCGGGCAACGCCCATGCGTTCGAGCAGCAATTTGAGGTGATATTGCGGGTGAGTGAGCGCGTCCTTCTTGCCGAAGGTTTCCGCGCCGGGCTCGGGAGTAGCGCCTGCCCTACCCAGTTCGTCCCATGCCTCTTCGCTCAAGTGCAGGTCGAGATCGGGCAGCACCACCGCGCCATTCGGCAGGTCGGCAATCGTGCGCAGCATCCGCGCCAGAGCTGGCGACGCGCTCGTCACGCCCGCCGCCAGAATTGGCGTCGCAGGCGGCTCGCTGCGCCAGCGCTTGGTTGCCCGCTCGAACAGCATATTGCGCCGGGTCGCAGCATCGACCGCGCCGAGGTCCTCGAGCCGGAACTGCCAACGTTTCTGCACCCGCGCAAACTGCACCAGCGAATCCTGCCAGTGTTGGGCAATGTCCGCTGTCATCGTGAGGACTTCATCGTCGAAAAGGTCTTCGGGCGCTTTCCCTTCGACTAGCAGTCGGTCCATCGTCCGTGCGATCTCGCGCGCCAGCCGCAACCGGGCGGCCCCGGGGAGCGCGGTCTTGCCCAGCTCCTTGCGCTCCAATTCCACCAATCGCGCAAGCTCGAACAATCGCTGTGTGGGTTCGATTGCTGGCGGAATGTCACCTGCGCCCAGCGGATCGAGCAGCGCACCAAGGCTTTCGTCGAGATCGAGATCGCCTACTGTCACCATGCGCGGCATCAGCATCCCGGCCGCATCGTTTTCGCCGCACCAGCGGATGAAACCCTCGGACAGCGTCTTCGCGGCACGCGAGCTTGGCACCAGCAGCGTCAGCCGCGCAAGCCCCAAGCCTTCTTCGGAATAGCGCGGGACGATTCCCGCCACCAGAGCATCGGCAAAGCCGCGGTGTGCGGCAATCGAATAGACTTGCGGATCGCCGCGATCACCCACGCTGAAGCGCGTCTTCGGTTGGCCGGATGGCATCGGGCGTGCCGACTTCGAACCACAGGCCTGTGAAAGAAACGCCGTAAAGCCGCCCCTCCTCTATCGCGCGGTTCCAAAGCACATTGGTCGAGAACTTGCCCTCGGGTGCGTCGCGTAAAAGGCGATGTGAAACCAGCTGGATGCCGGTGTAGATGAAGGGCGCGATACGGCCCTGCACGCGGCGCCTGATCTTGCCCCGCGGGTCCATATAGAAGTCGCCCGTCCCGTCGAAATTCACAGCACGCGTATGGCTGACGAGGAGCAGCAGCGCGTCCATTTCATCGGGGTTCCAGAGCGCCGATAGGTCGGCAAAGGCGCTGCGCGGCCCGTCGATCCAGATGTTGTCGGCGTTGAGGCAAAAGAACGGATCGGGCAATTGCGGCTGCGCCTTCACCATGCCGCCGCCTGTCTCCAGAAGTTCGCCGCGCTCGTCCGAGATCACCACTTTGGGCGCGCCGCGCGAGGCAAGATGCGCCTCCAGCGAATCCGCGAGGTAGTGGACGTTCACCACCGCCTTATCGACACCGCTCTCGCTCAGCCGATCCAGCGCATGGTCGATCAGTGGCTTGCCCCCGACCCGCACCATCGGCTTGGGCTGCGAAGCAGTCAGCGGGCGCATCCGTTTACCGAGGCCTGCGGCCATGACCATGGCGGTGTCGCTGGCGAGTGTGCTCACGAAATCGTGCCCCCGCCACTCTTGCGCAATTCGGCGGGGATATTGGCATCGAACCAGCGCGCCACCGGAGCAAGCACAGGATGCGCCAGATCGCGCTCCATGGCTTCCCATACCCGCGGGATCATCCCGAGATATTTGGGCTTTCCATCGCGCTTGTGCAGGCGGGTAAAGATGCCGACGATCTTAGCATTGCGCTGCGCCCCGAGGCGCGAATAATCGGCGAGAAAGTAGATGTCCGGTTCGGCCTTCCGGAAATACCGTTCAAGCATCGCTGCTTCGAGTTTGGCCGAAACGTCGCGGCGTGCATCCTGCAGCAGCGAGACAAGGTCGTAGGCTCCGTGCCCGGCAAGCGCGTCCTGAAAGTCGATCAGCCCCTGCGGCGCTCCTGTCGACGGCTTGCCCAGAAGCATGATGTTCTCGGCATGATAGTCGCGCAGCACCGTCAGCGGGCTCGACTGGTGTTCGATAAGCGGCGCGAGCACTTCTTCCCATGCAGCGGCATAGCCCGCCTCATCGACTTCGAGACCGACAGCGGGGCAATACCATTCGGTGAACAGGGCTGCTTCGCGCTGATAGGTTGCCATGTCGTAGGGTGCGAAGGGGCCGGCAGGCAATTTGTGCAGTTCGACCAGCGCATCGATCGCGGTTTCATAGGCAGCGGTTTCGTCTTGTGGCCGAAGGTCGAGCCAGTCGCGCATCCGGTCATTGCCGAAATCTTCGGTGAGCACCCAGCCTTGCGCTGCCTCCTCGGCAAGGATCTGCGGCGCACGCATACCATTGTCGGTGAGCCATGCGGCAACCTTCAGAAACGGCACGGGGTCTTCTTCCGGTGGCGGGGCGTGCATCAGCATCGCCGTCTCGCCATCTTCGCGGCGCAGCCGGAAATAGCGCCGGAACGAGGCATCGCCCGGAATCGCTTCGATAGCGGCATCGTCCCAACCGGCTTGGGCTACAAATTCAGAAAGACCATCAGGCAGTTCGTTCATGGCATACGCCCTAGCCAATGCGCACCGCCACGGGCAATCGCAATCCGCCCTTCGCCAGATGTTTCCAACAGGATCGAAAGGCAGCCCGCCTCATGCGCAAAGCCGCCCGCGTGATCGGGCCATTCGGCAATCAGAGCAGCGTCCTCGCGGTAATCGTCAAGACCCAGTTCCTCGACCTCCTGCGGCTGCTTGAGGCGATAGAAGTCTGCGTGGACCACGGGCAGGGCAAGCGGCGGAGCATCGTAGGTTTCGATGATAGTGAAAGTCGGCGAAGGAACCTCGCCGTCATATCCGAGCGCGGCAATGATTGCGCGGGCGAGCGTAGTCTTGCCCGCACCCAGCCCGCCTTCGAGCGCGACCACATCGTCTGCGCGCAGTTTGGCTGCGATAGCGCGTCCGAGCGCGTCCATCGCCGCAAGGTCGGGCAGATCGTATTGCGCTTCCCCGCTCACGGTAGGGTAACAACCGCGCGTGTCCCAACGCCCTTCTCGCTCTTGAGTTCGAGCGTACCTTCATGCGCCTCGATCAATTGCCGTGCGAGGCGGATACCCAGTCCCTTTGAGTCATTGGGTGCAGTGCTACCGCTCGCCGCGCTGCCCTCGGCGCGGGCGAGTTCTTCAGGTGTCATGCCAGCACCATTGTCGCGGATACTGACTTTGCCGCGCCACGCATCGCCGGTTTCGGGTTTGGGCAATTCGATCACGATCTTTCCGCCTTTGGGCGTGTGCGCAATCGCATTGTCGAGCAGGTGGGCGAGCGCGCGGGTCAATTGGCGCGGATCAGCGCTGACCACGCGCCCGCGACGGCCCTTGAGATCAAGCCCCAGCCCTGCGCCGATGATCACTTTCTCGCGCTCGCGGACAATCTTGGTGAGCAAGGCGAGCAGGTCTACGTCCTCCTTCTCCATCGGCAGAAGACCGGCCTCGCTTTGCGACAGGTCGAGCACATTCTCGACCTGCTCGGTCAGACGTTCGACCGAAGTCAGGATGGCCTGAACATATTCGCCTGCGGATTCGCTTAACTCGCCCCCGGCCCCTGCCGCGAGCAGTTCGGCAAAGCCGCCGATCGAGTTCAGCGGATTGCGGAATTCGTAGGACATGTTGGCAAGGAAGCGTGCCTTGACCGCATCGGCCTCTTCAAGCGCAACCGCACGCTCGCGCAGCGCCTGCTCTGCCTTTTGGGAGTCCGTGATATCGAGCACGGTCAGCAGGCCGTTCCCATCGGGCAATGGCACACCGGCAAAACGCAGCGTTCGCCCGTCAGCCAGCACCACTTGCCCCTGCTTCTCGCGCCGGTCGAGCGTCGCGGCGCGCACAACCGCTCCGATGTGTTGTGCTTCGGAAGGCTTGGCGAGGTTTTCTCCAATGGCTTCCAGCAATCCTTCGGCGCTCGGATGGGTATCGAGGAAATCGGCGGATAGCCCCCAGGTCCCCGCAAAAGTACGGTTCCACAATTGCACCGAGCCGTCGGGCGCAAAAATCGCGAGCGCTTCGAACAGACTGTCGAGCGTCGCGGTGCGGGTGCGCAGCAGAGTGTCGCGTGTGGCCGAAAGCGCCAGCTGCTCGGTGCGGTCCTCGGCAATCATCACCAACCCGCCATCGGGAAGCGGCTGAGCCACGATACGCAGGTGCGTCCCGCCCGAAAGCGGCCAGTTCTCTTCCTGCATTTCGGTCGCGTCGAACCATGCACGGTGTTCATTGCGCCATTCGGGGAAGTCGCGGACCTCGGGCGTGCTGCCGTGGTCGCGCGCATCGGCAAGGAAACGATCGAAGGGGATGCTGTTCTCGACCAGTTCGTTGCCAAGGCCGAACTGGCGACGGAAGGGACGGTTCGCAAAGGTCAGCCGCTCTTCGGAATCGAACTGCGCGACCCCGACCGAAAGCTGATCGAGCATGGCCCGCTGCGCTTCTCGGAAGGCGCGGAATTCGCGCTCGACCTGCTGTTGCTCCTCGATGTCGATGGCATAGCCGGCCACCCCGTCTTCACCCAAAGGCAGATCGGTTACCCGCACGCTGCGGCGCTCGCCATTTATGGTGATGGCAGCTGTCCGCGCGTTCTCTTGCTGCTTGGCCAGTGCCTCGCGCGCAATGTCGACCGGTTGCCTGCCGTTCTGCGCTTCGAGCAGTTCGGTCTGGTTTTCGATCACCGCTTCGAGGCTGCCTGCCCCGACGGCTTCGACATAGGCGCGGTTTGCGAGCCGCAGCCTCATGTCAGGATCGCGGAACCACAGCGGCATGGGCGCAGCCTCGATCAGGCCGATCAGCGCGGCGAAATCCGCCTGCGCGGCCGCCTCGCTCCGCCGCAACCGCGCAAGCTCGGTCTCGCTGGTGGTGAAGTCGAACACCCAGACAATCGCCGCGCCGCCCGGTGAAACCTGCGCATCGGCAAGCGCCCCCTGCAAAGCGAGGCTGCGGTTCGATCCGGGCGGGGTCAGCGCCATTGTAAACGGCGCGGCGCTTTTCTGGGTCAGGCGGATCTTGTCCCATAGCTCCTCGACCTGAGCCTTGGACAGCCCAGCCCCTTCGCCACCTTCGAGCTCGCTGAGATATTTCGGCGTGTTTTCCAGCCCCAGCCAGCGCGCAAGCCGCTCGGGCGCTTCGATCCGGCCATCCACCCGCACCAGCAGCGGAACGGCAGGCGCAACGTCGAGCAGGCTTTGCATCCGCTTGAGCGAGGTTTGCAGCGCCTTGGTGCGCTTTGTCTTCGCTCCCGCACGCAAAACCAGCACTGCGGCCGCGATCGTCCACGCCGCCATGAGCAGCGCGATGAGGATCAGGGCGAGCGGCGAGAATTCCATCGCACCCAGCTATGACGGTGTTGCTTTGCATGCAACGGGTATAGACACGAAAAGCCCCCGCAATCTCGCCGGATTGCGGGGGCTCTTGCGATCAGTTGATGCTGCGGGGCAGCGCCTGATTAGTAGCGGTAGTGATCCGGCTTGAACGGACCTTCTGCCGGAACGCCGATATAGTCGGCCTGCTTCTGGCTCAGCTTGGTCAGCTCGACGCCCAGCTTCTCGAGGTGAAGCGCGGCGACCTTTTCGTCGAGATGCTTGGGAAGGACGTAAACGTCGTTCTCGTATTCGTCCGACTTGGTGAAGAGTTCGATCTGGGCAAGCGTCTGGTTGGTGAAGCTTGCGCTCATCACGAAGCTAGGGTGGCCGGTGGCGCAGCCCAGGTTCACAAGGCGGCCCTTGGCAAGGATCAGAAGGTTCTTGCCGTCGGGCAGCGTCACCATGTCGGTGCCCTCCTTGATTTCCTTCCACTCGTAATTGTCGAGCGCGGAAATCTGGATTTCGCTGTCGAAGTGGCCGATGTTGCAGACAATCGCCATGTTCTTCATCGACTTCATATGTTCGCCGGTGATGACGTCTTCATTGCCGGTGGCGGTCACGAAGATATCGGCGCGCTTGCAGCCTTCTTCCATCGAAACGACTTCGAAGCCGTCCATCGCTGCCTGCAGTGCGCAGATCGGGTCGATTTCGGTGACCATTACGCGGGCACCGCCATCACGCAGCGAAGCGGCCGAACCCTTGCCGACGTCGCCGTAACCGGCAACGCAAGCGACCTTACCGGCCAGCATCACGTCGGTTGCGCGGCGGATCGCGTCGACCAGCGATTCCTTACAACCATAAAGGTTGTCGAACTTCGACTTGGTCACGGAATCGTTCACATTGATCGCGGGGAACGGCAGCTTGCCGGCCTTCGAAATCTGGTAGAGACGCATCACGCCCGTGGTGGTTTCTTCCGACACGCCCTTGATCGCCTTGACCGAACGGGTGAGGTAGCCGGGCTTTGCAGCGACGAACGCCTTGAGAGCGCGTTGCATCTCGATTTCTTCGGCGTTCTGCGGAGCGGGCATTTCTTCACCTGCTTCCATTCGTGCGCCCCACAGCGCAAACATCGTGGCATCGCCGCCATCGTCGAGGATCATGTTGGCGGTCAGATCAGGATCGGCTTCGCTCGCCCAGTCGAAAATGCGACCAACATAGTCCCAGTAGTCCGCAAGCGTTTCGCCCTTGATTGCGAAAACGGGAATTCCGCGGTCGGCGATAGCGGCTGCGGCGTGGTCCTGCGTCGAGAAGATGTTGCAGGTCGCCCAGCGGACTTCTGCACCCAGAGCGACTAGCGTTTCGATCAGCACGGCGGTCTGGATCGTCATGTGCAGCGAGCCGGTGATGCGCGCACCCTTGAGCGGCTGTGCAGCGCCATACTCCTCGCGCAGCGCCATCAGGCCGGGCATTTCGGTTTCGGCAATCGCGATTTCGTCGCGGCCATATTGCGCGAGCGCGATGTCCTTGATGACGTATTCTTGAGCGGGGGCGGTGGTTGCCATGATCAGAAATCCTGTATTCGAGTAGCGGTGCAGGCGCGAAGTGCGCGCATATGTTCAATGCGCCGCACATAGCGGCCCTGCGTCCGTCGGGCAACAGTATATAAAGTTTTCTTTATATCTTGATATTGGGGAATACCATGGTCCCGCTCAACGGCTTGCAAAGCGTTCGGCATCGATCAGATTGGCCGATGAATAGGCGATGGTGACTTGGGGCTGAGAGCGCTGCACCGGCGCCGCCGCCAGCGCATATTGCGCCGCAGACGCTAGCGCGCCCGGATCATTCGTGACCGCCAGTTCCCGCGCCAGCTGGCCCAATTGCGCGCAGCCCATCCACGGGTGGCCGTCCCCGTAGGAATTGGCGATCCGCACGCCCATGCGATCAAGCGCACGGTTGGCGCTGCGCGGCCCCAGGGTGTTTGCAAATTCCTCCCGCAATGTCGCTCCTGCGCGGTTGAGTGTGCCGACATGGCTTGCTGCAAAGCGATAGTAGTCGGCCTGAAAATCATCCGCGCCGGTGCGACAGCGCAGCGCTGTGACCATCAGCATGATGTCGAATGTGCGCAGCGCCTGCGCCTTTTCCAAACCCGTTTCGGCATTGGCCGGCGCAGTCAACAGCATTCCCGACCCCATCGCAATGGCCGCAAAAAACCGCTTCAAACCCGATGTCATTTCGCAAACTCCTACCACTCCGGAGGCTCCCGGCGCGGGGCAGGATTGGGCAACAAATTTACCCGATTTCAAACGTGCATGGTAAAGCGATTGAAACCATACAAAGCCCCAGAAATTCGGCCTTTGTGCGCGGGGAAAGAATACCTATATCCCTTGCTTGAGAGAATGCTGACACGCACCTAGGGGCGAGTCCGTAAACGACAATGGAGACAAAAATGACGATTTCGGTAGGCGACAAAATTCCCGCAGTGACGATGATCAAGGCGACCGCCGAGGGCCCGCAGCCGGTCTCCTCGACCGACTATTTCGCCGGCAAGAAAGTCGCGCTGTTTTCGGTCCCCGGTGCCTTCACCCCGACCTGTTCGGCCAAGCACCTTCCCGGCTTCGTCGAAAAGGCTGACGACCTCAAAGCCAAGGGCGTGGACGAAATCGTCGGCACTGCCGTGAACGATGCCTTCGTGATGGGTGCATGGAACGCGAGCGCCGGTTCGGACGACATCACCATGCTGGCTGACGGCAACGCCGAATTCGCAGAAGCCGTCGGCCTCACCATGGACGGCAGCGGCTTTGGCATGGGCAAGCGCGGCCAGCGTTTCTCGATGGTCGTCGAAGACGGCACCGTCACGCAGCTCAATGTCGAAGAGCCCGGCGACTTCAAGGTTTCCAGCGCAGAGCACATGCTCGGCCAGATGTAACGACGGGGGCTACCCCTTCTCCCTACCTGCCGCTAAGCTGCCTCCGGTCCGACGGATCGGAGGTCTGGGGGGATGGACAAGGTCAACGACGCAGAATTCGGCACGCTGGAGATCGACACCACGATCGCCAGCGGCCGCCATATCCGCATCGGCGTGATCTCTCCCGATGACGGTGAGAAAATGCGCGAGGGCATCAGCAAGATGTCTCCGCAATCACGATATTACCGCTTCTTTTCAGGAGCGGCCGAACAACCCGATCACGTGATTGACCGGCTCATCAGCGTTGACGGTGTATCGCATTTTGCATGGGGCGCGCTCGATTGCGATCAGCCAGGCGCGCCTGCCATCGCCGCCGTCCACGCCATCCGCATACATTCTGACCAACCAATGGAATTCTCGGTCGTTGTCCTTGATGATTATCAGGGCGAAGGCATTTCCAAATTGCTCAGCGCCATGTTGTTCGCACAATGCCTCGTGCACGGCGAGCAAACTTTAATCGCGCACGTGCTGGAAGAGAACCGGCGCTCGAAAACCTTCATCGCCCACCTTGGCGGCACGCGACAAAGTGGCGACGGCTACGTCGTCGGATACCGGATCGACATCGCCGCCGCGCTCTTGAGCATGCGCGATACCGACGTTGTCGGTAAGCAGCCGGTAGTGGAGGCAATTACCCCCTACCTGTCTTATTCCGAGGGAAGCGCGTAGGTCACGGTCGATTGCGCCGCGATATTGTGCGGCTCGTCCTGCCAGATCCGCACATCAACTGTCGCCAGCCTGCGCCCCAGCTTGATGATGGTCGCATCGGCGTAAAAATCGCGCGCGGCTATCGCACGCAGGAAGCTCATGTTGAGATTGCTTGTAACCGCCATCGGCACAATGCCGATATGCGCGATGATCACCGCATAGCCCGCACGATCGGCGAAGGCCATTTGGGTCGGACCCGAGACAATCCCGCCGGGCCGAAGCATCGCCGCCTCTGCTGAATGGCGGATACGCATAAAGCCGGGGCGGAGCTCGTCAAAATCGTAAAAATTGCGGTCCTGCCCCGGAAACGTATCAAGGAAGAACTCGGTGAGTTCTTTCTTGCTAAGTAATACTTTCAGATCATTCGCAGCCATAACGCGAGCACTTAAAAGCCCATCAGGCTCATGACTTCCTTGCGGCTGCGCGGATCCTCAAGGAAGCACCCGAGCATGCGGCTGGTGAGCATTTCCACCTCGTGCACCTTCACCCCGCGTCCGGTCATGCAGCCATGTTCGGCCTGAATCACGACGGCTACGCCGTGCGGTTCAAGATGGTCCCAGATGCACTGCGCAACCTCGGCGGTCAGGCGCTCCTGAATTTGCAGGCGATTGGCAAAGCCGTGCAGCACGCGCGCGAGCTTTGAAATGCCGACCACCTTCTTGTCAGGCAGATAGGCGATATGCGCTTTGCCCTTGATCGGGGCCATGTGGTGTTCGCAATGGGAATGGAACGGGATGTCCTTCAACAGCACGATCTCGTCATAGCCGCCCACTTCCTCGAACACGCGGCTGAGGTGCACGGCGGGGTCTTCCTGATAGCCCTGACAATATTCAAGCCATGCACGGCCCACC
>JAYPMZ010000006.1:0-7747 GCA_038130205.1 Erythrobacteraceae bacterium | reverse complement strand
GCGTATCCAGCAGGCCTTCGCGCCCCGGATCGTCGCCCGCCCACTCGATCAGAGTGCGGATCGCGGCCTGTACGTTGTCGGGTACGTCGGGTTTGCTCAACGAAAATCTCCGGGGCCTTGATGGTGAAGCGGCTATGGAACTGCGTGTCCCATAGCCGGCTAAACTGGTTCCTACAAAGATGGGGTGGCGATGGCCCGCTGCAAGAGCGGGCCCGCCTGCACGCCTATTCCTTGGCGTCTTCCTCTGCTTCAGGAGTGACTTCCGCTTCGGATTTCTCCACCGGCTTGCGCTCGTTGAAGCTCGCGGTCATCTTCTTGTCGAGCTCTTCGTCGATCTTGTCGGCGAAATCGGGGAAGTGGTCTTCCTCTTCCTCGTCGATATGGTGACGGTAGCGGTGGTCGAGTTCCTTGAACTTGGTCAGCCAGCCCGGCGAGCTCATTTCGGTCGCGGCCAGATCGTTGAGCATTTCATCGATCTCGTGGTGCTCCGCAACCGAATGGCGTGTTTCGTCGGTGGCATCAGGAACCGCCAGCATTTCGGCATAGAGCGATTGTTCTTCGGCAGCGGCGTGCCCCTTAAGCTCCTTGGTCAGTTCTTCGAACAGCGTGCGGCGCTCTTCGCTGTCCCCGCTGGTTTCCGCGAGCTTGCCAAGCAATTCGCGATGGCAGTCATGATCCTGCTTGATGCGTTCGAAAATGGCAGCCTGTGACATACGTTCCTCCTGATAGTTGCCAAGATCAGATGGGTGCAATTCGCTCAAATACCAGACTTACTTGTCCTGTTTGGTGACAATCGCCACATTCTGACGATGACACGCACCGATCCAACCGCTGCCGAATTCGAGGACATTGCGCGCCGCACGCTTGATCGGCTGCCCGAGCAGTTTCGGTCGGAACTGCAGAGCGTCGCCATAAAGATCTCCGAATTCGCCACGGCCGAACAACTTGCCGATGTCGGCATCGAAGACCGCTTCGAACTGACAGGTCTCTACGAGGGGACCCCGCTTACCGAACAAAGCGTCTGGGCAGCGACCGAAATGCCGGCAGTGATCAGCCTCTTTCGCCAACCGCTGCTGCTGGAAATGCGCGAAACGGACATCGGCTTCGAGGAACTGGTGCGCCACGTCTATATCCACGAGGCCGGACACCACTTCGGCTTTTCCGACGAGGACATGCACGCGCTCGAGGATATGGCGGGGGACTAATCCTCGACAGAACCAAAAAAGGGACCACCCCGTTGGGGTAGTCCCTTTCTTGGCGCGCCAGGAAGGATTGGGCCAACCTGCGGTTGCCCCGTCTCCGCTTCGCTCCGACTCCGAATTCAAATCATTCTCATGACAGAACCAAAAAAGGGACCACCCCGTTGGGGTAGTCCCTTTCTTGGCGCGCCAGGAAGGATTCGAACCTCCGGCCGCCTGATTCGTAGTCAGGTACTCTATCCAGCTGAGCTACTGGCGCGCGGTGGAGGGCGGCAAATAGGCAGGTCCGCGCGACTTGGCAAGACCCTGTTTGGGCATTTGTGCCCGCAATCTAAACTTTTGCGAAAAGTTGCTCGGCAAGCACGGTGTCGAGCGGCGGTTTATCCAGCGCGGAAATATCCTCGCGCGCGAACCATTGCACCGCCCCGCCCTCCAATGCACGCGGTTCCCCGCTCCAGCGGATCACCTTGTAAAGCAGGATGACAATCGGGTTTTCGCCGCATTCTTCTGCGAAACCAACCGGTTCGCAGTCCTGGGTTAAGACCGAGATACCCAGCTCCTCGTGCAGCTCCCTTGTCAAAGCTTTGACTGCAAATTCAGCAGTTTCGACCTTTCCACCCGGGAATTCCCATAGGCCGCCGTGATGCTTTTCCAAAGGTCTGCGATGCATAAGCCACCTGTCTCCAGCAGCTCCAAGTGCCCCTGCTACTACCCATATCGGATCCTGTGTCATGTCGGAATTTTTTCCATCTTCGAGCCTTCAGGCAACTATTTCTTAACTCACTGGCGCGATTTGTAGCCACATCAGGAACGTACTGACGGGTGACCTCATGAAATTGACGACATTCCTTAAGCACATTGGGAACGACAATTCTGGTGCCACCGCCGTTGAATACGGACTGATCGTGAGTCTGATCGTAATTGCCATGATTGGCGCTCTCAATGGCGTAGCCAACGAGACCATCAACATGTGGAGCGACGTTCGGACAACGTCTGAGGAGGCAATGAACGGCTAATTAGGAATTCCGAAACCTTCGCAATTAGGAATTTCTCAATAGCTGCTCGTTAATTCCGATGATTGTCTGCCCACGAACAGGGGTGGGCACGGGTACCGAAGACCATAACCAGGAGACTACACATGAAGTTTTTCAACAAGCTCGCTCGCGACGAACAGGGCGCTACCGCAATTGAATACGGCCTGATCGCTGCTCTCATCGCAGTTGCTGCAATCACCGCCATGGGTTCGCTGGGTAACACCCTTTCGGACACCTTCTCGGAAGTTCAGACCGAAATGGCTGGCTAAGTCGCAAGACTAACCGAAAAAAGAGGGCGGCGGGGATTTCCCCGCCGCCTTTTTTTGTGCCTGAAATCGTGAGGCGAAGCCCCCCGCCCGAGGACGAAAAATAGCCCCGGAGCGAAAGGCCGGTGACCTAGCGGCCTCTGACGACGATCTTCACTTTCTGTCCGGCCATCAACTGGTCGCTTGAACCAAGACCGTTGAGCACACGGAAACGCTCTTCCTGTGCATCGGTGTAGGCCATACGGCGAGCCAGACTGCTGACCGTGTCACCACGCTGGACCGTCACCACGTCGAGCACGCGCGGAATCACCTGATCGGCCTCCGACTGGCTGATTCGCCGCATCGACTGGTACATGGAGTTGAACGTGCCGCTGCTGCCTGCCGGCGTGATCGCTGCAAAATGGTAGGCACGATTGTTCGAAAACTCGTAGGCGAAGATCACGAGATCGACCTGGCTCGAGCCATTGTTGACCCGCGCGGTGCCATATGCTGCCGGAATTCCGTTCACCGTTGTGCGAGTGATGTCGGAAGGCGCGAGATTGCTGTTTTCCCCGCCCATCGCTGTAAATTGCTGCCGCACATAGCTTTCCAGATCGCCCGCATAGGGCGCGAGCGTAAGCTGTGCCTGCCCGCTTTGGCCGTTCACACTCACCGCGCTGGTCGAATTGACCATGTAGAACCCTTGCGGCGCGGTGAAAGTGAGGCGCAATTCGGGATGGATAAAGCGGCTTCCCTCGATCACGCCCTGCTCCGGGTCATCGCCATAAAGCAGGCCGTCGATTCGCGTCAGGAAGGTGTCGCGATTGGTGATGCTGCCGGGGAGCCCCTGAGCGGCACTCGCAGCACGTTGCACACGGCTTGCCGGATCGGGGTGAGTCGAAGCCCACTCGGGAACACTGGCGTTACGGCCCTGTAGCCGAGCATCGAGCGCATTCTGCGCTGCGAGGCTGGCAAGCACCGTGCTCATCGCCTGCGGATCGTAGCCCGCCTTGGTAAGATACTGGATGCCCAGATCGTCTGCCTGCGTCTCCTGAGAGCGGGAAAAACTCAGCGTCAGCAATTGCGAGCCTTGCAAGAACCCGCGCGAGAGAGTCTGCCCGACACTGCTATCGCCTAGAAGAACGCTCGAAAGGATCGCACCGAGCCCGCCAAGCAGCGTGTTGCGCTGCGCGGTCTGTTGCCGGCGCTGCGAGTGGCGCGCGGCGACGTGGCCCACTTCATGACCAAGCACGCCTGCCAATTCGGCTTCGTTATTCATCAACGTGACCAGTTGGCGAGTGGTGTAAATATAGCCGCCGGGAATCGCGAAGGCGTTGTTCACCGGCGAGTTCAGCAGGCTTACAGTGAAACTCTCGCGCGCATTGCCGAGACCCGACTGCACCGCGATGTTCTTGCCGACCTGCTCCACATAAGCGGCCTGTGTGCCCCCCATCGCGCCGCCGAACTGGGCGAGCAATTGCGGGTGATACTCGGCGCCCTGCTGCGCTTCGGTATCGGTAATCGGTGCAGATGCCGACGGGATGGGACCGCCCGCCATGCAGCCGCTTAGCGCCAGTGCGAGCGGGGCTGCGCCCGCAGCCCAGAATTTCCGTGAATGTTTAGCCATTGCCGTGTCTCCCGCCGTTATCCGATTAAAATACTGGACAAAATATTGGGATCGCTTGGTCTTTCGGCAAGGGCGCTCCGCTCTAACCGCCGAGCGAGAGGAACCGTTCCTCGCGCATTCGGATCAAAGAACCGCTATCCAGACCGACCAGCGCATCAAGCTCTTCACCGATTGCGCTGCCCAATGCGAGCGCCGTTCCCTGCGGATCGCGATGCGCTCCGCCGACGGGTTCCTTGACGATGCGATCAATCACTTCGAGCCGTTTGAGGTGCTGCGCGGTGACTTTCATCGCCTGCGCCGCCTCGCTCGCCTTGTCGGCGGTGCGCCACAGGATCGAGGCGCAGCCTTCGGGCGAGATCACCGAATAGACGGCATGTTCGAACATCAGCACGCGCTCTGCACTTGCCAGCGCGACAGCGCCGCCCGAACCGCCTTCGCCCACGATCACCGAGACCATCGGCACCGGCAGCGCAAGGCAGGCTTCGGTCGAGCGCGCAATGGCTTCTGCCTGACCGCGTTCTTCGGCCTCGATCCCCGGGAACGCGCCCGAAGTATCGACGAGCGTCACCACCGGCAGGCCGAAACGTCCGGCCAGTTCCATCAGACGGATCGCCTTGCGATAACCTTCCGGTTTGCCCATCCCGAAATTGTGCTTGATCCGGCTTTGGGTGTCGTTGCCCTTTTCATGGCCGATCAGCATCACGCGGCGTGCGTTCTCGCCTTCGCCCAGCGTGGCAAAACCACCCATGATCGCCTGATCGTCGCCATAAAGGCGATCCCCGCCCAGCGGCATGAAATCGCTGAAGGCGTAGCCGACATAGTCCTTGAAATGCGGGCGCTGCGGATGGCGCGCCACCTGCGTTTTCTGCCACGGTGTAAGCGAGGCATAGGTTGAGGCGAGCAATTCGGCGGATTTGGCTTCGAGCCGTTCGATCTCGGCTGCGACATCGACCTTATGATCGACATCGAGTTCGCGCATTTCGGCAATGCGCTGCTCAAGACTCGCGACGGGCTTCTCGAATTCGAGATAGGAAATCATGACTTCGCGCTAGTCCGTAGTCTTGCGGCTAGCAAGGGGGTGTCGTGAATTTACAAGCTCCACAAGCCGCGCAGCATCGACATGGGTGTAAATTTGCGTGGTGGCGATATCGGCATGGCCCAGCAGCGTTTGCAGCACGCGCAGGTCCGCCCCGCCCTCAAGCAGATGGGTCGCAAAGGCATGACGCAGGACGTGCGGGCTGACGCCTGCCGGGTCCAATCCGGCTCGCACGGCCAGTTCCTTGAGCAGCTGGAAAAGGCGCACCCGCGTGAAGTGTTTTCCGTTCCGCGAAGGGAAAAGATAGCGGCTCGGCGGATCCTTGGGACGAACCGCAATCCATTGCGAAAGAGCCTCCTTCGCGCGTTCGCTAACCGGAACCATGCGCGCCTGTCCGCCTTTCCCCATCACCGTAATGAGGGGGGCATCGCGCGGTATGGCGGACAGCGGCAGGCTCACCAGTTCGGTCGCTCGCAAGCCCGATCCGTAAAGCATTTCGAGCAACGCCAGCTGGCGCAACGCCGTCGGTTTGCCGCTTTCCGCTTCCAGTTCGGCGCGGGCGAGCAAGGCCTCCACGGCATCGTGGCCCAGAACCTTTGGCAAAGGCCGGCGGGTGCGCGGATTGGGCAAGGCGCCCGAGGGATCATCGCTGCGCCAACCCTCGTGGATGGCAAAACCGAAGAATTGCCGCAGGGCCGATGCCTTGCGCGCCACCGTCGACGGGGCGAGCGCCGCCCATTCATGCGCCAGTTTGGCAACTGCGGCTCTTGGCGCTTGGGAAAGGTCGCCCAGCGCCTCTTCGGCTCCTTCAAGGTCGCGCCTGTATGCCGCCAGCGTGTTTGCCGCTGCCCCGCGCTCGGCTGCAAGCATATCGAGGAAAGCGCGGGTGGCTTCGGACACGGGCGTCAGCCGCGGGCGACCGCCTCTGTGGCGATCATGCGAGCCTCGGCTTCCATCCCTACGCGATTGAGCGCGGAAGTGATGTGATAGAGATGGAGCGGGGTCATCTGCGCCCAGCTATCTCCCTGCATCCCCAGCCCTGCCAGCAATGCCACCAGCGCGGGGTTGTTCACTTCTGCTGCACGGTCGATCATGCGGGTCCAGCGCGTTTGGCGACTGAAATCGACGTCCACACTGTCGCCAAAGCCTCCCAATTGCGATTGCTGGATACGTCCCAGACCCGCGAGACCTGCAACGAGGAAAGCGGATTTGCGTTGATCCTCGCTCGCATCGTCTCCGATGAAGCCGTTGACCGCGTCCGAACCGACATTGCCGCCATCGGGGTCAGCGAGCGCAATAAGTGCCCAACCGAGCGAGCCATCTTCGACGATATTTCGCCAAGCCACGGCGTCGCGGTCGAGCCCTGCGGTGAGCATCGAGGAAATCAGCGCATCGGCGTCACCCGCACTCGCCTGTGCCGGGGGAATGCGCGCGGCGGCGTAGGCGGTCAGCACCAGCCCTGCAAAACCACTGTCGCCCTCACCCCATAGCCCTCGCATTGCGGTGATGCGCGAGGCAGGATCGGGCGCGGTATAGGCCTCGCGCAAGCGGGATGCGCGCTGTGCAGCTTCGCCGCCTACCGTTTCCTGCGAATAGATGTCCGAATAAAGATCGACCGTCGCGGCAGCCGACATCACGCCCCGCGCTACCGCGGTTTCGGCATAGATCGCTCGATCGGCAAGCGGCAGCATCGGTGCCGAGGCACCCGCGAGGCGGTAATAGCGCCCGTTGCCGCCGTCGATCGCGCTCGACAACAGGCCTTCGGGGATCGTTTCGCCGACAGCATTGGCAACCGCAAAGCGCCACGGGGTAAGCTCTTCCACCCCGTCCCACGTCACAGTGGTCCCGCCGCGCCCGCGTCCGGCGGCTCCTGCATAGCGTTGCGCCAGAAGGAGGTCGATTTCAGGAGCAATATCCTCTGCCTGCGCGGCATTAAGCTGCGATCCGGCAAGTGCGCCCTCGCCCGCATAAGCGTTGCAGATCGCCTGCAACATCGTCCACTGCGCGTCGTCTCGCGCCGAGCCTTGCAAACGCACGGCCGGACACGCGCCGACAATATCGCTCGCCGCGATATAGGCGGTCAGCGCCTGACTGGTCATCGCCGTGTCCCAATTGCTGGTATCGACATCCTGAACCAGCGCGCGCGCGACCTGATATTCACCCATTGAATTCAGCACACCGGCGCGCAGAGCGGCGAATTCGACCGGATTCATGCCTTCAGGCGCGGCATAGCGGCTCGCCAGTGCGCGGCGCACGATGATGTGTCCCCAGCGCGAAACCATCGGCCCCTTGGTCCCCGCCAGAATTGCGCGAACGAGCTTTTCGGGCTGTTTTGCAAGCGCTTGTGTGGGCAGTCCGCCCTCTTCGGGAGCCAGCACACCCACTCGCGACATCGAGCGGCGGGCTGCGGGCGGAATATCGAATTTGGGCTTCAGCCCGAGCAGATCGTCGAGTTGGTCGGTCGAGAGGTCTTCCAGTTCCTCCAGCGTCGGCAAACCCGAGAGCTCCTCATCGGAAATCTGCGGAACGCTTGGCAGGTTTGCAGGCGGAGACACGGACGCGCCGCCGGGAGCAGGCGCAGCGCCCGGTGCAGCCGGCACAGGCGC
>JAYPMZ010000005.1:38123-48739 GCA_038130205.1 Erythrobacteraceae bacterium | reverse complement strand
CACAGGGTGCCGATGTGATCCGTGACGGCACGATCCGGCTGGTCCACGAGGACAGTCCAGAGGAACCAAGCGAGCATCCGCCGGTGGTTGCCGCCGTGAAGCCGGAATAGAGACTGGGGACCAGAAAGCCCCGGTGGCGATCAATTGCCCTTGATATAGATCGGTTCGCGAGGGGCCGGACGCGGCGCAGGCGAGGGGATCGAGCGGGTTGCACCCGGAACCACCTCTTCGCGCACCGTCTCGCGCACGATCACGCGCTGCTGCACTTCATACTGCACAGGCACATAGACCACCTGCTGCGGCGGAGCGTAGTGGTAGGAATAGGCTTGATAGGCCGGAGCGTAACCGTAGCCATAGCCGTACTGCGCCGGAGGCGGCGCATAGGCGGGAGCGGGAGCCGCAATCACACGGTGTGCGATGTGCTGACCCGGCTGGCCGTATTGCGAAAGATAGCTGTCGAGCGCTGCCTCGCAATCGTAGTCGCCGCGATCATTGCGGCCGCCACCGATCAGCGAACCCAGCAGCACGCCGGCAATTCCGCCGGTTCCGGCGCCGATCAGTGTACCGGCAAGTCGTTCGCCATCAGAAACGCGGTTGCCGATGATACCGCCCGCAATCGCGCCAAGCAGGCCGCCAATGATGCCGCCCTTTTCACGGTCGCCGCGACCGCTGGTGCGGCGCTCGCATTCGTCGATCCACTGCTCACGCTCGAACACCGCTGCGCCCGGGGCATAGCCGTAGCCGGGTGCCGGAGCATAGGAATATTGCTCGGTCTCATACTCCACATATTCGGTCTGTTGCGGTGCCGGGCTGTCGATCCGGCGGGTGCGGGTGATGGTTTCGACCCCGTATTCGTCCACCGTGGTTTCCGAATAGTCGGCCACAGCCGGTCCGGTGCGATATTCGGGCGGCAGCGATTGCACTTCGCTCGCGCTCATCGGCGCGGGATAGACGGCCTGCGCCTGCGCAGCAGCGGGAAAAGCCAATGCAGCGGTGGCAACGCCTGCCATTGCAAGACCGGAAAGTGCTTTGAACGTCATATCTATCCCCCGAGAGGCCTCGCCAAGCGCGACTCGCGTCTGCGCACGGCACATCAAATGGTTAGCCTTTTGTTTACCACTCGCCTGCGCGCGTGGCCAAGCGCGAGAGTCCGCCTGTCTCGTTTCGGGGCGATTGCGGGGGTGAAGCTTGGGTCTCAGATCCGCGAGGAGAGCAGGGCGGCGAGATTCTCGACCCCCTTTGCGTCCTCTTCGGTAAAGCGCGACGGATTGGGGCTATCGAGATCGATCACCGCGATCACTTCGCCGTCGCGCAACACCGGCACGACCAGTTCCGACCGGCTCGCCGCATCGCAAGCGATGTGTCCGGGGAAGGCGTGGACGTCCTCGACCAGCTGGGTCGTGCCGTCCGCTGCCGCCGCACCGCACACGCCGCGGCCAACTGGGATGCGGATGCACGCCGGACGGCCCACGAACGGGCCAAGCACCAGCTCGTCATCGCCCGATGTGCTTTCGCCCATGCGATAGAAGCCCGCCCAGTTGAGATCGGGCACGAATTCCCACAAGAGCGCCGCGACATTCGCCATATTGGCAACCGCATCGGGCTCTCCTTGCGTCAAAGCATCGGCGGCATCGCACAATTGGCGGTAACGCTCGGGTGTTTCGAGGGTGGAGTCGGGCTTGAAATCGAACATGCAGGATCCTTGAACAGCACTAACCTGTTGTCGCCAGCGCGGCGCTGACCTATCTCGCCCAAATGGGAATTCTTCGCAAACTCGCAATCGCCGTCATCGTTTTCCTCGTCGTATCGGGCGGCCTCATTTTCTACCTCTCGCGCGGAGACACGGCTGACCTCTCGGTCGATGCGGTGGCCGGGGTCGATCCGACCCTGCAGGCCCCCGAGGCCGAAAGCTTCCCCACGGTGCAAATCGCCAAGCCGGTCGGTTGGGCCGAAGGTGAGGCACCGGTACCGGCCGAGGGTCTCGAAGTGACGCGCTTTGCCGAAGGGCTCGATCACCCGCGCGTGCTCTACGCACTGCCCAATGGCGATGTGCTGGTGACGCTGACCCGCGCTCCGGGCGACCAGTTCGGAAATGAAGGCGGCTTCTTCGACACGATCAAGGGATGGATTGCCGGATATCTGCTTGGCGAAGCGGGTGCGACGGGCGAATCGCCCAACCAGATCGTCCTGCTTCGCGATGCCGACGGCGACGGGGCTGCGGAAGTGCAGACCGTGCTGCTGTCCGAAGGGCTCGATTCGCCCTCGGGCATGGGGTGGCATGACGGCACGCTTTACGTTGCCAATCACAATGCCGTGCTCGCATGGGATTACGAGCTTGGTAGCGAGAGCGTGAGCGGTGAACCGCGCAAGCCGATGGACCTTCCCGCGGCCGGTGGTCACTGGATGCGCAATCTGGAAATCCACCCCGACGGCGACCGGTTCTACGTCGCAGTCGGTTCTGCGACCAACATTGCCGATTCGGGCATTGCCGCCGAAGAGGGGCGCGCGGCGATCTGGGAGTACACTTTCGCCAATGGCAGCCGCCGGCCCTTCGCGCAGGGTCTGCGCAATCCCAACGGGCTGGATTTCTCGCCTTGGTCGGGTGAACTTTGGACCACGGTGAACGAGCGTGACATGCTCGGATCAGACCTTGTTCCCGACTATCTCACCAATGTGCCCATCGGCGCCCAATACGGCTGGCCCTGGGTCTATTACGGCGACAACATCGACCGCCGTGTCGAGGCGCCGATGCCGCGCTTCATGATCGAATATGTGCGTAAGCCCGAATTCGCGCTCGGCCCGCACGTTGCCGCACTCGGCCTGGTTTTCACGAAGGAAGGCCACCGCATGGGGGGGAATTTTGCCAGCGGTGCGTTCGTCGCGCGCCACGGTTCGTGGAACCGCAAGCCGGTGTCGGGCTATGATGTGGTCTATGTCGCCTTCGACGATCGCGGAAGTCCGGAAGGCAAGCCCATACCCGTGCTGACCGGCTTCCTCAACGCAGACGGCACCACCAAGGGGCGTCCGACGTGGGTCGAATGGGCCAGTGACGGTGCTCTGCTGGTTTCGGACGACACCGCAGGGATCATCTGGCGCACCTATGCGCCCGCCTCCGAACCGGGTGCAGGAATCGAACGCCTGACCGGCGAATCGCTGCGTCCGCAAGGCGAGCTGATCGATCCGCGCGCATCGTTCGAAGCTGACTATCTGCGCCGCAGCGGCAACGAATAAACGCTAGATCAGAGCGCGAGCCCCGCGCGTCCGGCAAGCTCGCAGGCGAACTGGTAGGCGGTTCGTCCCGAGCGGTTGCCGCGCGCGATGACCCATGCCAGCGCTTCTTCCTCGTCGACCTCAAGCCCGAGCGGATCGGTGTAGCCGCGCAGGATCGCCAGATAGGTTTCGCGGTCGCAGGGGTGGAAGCCCAAGGTCAGGCCGAAACGATCGGCGAGCGCCAGCGCATTGTCGCGCTCGTCACGTTCGCGCAGGGGAGCGTTTTCCTCTGACTCGCGAGCGACAATGGCGCGCCGGTTGGAGGTGACGGCAAGACGCACATTGGCAGGCCGTGCCACAACCCCTCCGTCGAGCAGGCTACGCAGTGCAAGATTGTCGCGCATATCGCCTTCATCGAATCCGAGATCGTCAACGAACAGCAGGAAAGCACGCGGCAGATCGGCCAGTTCGCCGATCAGCGATGCGAAATTCGCCAGCGCGCCGGGCGCCACCTGAACCAGTGCGAGCCGCCCGGGCTGCTCTTCATCGAGTACCTGCACGCCTGCACGGACCAGAGCCGATTTGCCCATACCGCGCGAACCCCATAGCAACATGTCGTGCGCCGCAGCGCCGCTTGCGAGCCGCGACAGATTGGCGACCACGGCGGATTTCTGCTGATCGATGCCCTTCAGACTGTCGAGCGGAGTGGTTTCCAGTCTGGATACCGGCTGCACGCCGTCAGCCGACCAGACATAGGCCGGATGCGCGTTCCAGTCGGTCGGTGCGGGGACGGGCGGCGCGATCCGCTCTAGCGCGGAAGCGATCCGTTCGAACAGGGCGCGCCGCTCGCTCATCCCTTATCCGGCCAACTGGGCTGACTCGAGTGCGTAGAGCGTTTCTGCCCCTGCGGTGGCCCCGGCTTTCAGACCCGAAGCCTCCGGAACGATCCGGTCGAGGAAGAAGCGCGCCGTGACAGGCTTGGTCTTTGCGAGCGCCGGAGCAGCGCCTTCGGCCACAGCCTTCGCCTGACGTAGCAATTGCCAACCGGCGACCGCAACCGCTGCCATGGTGCAGAACGGGACGCTGCCTGCAAGCCGGTCATCAAGGCTTGCCTCATCGCGCATCCAGCGCGCGATCGCTGCACATTCGCCTGCAAGTTGTGCCAGATTGGCTTCGTCGCCTGCCTCGCGCGCGATCTCGTCAAACAGAGCGATCATCGCCTCGCCGCCTTCGAGACCCAGCTTGCGGGTCACGAGATCGGCGGCCTGAATACCGTTGGTCCCTTCGTAGATCGGAGCGATCTTGGAATCGCGCCAATGCTGGGCCGCGCCGGTTTCTTCGACAAAGCCCATGCCGCCGTGGATCTGCACGCCGATTCCCGAAACTTCGACGCCGACATCGGTGCCCCATGCCTTGAGCAGCGGCACTAGGATTTCGCCGCGCGTCTTGGCGTCGGCATCGCCCAGATTGCCGCGATCGACCTGACCCGCGCAGAAATAGAGCAGTGCGCGGGCGCCTTCGGTCAGCGACTTCATACGCAGCAGCATGCGGCGAACATCGGGATGCTCGATAATCGCCACCGGAGTCTTGTGAGGCGAGCCGGCACGCGCCGACTGCACGCGCTCTTTCGCATAGGCCAGCGCTTGCTGGGTTGCGCGTTCGCCGATCTGGACGCCTTGGTTGCCGACATTGATGCGCGCATTGTTCATCATCGTGAACATCGCCATCAGCCCGCGGTTTTCTGCGCCGACCAGCTCGCCAATGCACTCGCCATTGTCACCATAGCTCATCACGCAAGTCGGCGAAGCGTTGATGCCGAGCTTGTGTTCGAGACTGACCGGGCGCAGATCGTTGTGCGCGCCAAGCGACCCGTCATCGTTGACGTGATACTTTGGCACCACGAACAGCGAGATACCGCGAGTTCCCTCGGGCGCATCGGGCAGGCGGGCCAGCACGAGGTGGATGATGTTCTCCGCCAGCGTGTGATCGCCCCAGGTGATGTAGATCTTTTGCCCGGCAATCTTGTATTTGCCCGCGTGCGGTCCCTCGGTGATTGGTTCAGCGGTCGAGCGCAGCGCGCCGACATCGCTGCCGGCGGCCGGTTCGGTCAGGTTCATCGTGCCCGACCAGAGCCCGCTGACGAGATTGGGAAGGTATTTCGCCTGTTGGTCCTTGCTGCCGTGATGTTCGAGCGCCTCGATCGCGCCGACCGACAACATGGGAAGCAAGTTGAAGGCCATATTGGCCGCACCGAGATTTTCGAGCACATTGCAGCCGAGCGTGAAGGGCAGTCCCTGTCCGCCATGCTCTTCGGGGCTCGAAATCGCGTTCCAGCCCTGCTCGACATAAGCGTCATAGGCTTCCTTGAAACCGTCGGGCAGGCGCACGACGCCGTTTTCAAGCTTTGCTCCTTCGAGATCGCCGATCCGGTTCAGCGGTGCGAATTCACCCGCCGCGAACTGACCGACACCCTCGACGATCGCTTCGACGAGATCTTCTTCTGCGTGGGCAAATTTCTCGGACTGTGCGAGCTCTTCAATTCCGGCATTTACGCGAATGGCAAGCAGTTGGTCTTGGGTGGGCGGAGTAAATTGGGTCACAGATGAATTCCTCTGGATCGTATTTCCGATTGGCAAGTCGGGGGTTCAGATATAGCGGGCGGGCATGACCGGCAAGAACCCTATGGAATTGTTGATTCCCGGAGAGGGCGGGATTGCCCGTGCCGCAGAGATTCTGGTCGGCGGGGGACTGGTCGCGCTGCCGACGGAGACCGTCTATGGTCTCGCCGCGCGCGCCGATAGTGCCGAAGCGGTGGCGAAGATCTATGCCGCAAAGGGGCGCCCCGATTTCAATCCGCTGATCGTGCATGTTGGCGATCTCGCACAGGCCGAACAGCTCGCCGTCTTTGATGACCGCGCACGCGATCTGGCGGAGCGATTCTGGCCAGGGCCGCTAACTATAGTCCTGCCGCTGCGCGAAGGCGCGCCGGTGACGCGCGCGGTGACAGCGGGCCTGCCGACAATCGCTTTGCGCCATCCGTCGCACCGGGTGATGCGCGCGGTGCTTGAACAAACAGGGCTTCCGCTTGCGGCTCCTTCCGCCAATCGCAGCGAGGAAATCAGTCCTACCCGCGCCGAGCACGTCACGACGTCGCTCGCCGACGACTGTCCCGCCGTGCTCGACGGGGGAGCGAGTCAGGCGGGGCTTGAGTCGACCATTGTTGCGCTGCGCGACAATGAACAATGGTCGCTGCTTCGCCCCGGGCCGGTGACGAAAGAGACGCTGGTGCGTATCCTCGGCCCCGAAACGCAGGTCGAAAATGCCGGTATCGAAGCGCCCGGCCAGCTCGCACGCCATTATTCACCCGGCAAGCCGATGCGGCTCGACGCACGGGAAGTTGCGCAAGACGAGTTCTGTATCGGCTTTGGAGAGATGGCGGGTGACTGCAATCTGTCCGTCAGTGGCGATCTCAACGAAGCGGCCGCGCGGCTCTACGAGTGCTTGCACCTTGCCGCCTCTGCCGCCCAGCCCCGAATTGCGGTTGCACCGATTCCCGACAGCGAAGTCGGGCGAGCGATCAACGACCGGCTGAGCAGGGCTGCCGGCGAGAGCTAGTCGCGCTCCGGCTCGACCGGGATGGTCGGCAGCAATTCCTGTATTTCGGCATAGGTCTCGCGTGCGTCCTCACAGGCGCTGCGTTTGCCATGCTCGCAATCCTCGCTCTGCTCGCGATACTCACGTTCGAGTTTGCCGAGGCGTTCTTCGCGACGGCGAATCTCGCGCCCGCGCGCCTCGTCCGCTTCGGACTGGCTGGTGGTGGCGAGATCAACTCCCTTGGAGACGACTCGAACCGGCGCGGTCACGACATTCGCGGCGGTCCTGACGAGACATCCCGACAGGACAAGCGACATGGCGACAAGGACCAGAACAGATAGAGCGCGCATGACCTGCATCATGCGCGCTCCTATCCAGATTGCAAGTCGGGGTCGCCCCCGCGCCGCTATTGCGCGGCGACCTTTTCGGTCGCAATTGTTTCGCCGGAGCGGCAGGTCAGCGTGCCGGAACCGGCATTGTCGAGCGAACATTCCGCTGTGCCGGTCACGGTGATATCACCCGAACCGGCGATCCTGGCTTTCACCTTGCCGTTGGACGCCAGGTCTACATCGCCCGAACCGGCAATGCCGATATCGACTTCATCTGCCGTCAGTCCGCCGAGGTGAACATCGCCATTGCCCGCAATGTCGACTGAAAGCGTCTTGGCAGTCCCTGCTGCGGTGACATCGCCCGAACCGGCGATGCTGACATCGAGCTCTTCGGCGGCGAGCGAGGCTACAGTAATATCGCCCGAACCGGCGACCTTGATGGTGGCATCGCTCGCCATAGTGTCGGCCTTGATTGTGCCGCTGCCTGCGATGGCGAGACGCGAGGCGGCGGGCATGGTGATGCGCACCACCGCCTTGCCATTGCCGTCATAGGCTTCCTTGTCGCGGCCGATCGCAAGGCTCTCTCCGTCGCGGTCGAACCGCAGCGCTGCGCCTGCATCGGCATCGCCTTCGAGCGTGATCGCAAAGGTTGCGCCTTCAATGATCTCGATCGTATCGGGACCGGAAAGCGAGATTTTGGTGGGCGCGTCGCCCGACATGTCCAGTTCGGCGAGCGGTTCGCCTTCGACCTTGTCCCAATTGCCGACGAAGCCGCAGCCGGACAGCGTCGCACCCATAGCGAGCGCGGCAAGCGGTGCTGCCTTGCGTGCAAAGCCTTTTGCCAGTGTGTTGATCATCCAATTCCTCCACCATTGCTCGAGTGTGTGTTGCCGACATAATACACCAATCCGGCACTTGCAAGTCTGGTGGCAGGATGGGCACGCAAAAAGAAAAGGGCCGCCCCGCGGGGCAGCCCTTGATCTTTTCCGGTTCAGGGAGCGCTTTAGCTCTCTTCGTCGTTATCGTAATATTGCGGCGCGTGTTCGCGCAACACTTCGAGGATCTTTTCGAGCGCGGTCGGCTCGTCGGTTTCTTCCATCGCAGCGAGTTCGCGTGCGAGGCGGCTTGATGCCGCTTCAAAAATCTGGCGTTCTGAGTAGCTCTGTTCGGGCTGGTCTTCGGGACGGAACAGGTCGCGGGTCACTTCGGCGATCAGGACGATTTCGCCCGAGTTGATCTTCGCTTCGTATTCCTGCGCACGGCGCGACCACATTGTGCGCTTGACCTTCGGCTTGCCCTTGAGCGTGTCCATCGCTTCTTTCAGGGTCTTGTCCGAGGACAGCTTACGCATGCCGATCGATTCAACCTTGTTCACCGGCACTCGCAGCGTCATGCGTTCTTTTTCGAAGCGCAGCACATAGAGTTCGAGCTGCATACCGGCGATTTCTTCGCTCTGCAGTTCGATCACACGGCCAACGCCGTGCTTTGGGTAAACAACATAGTCGCCTACGGTGAAGGCGAGCGCATTAGTTGCCATGCGTATTCCTTTCTTGCGGCCTTCACCCTCAAGTCCCGAAAGACGAACGATTTTCCTTGCCGGTCCTGCCTTGTGATGAAAGTCAGGAGCCGTGTTGGCATCGTCTCGAAATGTCGTTGCTGGGTTGCGGCCTTCCTGATTCTTGTCGCTTGCGCGAACGGAGAGAGGGCTCCGAAGCAGCGCAGTTGCAGTATTATATAACACATTCGCAACAAAATTGCGAGTCGCTTTGAGACTCGCGGTTTCGGGCGTGATATCCTGTCGTCCGATCCGAATTCGAACAGGGATATTTGATGCTCCAGATCTTGCTCTTGCCGATATTGATGCAGTCTGTTTCGCCCCCTGCGGAATATTACGAACCGGTGTTCTCGCAGGAGGTCGAGACGACGCTTGAAAACAGCGCCGACATGCAGCCCGAGGCGCTGATTGCCACGCTTGAGCGCTTCGCTGACGACGGGGACGATAGCGCGCTGGAAGTGCTGGGCGAGTTGTACTCATTCGGCCTGTTCGGTTTCGGGCGTGACCCGGTGCGCGCCTGCGATTACTTCGAGCGCGTGGGGAACCGCCGTCCCGACAGTCTTCACAATCAGGGCACCTGCTATTTCGTCGGTGATGGTCGCGCACAGGACTATGGCAAAGCCCGCGAACTCTACGCCGCCGCCGCCGAGGGCGGGTGGATCATGTCGCATTGCGCCTACGGCAATATGCTGGTCCGCGGTGAAGGCGGCCCCAAGGATGCCGAACAAGGCGTGCAGCTATGCCGGATGACGGCAATAGCGGGCGATGCCGACGCCCAGACCGACTATGGCGGCTATCTGCTCATGGGAATCGGGGGCGAACGCGATCCCGTGGCAGCACGTTTCATGCTCGAACAGGCGGGTTCGCAGGAGCAGGCCAACGCGGCCTTTCTACTCGGCCAGATTCACACCAAGGGCGATGGAACCCCGGTCGATCATGCAGCAGCGGGCGAATGGTTTGCCAAAGCCTATGAATGGGGCCGCAGCGATGCAGCCTATCAGCACGCCCTATCGCTAGCCCGTCGCGGCTTTCGCATGGAGGGCGAAGAAATGTTCGTCGCCCCGGGGATTATGACAGAAGCCATCGCCTGGTTCGAGATCGCCGCAGAAACAGACCCCGATCCCGAAGTCCGCGCGCAGGCAAATGAAATGATAGCCAATTCGAAGCGACTGGTCGCGGCCACCCCCGAGGGCGACTGATCGGCGTTAGTCGCCTTCGCCGGGTCCCGGGTTGAAGTACTTTTCGAACTTGTCGAGCTCGCCCTTGTGCTCATCGGCATTGGCGGGCGGGTCTTTCTGGCTCGTGATCACGGGCCATTCGGCGGAGAACTTGGTGTTGAGCTCAAGCCACTTTTCGAGCCCGTCTTCGGTATCGGGCAGAATAGCTTCGGCCGGACATTCGGGCTCGCAAACACCGCAATCGATGCACTCGGCCGGATTGATGACCAGCATGTTCTCGCCTTCATAGAAGCAATCGACCGGGCACACTTCCACACAGTCGGTGTATTTGCATTTGATGCAGTCTTCGGTGACGACGTAAGTCATGGAGAGAGGATTCCGCTAAATCAGGCAGGTTTGAGCGCGCCTGCTATGGCGATTTGACCCCGTCGGTCAAGGCTGGTGTCGCAATTCGCGCGGCTTCAGGCGATCCGGCTCCAAGCGCGCGAGGCCTCGGCAGGGGATAGGCGGCGGCTCGGGAGCCGTTCGACCCGTGCCACGCAAACCTCGTCGCGCAGCGCCAGAGTAATGACATCGCCCACCGCGACTTCGCGGCAGGTCTTGGTGACTCGTTCGGAATTGAGCCGCATGCGCCCGCTTTCGATCATCGTGCGAGCGATCGAGCGCGTGCGGGCAAAGCGCAGGAAAACCAGCAGCCGGTCAAGCCGCATGGTCTCCTGCGAACTCATCCCCGCAGCAGGTCCTTCAATC